>CAIOUK010000258.1 GCA_903861445.1 uncultured Verrucomicrobia subdivision 3 bacterium
TATTTGCGGATGAGCCGGTCGATCTCGTGATCTTCGCCGAATTCCTTCAAGCCCGGCGCGAGGATGAGCAGTTCGCCGCCGTCCGCCATCGCCATGCGCGTCCGGTAAATGGCCTTGTTGCCAAGCCAGGTGCTCTTGAATTCCGACGGGTCGAGATAGACGACGACTTTTTTCAGCGGCTCGGCCAGCATCTCGAAATTCACTTCGAGCGACAATGCCGCCGCCTTTTCAAAACCGGACGCGTCGTCGCTGACGAATAATCCGCGCACCACCAGCTTGCCGTCGTCGTCGCGCCCGATGACCGTGTGAACGTAAACTATCGGCAGATGCTTGGTGAAATGCTCCGAAGCGTAGTTGAGAATCTTGCGAACCGGCGTATTCGCCCGGCCCATCATGCGTTCCATGCCATAGGCCGCGCCGACGAAATGGCTTTTGTTCATCCCAACCTGTCCGCCGGTGCCAACGAAAATATTCTTGTTATAGTTGGCCATGCCGATGACTTCGTGCGGCACAACCTGGCCGATGGACAAGATTAAATCATGTCCGCCGCTGGCAATGAGATTCGCCACCTGTGCCGGCCACGGAAAATCCACCGCGCCTTCGGAGACTTCTTTGACGAACGCCGCCGGAACTTCGCCGACGGTAGTAATACCCGTGCGCCAGTTGTGGACGCGGAAAAGATTTTCCGGCACGCCGTGAAACATTTCATGGATCTGCTCGCTCGTCATCGCGGTGTGCGTGCCGAGCGCGGGCAGCACGTCCGTCAGTTTCTCACCGTAAAATTCATGAACGAGTGAGGTCAACAAGCCAGCTTGCGAATGGAATCGGGTGAAATCCGGCGGCACGGCCAAAACTTTATTGCGCGCGCCGAGTTTTTTCAGCGCGGCAAACAATCCGGCGCGTAAATCGTCTTTCGACAATTTGTCGGTGACGGAACCGCGGGCGAAATACAGCATAACAATACCAATATAGCACAGGCTTTCGCCTGCAAGTTTCCAGAATCAGCGCTGGATGCGGGCGGAACCGCCCTTGGCAAACGCTTTAACCTGCTCGACCGTCGCCATCGTGGTGTCGCCGGGGAACGTGGTCAGCAGCGCGCCGTGTGCCCAGCCGAGGTTGACGGCTTCCTGTTCGGACGCGCCGGACAGCAGGCCGTAGAAAAATCCCGCCGCGTATCCATCACCACCACCAACGCGATCCACGACATCAAGTTCGCACATCGGCGACTGATAGGTTTTGCCGTTCACCCACGCCACCGCGCCCCAGGTGTGGCGGTTGGTGGAATGCACTTCGCGCAGCGTGGTGGCAACGGCTTTGACGTTGGGAAATTTCTTGGTCGCCTTTTCGATGACCGCATAGAACGCCGACGGATCCAGTTTGGAAGCGGCTTCAACATCCTGGCCTTCGATGCCGAGACCTTTCTGCAAATCTTCCTCGTTGCCGACGAGCACATCCACGTTTTCAACAATGCGGGCGAGCACTTTCACGGCCTTGTCCTGTCCGCCCCAGATGTCCCAAAGTTTTTGGCGGTAATTCAAATCGAACGAAGTTACCGCGCCGCTGGCTTTAGCGGCTTTCATCGCCTCGACAATCAATTCGCCGGTGGTTTCGGACAACGCGGCGAAAATACCGCCGCTATGGAACCAACGCACGCCGGCACCAAAAATTTCGCTCCAGTTGAAATCGCCCGGCTTGAGTTGGCCGGCGGCTTCATTGCTGCGGTTGTAGAATACAACAGGAGCGCGGACACCCTGACCGCGATCGGAATATACCGTGGCCATGTTCGGGCCGCGCACGCCGTCGTGCTTGAATTTTTTGTAGAACGGTTTCACGCTCATCGCGCGAACGCGTTCGGCGATGAGGTCGCCGATGGGATAATCCACCATGGCGCTGGCGACGCCGGTATTGAGCCGGAAGCAATCAGAGAGGTTCGCCGAGACGTTGAATTCGCCGCCGCTGACGTGGATGTCGCAGTGCGACGCCTTGCGAAACGGGATGATGCCGGGGTCGAGGCGGTTGACGAGTGCGCCGAGGGAAAGAAAGTCGAGATTGCCGGAAGGTTTGATATTCAAGCCAGATTTCATTGGAATAAAAAGTTAGGTTTCGGGTGTAAAATCGAACAGTTTGAGTGTAGAAAAGTTTTCCGGTGCGGTCAAAAAAATAACCCCGGACAATTATCCGGGGTTTTGTTTCTCGGAGAGTAGCTGATTAGCGACCCGCGCCAAACTCGGACCGCGCCATCGCGCCGAGTTGTTTTTCCGCCGTGGGCGTCAGGCTGGTGAACAACATCGAGACATGGTAGCCGGAATGTTTGCTGCCGGCACAACTGACAACGACGCCGTGGCAGGAAACCCGGCTCCCGTCGGCAGGCGACTGGAGCGAAATAGTCATTTCCGACCATTCATTAAACGGCGTGGGGCTGCAAAATTCAATGCCGCTCTTGTGGACGGAAACCTTGTCCGCGCAAAGTGCCATAGAGGATTCGCGCCCCATCACACTGACAGAATTCCCAAGAGAATCCAGACTTCCAATTTTCTTTGCACTCATAAGTTAAGCAACCTAGCACGCCGTCGTGAGGCGTCAAATTTAAGTTTTACCATTCAATGATGGCCGCGCCCCACGTCAAGCCGGCGCCAAAGGCGACGATTAAAATCAAGTCGCCGTGCTGGACTTTGCCCGAGCGCACGGCTTCATCCAACGCAATGGCCACCGAAGCCGCCGAGGTGTTGCCGTATTTGTGGAGGTTGACAAACACCTGCTCCGGCGTGCAGTTCAGGCGTTCGCCGACGGCGCTGATGATGCGCTGGTTCGCCTGATGCGGGATGACGCATTTGATTTTGGTGATGTCAATTTCGCAACGCTCCAACACTTCGTTCGCTGCGCTGCACATCGCCTGCACGGCGTTTTTGAAAGTCTCCTTGCCGTCCATCCGCAAAAAATGCAAGCCGTCCAAAACCGTCTGCGCCGAGGCCGGGCAACGGCTACCGCCGCCGGGCATGGAAAGCAAGTCCGCCTTGCCGCCATCCGCGCCGAGCGCGGTGGTGAGCAGGCCGTGGGAATTGGCGCGGTTCTGCAAAATCGCCGCGCCCGCGCCATCACCGAAGAGCACGCAAGTATTGCGATCTTTCCAGTTGGTGATGGACGAAAGTTTTTCCGCGCCGATGACGAGCACCGTTTCGTAGGCGCGCGAGGCGATGAAATTCTGGCCGACTTCGAGCGCGTAGAGAAAACCGGAGCAAGCCGCCTCAATGTCAAACGCCGGCACGCGCCGCGCCCCGATTTTTTGCTGCACAAGGCAGGCGGTGTTCGGAAACGGCATGTCGGGCGTGATGCTCGCGACGATGATTAAATCAATCTGGTCGGCGGTGATGCCGGCCATTTCCATCGCGCGCTGCGCTGCTTTGGCGGCGAGGTCGGAAGTAAATTCGTCCGCCGCCGCGATGCGGCGCTCCTTGATGCCGGTGCGCGTGGTGATCCACTCGTCCGTCGTCTCCACCATTTTTTCGAGGTCGGCATTGGTCAGAATGCGTTCCGGCACATAGGAGCCGACGCCGGTGATGGAGCAGGTGCGGCTGACAAAATTGTGTTTGGCGCGCGGATTTTTCATGTCTTCACCGTTTCAGTTTCGGCTTCGAGAATTTTATTCGCCGCCGCAATGTCGCGGGCGATGGTTTGGTTGATCTGGGTTTTGACCGCGTTGGCCGTCACGCGAATGGCGCTGGTCACGGCGCGTTCGCGGGCGGAACCGTGCGCCTTGAACACGAGGCCGTTAAAACCGAGCAGCGGCGCGCCGCCATAAACTTCCGGATCCATGCGCCGCCGGATGGAGTGAAACGCGGCCTTGGCTAAAAATGCGCCCAGCTTGCGCTGGGTGTTGTGTGTCAATTCGCGCTTGAGCATCGAAAACATACCGACCGCCAGACTCTCGATGGTCTTCAATACGATGTTCCCGACGAAGCCGTCGCAGACAACAACATCCACGTGATCCTTGAACAGGTCGTGGCCTTCGACGTTGCCAATGAAATTTAAGTCGAGCTTTTTGCAAAGTTTGAAGGCTTCGAGAGTCAAATCGTTGCCCTTGGAATCTTCAGTGCCGTTGCTCAAAATGCCGACGCGCGGATTTTTGCGCTTGAGAATTTCCCGCGAATAAACACTGCCCATCACGGCGAATTGCGCGAGGTGCAATGGCTTGCATTCGACGTTCGCGCCGGCGTCGAGCAGCACAAATTCGTTGTTCTGCCGGGGAATCACCGTGGCGATGCAGCCGCGATCCACGCCGGGAATGCGGCCGACCTTGAACGTGCCGGCGGCAAAAATGCCGCCGGTGTTGCCGAGGGAAATGAGCGCATCCGCCTTGCCTTCACTGACGAGGTCGGCGGCGCGACCGATGGAAGAATCCTTTTTCTTGCGCAGTGCGATGACCGGCTTGTCCTCCATCTCCACCACCTCGGTGGCGTGAATGATGCGGACGCGGTGGTCGCGAAAGCCGCGTTCCGGCAACGCGGCATGGATGTCGGCCTTGTTGCCGACGAGATAGATGGTTTCGAGATCCTTGTTTTCCTCAAGGGCGCGCTTCACGCCGGCGATGATGACACCGCAACCGTGGTCGCCGCCCATGACATCCACTGCAATGCGCATAATAGTTTTTAGTTTTTAATTTTCAATTTTCAGGCTGAAACGACCGGCGCTCCAGCTGAAAACTTAAAACTCAAAATTAAAAACTGCTTACGCGCCCGCCGTGACGGTCAATACCTGACGGCCTTTGTAGAAGCCGCAGGCCGGACACACGCGGTGCGGCATCGCCGGCGCGTCGCATTGCGGGCATTTGCCCAACTGCGGAAGTTTGAGCACGCTATTGTAAGCGCGGCGCTGACGCTGCCGGCTCGTTGACGGTTTTCTTTTTGGAACGCCCATAAATTCTATTTAATTTTTAGTTTGTTCAGTTCGGCCCACACGTCCAAAGCCGGTTTTTCAACCGCTTCAGCCTTGCGGGCGCTGGTTTTCTTCTTCAATCCCACACAGTCCGGTTTGCACAACGGATGTTGCGGAAAGTTGAGTAGAATATCTTCCCGCACGAATGGCGTCAAGTCCACACAATCGTTCTCCACGGACACCTTGTCCTCACCTTCCAGCGGCAAATGCGCCGCCCAGCCTGCCAATTTCAACTCGGTTTTGAACTTTTTCAGGCAGCGGCCGCATTCGCAGTCCAGCGTCAACGCCAGCGAACCGGTCGCCAGAATGGCATCGTGCAGCAGTTCCACCGACAAATCGTAACGCAACGGCTTTTCCACGTGGATCAACTCATCGTTCACGCCCAAATCCAGCTCCGCCACGGGCAATTCACCTTTGAGATGAATGCCGTCTTCCTCCAAATGGCGAAGATTTATTTTTAAGGACATGATAACTCAAATCAAACCCGTCAGACCTGCTTGCTCTTCTTGAAAAATATGGCGCTCGCTACGACATGGAGCGAGGACAACGAACAATATAAAGCCGCCATACTTGGCTTTGATGACTTGGCGTAAATAATCGCTGCTCCGCCAAAGCAAGCTGCGGCAAATAAAAACATAGCTGCTGTAACTTTCCAGTTTTTCTTGGGTATAGCTTTCATAATTCTCTATCGCCATCGCTTGCTACCTAATATCTAAACAAGCTTCCAGCCGTCACCATTGAAATCAATCCTTCAATTTCTTCTTCAGCGCGATTTGCACATTGGCCGGCACGAACGAACTCACATCGCCGCCGAGGCGGGCGATTTCCTTGATGATGCGGGAACTCAAAAACGTGTAGGTGTCCTTCGGCATCATGAAAATCGTCTCAATTTTTTCATCCAGCTTGCGGTTCATCAGCGCGAGCTGAAATTCAAATTCAAAATCCGACACCGCGCGCAGCCCGCGGACGATGGCCTGTGCTTTTTGCGCCGCGGCATATTCCACCAGCAGGCTGCTAAACGAATCCGCCTCGACATTGGGCAGCTTGGCCACGGCGTTCCGCACCAACTCCACCCGCTCGGCCAGCGTGAACAGCGGATGCTTGCTCTCGTTTTTGGCGACGGCGACGATGACGCGGTCGAACAATTTCGCCGCGCGCTGGATCACGTCCAAATGGCCGTTGGTCAGCGGATCAAAGCTGCCGGGATAAATCGCGATGCGCTTCATTTGGTTTAGTTGTTTTGACTACCTTGTGAATGTCCTAACTTAAAACTAAAAACTAAAGATTAAAAACTATTTCCACGCCACCTCGTAAATGCGAACAGCGTTCTTGAAGCCCTTGAGCGAGACAGGAACCAGTTCGGTGCAGAGCGAAGCCAGCGCCGGCGAGTGGCGCAACAGTTGCAGATAAGTCGTGTCGCTGATGATGATGCGGCCGCTGCCGGAAACGCCTTCCAGCCGGCTCGCGAGATTCACTTCCCGCCCAAAAACCGTGTAGTTCAAAATGTGCTGGTCCGAACCCATCAACCCGACCGTCACCGCGCCAGTGTTAATGCCCGTGCCGAGTTGCAGCGCAACGTGCAACGGCTTCGGCGGCAAGCCGGTGGCCATGCGCGCGCGGTTGTCCGCCTCGCGTGCGACATTTTGCGCGAGGCGTTTTTCATTCAATTGATGGACGGCTCGTTGTGCCTCGATGGCCGCTTCCACGGCGGTCAGCGCGTGCTTTTCGTTCGGCACCGGCGCGTTCCAAAACGCCATCACGCAATCGCCGATGTATTTGTCCAGCGTGCCACCGTGATGTTTCACCGCGTCGGCGACGGCGGCGAGATAGAGGTTCACCGTCTCCAAAGTTTCCCGCGCGGAGGCTGCGTAATATTTTTCCGCCGTCGCCGAATCCACGTTGTGTTCGCGCACAAAATCGGCGACCTGTTCCTGCATCTGGTCGGTAAGCGTCGTGAACCCGCGCACGTCGGCGAAGAAAACCGTCACCTCACGCCGCACGCCGTCCACGGACAATTTTTCCGCCCGGAGCAGTTCGTTGACGACGTCCGGCGAAACCAGCTTGGAGAAAACGGATTTTACCCGGCGCTTGTCCTGTTCCTCAAACACCACGCGATGCACCAGCAAAATGCCGTGTTGCAACAGCACCGCGCCGCCGAGCGGATAAACCAGCGGCAACCAGAAACGAAATTGTGCAAACACCCAAACCGCTGCGCCCGCATACGCAAGCAGCAGCACCACCACCGCCGCGCTGCCGGCGACGGCGCGGAGTTGCCAGGTCAGAAATGCCGTGCATGCGCCGAGCAACAGGATAAGCGCGAGTTCCACCGACAACCCGGCGCGGTGGATGAACTGGCCGGTGAGGACGGAATTGGCGACGTTCCAGTGTTTACTGACGAGCAGTGTGTCGTTTTCCAGCGGCGTCGCGCCGTGGTCGCTCAAGTCGTTGCCCTGCGCGGCGGAACCGACGACGACGAGCTTGCCGCGAAAGTCGTCGCGCAGGCCGTTCGTCTCGCCCAGCAAGCGCAGCTTGTCCTGCTTGAGCAATTCTTCCATCGGAACGCGCGGAACTTCCGGGCTGCCTGCCATCAACTGCCAGTTGATGTAAAAATAACCTTTGGCATCCACGGGAATCGTGCGTTCGACGCCATTCGCGCCGCGCAAAATAATTTTTCCGTGCGGCAGATCCACTTCGGCGCGCGCCAAATCCAGTTTCAATTCCCGCGCGGCCAGCACAATGCCGAGATCCCATACTCGTGCAAACGGCTGGTCGAAGCGTTTGAATTTTTTGGGGATGACGTCGCCGACAAAATCCGTCAGGTCAAAATTTCCGTTGTGGTCGAGCGCCACCGTGAAATTAGTTCCACCGCCGAGCGGAAGGATGATTTTACCCGGCAGGATCTGCGCGTGTTCCAGATCCGCGTCCAGTTGGCGCGCGGCGTTTTTGAAGGCCGGATGCCAGTTCAGGTTAAAACTTTTGATACGGCGCAAAACGCCATCCGCGTCTTTTTCCGTGGAGATGTCGCCGAGCGCGAGGCTGTTCGTCACGAACAAATCGGGCGGCGCAACTTCGGTGGTAAAAGCGGTGATGACATTGCTGGCGCGGCGTATTTGCTGCGCGAAAAAATCGTCGGACTCCATCAGCCTGCCGTCGGCCATCTGCACGAGGGGATGATCTGTGCGCAACTCGCCAAACAAAATGTCAAAGGCGATGGCTTGGGCGCCTTGCGCGGACAGTTCCTCGACGAGTCGGCCATAAACTTGGCGTTGCCAGTAAAGGCCGCAGTGGTAGCCAAGTTTCACTCCATCCACTTTGCCGCGGTTGACGGCGACGATGGTGGAATCTTCCATCGCGACAAAAGCGAGGTTGGTGGCGGCGGGCGTGGGAAATTGCTGGGCGATGCGAACGCGCCAGTCGTAAGTCATGCGCTCCAGCCGCTCGGGGAAATCGGGTTGCCACAAGCGGACGCCGCAAACCAGCGCGAGGACAATGACCGCAAGGACGGCGGGCGCGCGTTTGAGTCGCTTGAGTTGCACGCTGTTGGATTAAACAAAAAACCAGCGCAACTCAAGGCTGCGCTGGTTTTGGAGAAAATTGTTTGGTCAGCGCCGGCCGTTGACCGGCGAGACAAAGGTTTGGGTGCGGTCTTCGTTGAAGTCCAAAATCACCAGATACAATGTTTTCAACGCGTCGAAGACCTGATTGAGAAAGGCCATGTCGGCGGGGGGAATATTGGATGATTGACCAGTGACCGGATCCAAAATGCTTCCGGGTGTGACGAGATAGGTGACGGGACTGCCGGCAGCATTCGTAAAGGCAATTAAAACACCGCCCCCGGTGCTTTCGAAGCAAACCACCTGACCCGCAACATCAATGCTGAACCAAGTGCCGCGCACGCCGGCGATGCCTTGGGGAATTTTCACAAAGTATTTCGAAGCGCCGGAGAGCTTCTTGACGCTGCAATAAATTTTCCCCTGCGTCAGATTCAATTCCGTATCGCTCACGCTGTCCGCGCCGGTGTCGGTGATGAAAAGTTTATCAATGCTGACGGTGGTGTCGGGCACAAGCCGGATGGCGTTTTGTTCGACCGACGGACGATAATCAATGAAGCCGGTGACTTGCCCGTCGGAAGCCTGACCGATGCGTTCCGGATTGGGCTTGGCTTGGGGAAATTGGATTTCGCGCCCGAGCACCACGTCGGCGTGGCCATTGAACAGCGTGCGGATGGTGGAGCCGGGCGGCAATACTTTGCCAGCCACGACGGGATGCCATTGGCCGTCGCCCAGATTGTATTCCACCTGGCCTACGGCGCGGACGATGGTGGCGCAACCGGGCTGGGTTCCCAACGTCGCAGCCTTGGCGGACAAAGTAAGTGGCGCAACGGCAAGTATCGCGGCGATGAAAAGCTGGACGTGTTTCATAATGCTCTGGAACGGTTAAAACTCGACTTCACTATAAAGTCAACTCCAGGGATGTCAACTGGGTTTTCCTTCAGAAACCGGACGGCAACAGCCATTTTCCAGACGCCTGATCCAACAGTCTCGCCTCGCAAATGGTGAGGTAATTTTCAGCCATCGGCTCGGAATAATTGCTCAACCGGATGGCGCGTTGAAACCACTGCCGCGCGGCGGCATAATCGCCGGTCTCGACGTAATGCCAGCCGATGTTGGCGACGAGGTAATGGCCGTTGGGATCGCACGCCTCGGCCGCGTGGAAAAACGGTTCCGCCGCCGCGTGCCGGCCCAGCCAGTCCAGACACATCCCGCTACGCAAATAATTATAGCCTTCGTGCGAATTGAGCCGGCTGCCCACCGCATACCAATCCAACGCCTGTTGCGCGCGCGTGGCATAATTTACCCCGCCATCAAGGCTCTGGATACGATAACATTCGCCGAGGTCGTAAGTGGTCTGAAAATTTTCCGGCTCGGCGACGAAGGCTTTTTTCAAGGCGGCAATCCGTGCGTCGGAAAAATTGGCGGCGGCAGCCGCACGCGCGAGCCAGCAGGTTTCCGGCGCGCGCCGCGAAATGTCCACTGCCAAAGCGAGGGCGACGACGCCCAAACAAATGGTCACCGTCACGCGCAACGGCCAAACCGACCGCACCCAATATTGCTCGGTGGCAAAACGCAGGTTGCTGGAGACGAGCGCCAGCAGAGTCACGCCGACCAGCGCATTGGCAGGGATGTGCAAATTGAAATCCATGAACGAATGCACCGCCAGTGCCGCCAGTCCGCCGACCACGCCGAGGAAAAAGGCGAAGCGGTTGCTCTGGCCGCTGCCAAAATCATTTTCCTGCCGGCGCACATGCGGCCAGGTTTTGAACAGGCCCCAAATAAAAACGCCCATGCCAGTAAACACCACCACCCCGCCGATTGCGCCCCAGTCGGCGAGCAGGTTCAGGTAATCATTGTGTGCGCGGTCGGGGCGGAGCTGAAGCGTCTCCGGCCGATATTCGCGGAAGCGATAGTCGTAATGCGCCGGCCCGACGCCGAACCAAAAATGATCTTGCCACATCTGCGCCGCCGCCCGCCACATTTCGAGCCGCGAATCCAAGTCCAACACTCCCGGCCCTTCGGTATCCGGCTGGGCCACGCGCCGCATATAACCGGGCGTCTGCGCCAGATATTTCGTGGCGAAAAGACCGCCGCCCGCGAGCAGCGTAAACAGCAGGATGACCGCCTTCAGTCGATGATTGCGATGACCCAGCAAAATTCCCAGCAGTAAAACCAAACCCGCCGCCGTGGCCAACCAACCTCCCCGCGAGAAGGTTGCGGCCAAGCCCACGCCCATTGCCAGGGTCGCGTAACCGAGCAGAATGCGCGTGGTGACATTCACTTTGCCAACGAGCAAAAATGCGACGGTCAGCGGCAACAGCAGTTCCAGAAAACCCGCGAGATTATTGGGTGAAATGAAGGTGCCGGACGCGCGACCCGGATATGGCGAAAGCTGATTCCAGACGTGGTTCGAGTGATGCGCCAATTGCGCCGCCGCGTAGCCGGCGATGAGCGTGGCGACGACCAGCAATACGAGCGTGACAAATTCCGTCTCATCCTGACTGCGAAGATTGTTCAGCACCGCAAAAAAAAGAAAGCCGAACAGCAGGACTTGCATCACTTCCTGCCGCGCGACGTATTCGATGTCCGCCGTAAAATACCGCGCCACGGCGAGCGCCATGAACGCCACAACCGCCCACGCGAGCGGCGGCCAGAGAATTTTCGGCCGGCGGCTCAACCACAGCCGCACCGCCCACAGGATGAAGACCACCGCTGCGCCGCCCTCAACCACGAGCATCGCCCATTCGTCCACGGCGCCGAAGGCCGCCGCCGCGAACGCGATGAGGCCGAGCACGAGCCACAAAATGGTGCGCTCGCACCACCAATCCAGATTTTTGCGGGTGAAAACCATCCGGCGAAAAATGAACTGCGCGTGGCGATGAGTAAAGCGCATTTGCCAGCGGCGGAAATTTCCGGCTCCCGCCGCCATCGGCCAACCGGATGATGGCGAAGGCGCTCAACGCCTTAAATTCCGTCAGCCTGAAATAAGTTCCGCTTGACGGCAAAACGGGGCGGGCGCAGGCTGGCGGCATGAAAACATTTTTGGGGGCGGTCTTTGGTTGTTCAATTCTTGTTTTTCTTTCCGCGTGCTCGCCACCAACGAGCGCCTTGTCTGCCAGCGGCACGACTGACACGAATCCGCCGCCGCGCCTGACGGTGGAATTGCGCGACGGCTCGCGCGTGGTGGGTCAAAGCGTGGATGACACCGTGAGCGTTCATTCCGCCGCCATTGGCAACCTGAAGCTGGCTTGGGCAACTCTCCGTGCCATCGAATTTGCCGCCAGCACGGATGATGCCGCGCGACTGACGGCGACTAACGGCGACGGGTTCACCGTTCAACTTGACGCGAACACGCTTGGCCTGAAAACGGACTTCGGCAAAACCGAGTTGCCGGTAAAATTAATCCGCAGCATCAAAGTCGCGCCACCGGCAAAGCCGACCGCCGCCAGGACTACCGCCGGCGCAACAGACTTTCGCCTGACCATCGAGTTGCGGGACGGTTCGCATCTGGTCGGGAAGGGCTTGGACAAGGAAATAAAATTTAATTCGGCGACGATGGGCGATCTGAAGCTGGCCTGGTCAGGTATCCGCTCGGTCGTTTATGCCTCCGAGAAATCTTCGACGGCACGGTTGACGACGACTAATGGTGATGCGTATGAAGTTGAGTTCGTGACTCCCGCCGTGCGGGTGGAAACGAGTTTCGGCAAAAACGAACTGTCGGTAAAATCCATCCGCAGCATCCAAGTTTCGGCAGCAGGCGCACGCGGGCAATGGCCAGAGGGCTTGGTCGCACTGTGGTCGGGTGAGAATGACGGTCGAGATTCAGCCGGCAGCCATGATTTGACTTTGATGAATGTTTCGTTTGCGGACGGCCAAGTGGGGCGCGCATTTGAAATGGATGGTTTCAGTTCCAGCATGAAATTTGCCGATACGCCGGATTTTAATCCCGGGGCGAATGGTGATGGTTTAACCATCAGCGCGTGGATCAAACCCAGTAATGTAACCGGCTTTCATCCGATTCTGGAATGGAATCCCAGCGATAAAATATCCGGACAGATCGGTGTGCAATTATGGATTGGCAATATGCCGGGCTCGCAGGGCGTGCTCGCGGCGCATCTCGTCGGGCAGGAAAACGAGTCGGGGGTCTTTGTCTCGCACAGTTTGATATCACGTCCCGGAACCGTCACGGCGGGCAGCTTCCAGCAAGTCACGGTCACTTACGACAAAGCCACCGGTGCGGGCGTTTTGTATCTCAACGGTGCCGTCGTGACCCGCAGCCAATGGGGGCGCTTCAATCCATTAACCACGGGTAATTTTTGGATCAGCCGCCGACCAACCGATCACCCCGGCGACTGGACTTATAACACGTTCTTCAGCGGGCTGCTGGATGAAATTGCCATCTACAACCGCGCGTTGTCTGCGGAGGAAATCCGTGAGGTATGCGAGGCTGGTAAAAGATGACTAGCGAGCATCAATCAATTGGCTGCATCTATTATTATGAAAAAAACCGCGCTGTATTTTTTGTGTCTGGCATTTTTTATCTCAACCGCCAGCCACGCCGCCGACACGAATCCGCCGCCGCACCTGACGGTGGAGTTGCGCGACGGCTCGCGCGTCGTCGGCAATAGCGTGGATGACTCCGTGAGCGTCCACTCTGCCGCCATTGGCAACCTGAAACTGACTTGGGCAACCATCCGTGCCATCGAATTTGCCGCCAGCACCGATACCGCGCGGTTGACGGCGACCAATGGTGATGGATTCACCGTGCAACTCGACGCGAACACGCTTGGTCTGAAAACGGACTTCGGCAAAACCGAGTTGCCGGTAAAATCAATCCGCAGCATCAAAGTTGCGCCGGCGACAAAACGCACAATCGCCTCAGCCACACCGGCGGTGAATGCCGCCGACATCCGCCTGACCATTGAGTTGCGCGACGGTTCGCATCTCATCGGGAAAGGCTTGGATGACACGTTGAATTTTCATTCGGCGACGATGGGCGATCTGAAGCTGACGTGGGCGGGCATCCGCTCGGTCATTTACACCTCCGAAAAATCGCCGGCGGCGCGTTTGACGACGACCAATGGGGATGCTTATGAAGTTGAGTTCGAGACCACCGCCGTGCGCGTGGAAACGAGCTTTGGCAAGGTGGAACTGCCGGTGGCCCGGATTAAAAACCTGCGAGTGTCAGCACTGGGTAGGGCCGGCCGGCCTATGAACGGGCTACTTGGCTGGTGGTCCGCTGACGGCAATGCCGTGGATTCCGTAGGCGGCAACAACGGAATCTTACGCAGAGTCAGTTTCACGGGCGGCGTGGCGGGACAGGCGTTTTCTTTTGATAATTTTGCCTACTCCGGCATTTACACCGGCATAGAGATAGCCGACCAGCCCGCTTATGCCCTGACCAATGCCTTGACCATTTCAGGCTGGATCCGCCCGCGGGGCGATGGCGTAATTTTTTTTCGCGGTGATCACCGGCCTGGATTGGATCCGTATGCACTCGCGATGGGAGCCAACAACACGTTGCATTTCAACATCTGTGATGCGGGCGGCAACAGTGCGTATGTGGAGACGACGGTGAATTATTTTGTGTGGACGCATGTGGCGGCCTCGCTGGATGGTGAGGCTGGAACGTTGAATATTTACACCAACGGCCTGCTCGCGGCGCAGACGACCACGAGCATTCGCCCGTTCGGCGCGTTGCTGGCCGACCAATCGCCGGGCATCGGCATCGGCAATGTGAATGATGGCGGTAATAATTTTCCGTTCATCGGTGACATTGACGAGGTGGGGCTTTATGACCGGGCCTTGTCGGCGGATGAAGTCAATGCCCTCTACAACGAAAATGCCGCGAATGCCGATGGTCGGGCGGCGCCATTTCCGGGACGAACGAGACCAAGTAGAAACCGCATTCCGAGTATCATTTCAGATTAACTGGCCACCATCATGAAAACCATCCTGCGACTCTGCTGTGCGCTCTGCGCCTTGGCATTTTATTTCCATCCAGTTCAAGCTGCGTCAACTGACACGAACCTGCCGCCGCGCCTGACCATGGAGTTGCGCGATGGCTCGCGCGTGACCGGCGCGAGCGTGGAGAAATACTTGACGTTTCGCGCTGCGTTGTCGGGTGAAATTAAATTGGAGGTAAAAAAAATCCGCTCGGTTGAATGCAGCTCCACCAATTATGCGAAACTGACCACGGTCAATGGCGATTCACTGACGGTTTGCTTTGTGGATTCCGTGATCGCGATGAAGACAAGCTTTGGCAAGGTGGAATTGCCGGTGAACTCGTTGCGAAAAATTTCCGTGTCAACCAGCCGCACGACTGGCGCGCATCCGGCGGGACTGGTGGCACTGTGGTCAGGCGAAGGGAATGCCGACGATTCAGTCAACGGAAGCAATGGAATATTAAATGGCGGTGCGACGTTTGCAGAGGGCAAGGTGGGGCGAGCCTTTAAGTTTCACAACCTCGGCGACTCCGTGACTGCCCCAGCCGCCGGACTTCCGGTGGGAACCAGCGACCGAACGATTGCCTGCTGGGTTTATATTGAGTCATTCCTTCCGAGAGCTGAAGCCACCATCGCCGCTTATGGAAATTTTGGCAAGGCCAACCAGGCTTTTGCGATTTATTTCAATGACCAGCCTGACCACCGGCTGTGTTTTTCCACATGGGGAGATGCGATCGTGGGGCCTGTCCTAGAAAAAGGTCAGTGGTATAACATCGCCGTGACCAGTATTGGCAACGACTCAATTAAGCTCTATGTGAATGGCGTGCTGGTCGCCAGCGGTGTTTCGCAATTCAACACTCCGCCAGATAGCATATTTCGCATCGGACAAATTGCTGAACCGGATTGCGTCCGGCAATTCATCGGAATGATTGACGAGGTCGCCATCTATAACCGCGCCTTGTCCGCCGAAGAAATTCAGGCCGTCTGCAAAGAGGAAAACCATGGCGAGTTGCCGACGCCGGCTGTCCAACCCCGGATGCCGTTCAATGGCATTTATCGCAGCGGCCCCAGTTTTAGCGAATAAAAAACGGGCGACGTTTTTGGCGTCGCCCGCTGGCGAAGCAAGTTGATGCTTAAATCGTGTCCTTGAGGATGCTCAAAAACTGTTTTATCGCCGGCGAAAGCACCTTGTTCTTTTTGTAAATCGCGGCGAGTGGACGGTAAAATTCGCCGTCCTCAACCTGCACGGCGGCCAGCGTGTTCTTGTTGATCTCTTGTGTGACCGTGCCGATGGGCACAATCGAGATGCCGGCATCAATTTCCACGGCGCGTTTCACGGTCTCGACGTTGTCGAATTCCATGACGTGCTTCACCTCCACGCCGTATTCACGCAGAATCTTGTCGAGCGCCTTGCGCGTGGGAATGTCCGGCTCAAAGCCGATAACCTTCTGACCGGTGAGCGCCTTGAGCTTGACGGCTTTCAGTTTCGCAAACGGATGTTGCGGATGGCAGATGAGCACCAGCGGCTCCTTGCGCAGCGGGACAATTTCCAGCTTGGAATCCTTGGCCGGATACGCGACGAGCCCCATATCCACCACATTGCTCATCACATCTTCATAAACCTGATTCGCGCGGCGATACTCGACGTGGACGTTCACCGTCGGGTAGCTCTTCATGAACTTCTTGATATACGGCGGCAAGTCGTGCAGGCCGATGGAATAAATCGTCGCCACGCGGATGGTGCCGGAGATAATGTCCTTCAAATCCTGCAATTTGCTGTGGAGCGATTCGTAAGTCTGGATAATCTGCTTGCTGTAATCGTAAAGCACCTGGCCTTCGCGCGTGAGGCGAAATTTTTTCTTGCTGCGCTCGATGAGCAGCGACTTGAAGATACGCTCCAGCGAGCTGATTTGCTGGCTGACGGCGGACTGAGTGACGCTGTTGATTTGCGCGGCCTTGGTGAAACTTTCCGTTTCCGCGAGATCGCAGAAAACTTTTAAACTTTCGATTTGCATAAGAGAATTTAAA
>CAIOUK010000259.1 GCA_903861445.1 uncultured Verrucomicrobia subdivision 3 bacterium
CGCTGCATCTCGGTTTTGTGCCAGAACAAATCCACGCCGAGCGCGTAGGTGCGGGCGCGGTAATCTTCATTCTCCAGTCCGCTCAACACCACCGTGCGCAATTCAGGAAACCGGCGGCGGACAATCGAAAGCATCTGCAACCCGTCAATGCGCGGCATCTTCAAATCGCAGATCAACAGCCGGACGCGCTCGGCTTCGAGAATGGACAACGCGCGTTTGGCGGAGTTGGCGGTGAGAATCTCCGGGTGACTCGGCAAATCCGCCAGCAAGTCGCGACACAGCGTGAGCCAAGTGTCGTCGTCGTCTAAGATTAAAATTTTATGCCGGATTGCCATTTCGCTTAACTGCTAACCGCTAACCGTAATCCAGCGCAAACTCAAGAGCGAAAAATGCCGTGCCATTTTAAAAGCCCGACGTGTTTTCGCCGGAAAACATATTTGCTTTCGCAAATGGGACAGATTTTCCATCCGCAGCCTCATCATGGGACAGTGATAGTGAAAAACACAAGGAATTGCGAATGGCGCAGATTTTGCTGGCGAAAGGTGCGGCTGCGCCGCAATTTTAATCCAGTTATGGCCAATGGTGTGAAATCTAAATTTGCGGGACTACTCCGGGATTTGCTCCGGCAGTTGGACGATTCCGCTCGTCCCGACGCCGTCGAGCAACGGCCTGTTAACTTTTCTGCCGGTGCGCCCGCACCGATTCCCGCGCCCGCCGGGACGGGGATGAAGTCGAATCCATTTTCTCCGCCACGTCCAGCCAATGACAATGAAGTGGAAATCCCGATCGCCCCGGTCATCGCCGCGCTGCCGACGGATTTGCGTGGCCGACTCATTTCCGAGCCGTCGCCGGAAATGACGATGGTTGTGCCGGTGCCGTTGGTGATGAGCCAGCTCGCGTTCGGCGCGGTGAAAATTTCCTTCGGCGAATTGCGCCAGATGGCGCCCGGTCTGTTTGCCAATGCCGCCTGCGAAATGGACAACCGGCCCGTCAGTCTGCCGTTGAAAGAAATTTTGACGCGCCTCAATCCCGCCTTGCTCGCACGGCGCTACGCGGAAAAAGTCGAGGTGGCGCAGGAAATTTCCGGGCCGTTCAACACGCGCGGCCAAGGTATTACGTTCACCACGCAGCCGCTCAAAGCACCGACCGCCGCGCCCGCGTCGTCGCCCGCACCGCTGCGCGAGCCGGAGCCATTCAAACCGATTGCCTTCACGCCGCCGCCAACGCCGCCGCCGGTGGTTTCGCCCGCTGGTAAAGAAAATAGTCAGGCCGCGCCGCTGACGATGAGCCGTCCGGCGGTGGCCGCACCCACGCCGCCCGCCCCGGCTCCAAAAATTTCCGTGGCACCGATGCCTGCGCCGGTCGTGGTGGTTCCGCCGCGCGCCGAACCGGTGCCACCGACGATTTTTGCTTCGCTGTGTGATCTTTCGGAAAAATGGCCGGAAGAAATTAAGAACGAAATCCACCGCTCATCATTGGCCAACGCCAGCGCGCCACTGGCCGGTGCCGACATCGAAGCGGGGCTCAAGCGCGGGCGCGTGACGATGACGTGGAAACAACTGCGCACGCTGACGCAACCGAGTTCGCCGGCGTCGCCGAATGACAATCTGGAATTGGAATTGCCGCTGAAAGTAATCGCGCCGCTGTATCTGGCGGCCCAGAAAAACCGGCTCCAGTCGGCACCGAAACCGGCGGTGTCGGCGGACATCCCCGATTTGTTTTTTGGCTTTCCGCAACCGGTATCCGCTCCGTCGCCGGCCAAACCAGCGGACACGAATTTTTATTCACGCAGCGACGCCGCGGAAACGCCGCCGTTGGCCACGCGCGAAGTGACGCCGCCCGATTCTTCGCCGTCGAATTTCACGACGCGTCAGGCACCGCCGCACGATGTGGTGACACGCGCGGTGACGCTGCCGGGCGTGGCGGGCGCGCTGGTGGCTTTACCAGATGGTTTGCGGGTGGCCAGCAAGGTGCCGGTGGAGTTGAACGCCGACACGTTGGCGGCGTTTTTGCCGCAGATTTTTGAGCGCGTGAACCAGAGCACGCGCGAGTTGCGGATGGGCGCGCTGAACAATGTGAGTTTCACGGTGGGCAATGTGCCGTGGAAAATTTTCCGCGTGAGCTCGGTTTATTTTGCCGCGTTCGGGCGCGCGGGCGAAGGGTTGCCGGGCGTGGAACTGGCACAACTGGCGGCAGAATTGGATCGGAAAAAAGCGCAATAAATTTATGGCCATCATCAATCAGGCGACCAAAGAGTTGCAGGTAAAAATCGTCTATTACGGCCCGGCGATGGGCGGCAAGACAACGAATCTCGTGCAGGTTCACGACCACGTCCAAACGGCGGCGGGCAACAAGGGTAAGCTCGTCTCGCTCGCGACGAGTTCGGATCGCACTTTGTTTTTTGATTTTCTGCCGATCGAGGCGATGACCATCAAGGGCTACAAAACCAAGTTCCAGCTTTACACCGTGCCGGGCCAGGTGATTTACAACACCACGCGGCAACTGGTTTTGCGCGGTGTGGACGGCATTGTGTTCGTCGCGGATTCGCAATACGAAAAAATGCCGGAGAATGTCGAGAGCTTCCAAAACCTCGTGGACAATTTGAATTTGCTCAAGATGAATCTGGCGGACATTCCGTATGTGCTGCAATACAACAAGCGCGATTTGCCGAATGCCGCGCCGGTGGAATACTTGGATTTTCTGTTGAACAACCGCGAGGTGCAAGTGCCGGCGTTTCCGGCGACGGCGCACAAGTGCGAAGGCGTTTTTGAGACGCTGAACATGATCACGCGGATGTTGCTTCAGAAATACCTCAACCAAAGCGTTCCACATCCTGCCTGATATGCCCACGCTGCCCCAGCTTATCGAAGACGACATCCAGCGGCTGGACGAAGTGCTCGGCGAATTCATCCGCCAGACCGATGCCATGGTGGTGATGGTCATTGATAAGGGGGGATTTTTACTCGCGCATCAAGGCGAGCCGGGTGATTTCGATCTCACGAGCATCGGCGCGCTGGCGTCCGGCGCGTTCATGGCGAACCAAACGATTGCCGGCCTGGTGAACGAAAAAAAATTCGACAGCC
>CAIOUK010000260.1 GCA_903861445.1 uncultured Verrucomicrobia subdivision 3 bacterium
CTCGAAGGCTGCACCGCGCCGATGCGCGATGAAAACCAGTTGCACGCCGCCGTCGTGGAACTCGTCGCGCTCGACAGCGCGGAAATCAAATACAGCACGGTGCAGAACTGGTATCCCGGCGACGAGAATGGCGTCGGCGGCATCTACAATTTCGTGACCAAGCGCGGTCTTTGCAAGGGCAAAAACTCGCGCATCACATGGACGCAGGTCGAGACCGGCTCGGCCATCACCTGGAAATATCCGAGCTGCATCCTGCTCGGCGACGGCTCGAAAGGGGAATTTTATTCCGTCGCTGTCGTGAACAACATGCAGCAGGCCGACACCGGCACGAAGATGATCCACATCGGCAAGAACACGAAAAGCACCATTGTTTCCAAGGGGATTTCCGCTGGTCGCGGCCAGAACAGCTATCGCGGTCTGGTGGAAATCCGCAAGAGCGCAGAAAACGCGCGCAACTTTTCCCAGTGCGACTCGATGCTCATCGGCGCGAAGTGCGGCGCGCACACGTTTCCCTACATCGAAGTGAAAAACACGACGGCGAGCGTTGAGCACGAAGCCTCGACTTCAAAAATTGGCGAAGACCAGATTTTTTACTGCAACTCGCGCGGCCTCGAAACGCAGGACGCGGTGAATATGATCGTGAACGGCTTCTGCAAAGAAGTGTTCAAGGAACTGCCGATGGAATTCGCGGTCGAAGCGCAAAAGCTTCTGGGCGTGAGTCTCGAAGGCAGCGTGGGCTGATTTTTAGCCACGGATTGAACACGGATGAAACACGGAAAATGGAATCCAAACTCGCACACGCTGATGTCACCGAGAAAATCATCGGAGCGGCGTATGCAGTTTATGGGGAGCTTGGTTATGGATTTCTTGAGAGTGTTTATCAGAAGGCGATGCAGGTAGAATTGCATCAGGCCGGATTCAAATGTGAAATTGAGTGCGCGATCAAAGTAAAATATCGGAACGTCATCGTCGGTGAATTCCGCGCCGATTTATTTGTGAACGATGTCGTCATCGTCGAATTGAAAACAGCAAAGAATTACAACGCGGAAGACGAACCGCAGTTGTTGAATGAACTGAAAGCTACGGGAACAGAAGTTGGTCTGTTAATCAACTTTGGCCGGACGAAAGTGGAATTCAAAAGAATGGTTTTTTGAATCCGTGTTTCATCCGTGTTCAATCCGTGGCTAAAATAAAAATTTGAAAATGAGCAAGCAACCTATTCTTGAAATCAAAAATCTCCACGCGGGCGTGGAGAACAAACAAATCCTCAAGGGCTTCAGCCTGACCATAAACGCCGGCGAAGTCCACGCGCTGATGGGCCTGAACGGCTCCGGCAAAAGCACGCTCGCCGCGATTCTCGCCGGCCGCGACGGCTACGAAGTGACCGAAGGCACAGTGAATTATCTCGGCAAGGATTTGCTGGAGCTTGATCCCGAAGAACGCGCCCGTGAAGGTGTGTTTCTCGCGTTCCAATATCCGGTGGAGATTCCCGGCGTGAACAGCACCTACTTTTTGAAGGCCGCGCTGAACGAAATCCGCAAACACCACGGCTTGCAGGAACTCGACGCGATTGAATTTCTCGCGCTCGTGAAGGACAAAATCAAATTGCTCGACCTCAACGAAGATTTGCTCAAGCGCTCGGTCAACGAAGGTTTTTCCGGCGGCGAAAAAAAGCGCGCGGAAATTTTCCAGATGGCCGTGCTCGAACCCAAGCTCGCGATTCTCGATGAGACGGATTCCGGTCTGGACATTGACGCGCTAAAAATTGTTTCCAGCGGCGTGAATAAATTGCGCCGCGTGGATTCCGCGCAGCTTGTCATCACGCACTATCAGCGTTTGTTGAACCATATCATTCCTGACTTCGTTCATGTCATGGCGGATGGCCGCATCGTAAAATCCGGCGGCAAGGAACTCGCGCTGGAGCTCGAAGCGAACGGTTACGAGGCGATTCTCAAAGGCTAAAAATCATTCCTTCAGCGGCGTTTCTGCGCGAGCGGAAACGCCGTTTTTATTTTACGACGGGTTGCGATGGAATTTTCCAGAAGCGTTTGCTAAACTTCGGTTATGAATTTGACCGATGAACAACGGCAGCAGGTCGCTACTTGGATTGCGGCTGGCGCAAAACTTTCGGAAGTGCAGAGCCGGCTTGCGGCGGAATTCGGCATCAAGCTGACTTACATGGAAGCGCGCTTCCTGGTGGATGACCTGAAGCTCACGCCGAAAGATCCGGAACCGCCGAAAGTTGTTGAGCCGGTCGCGCCGGTCAAACCAGCCGCCGCCGCACCGGTGGCTGGAGCCATTCCCGCAACCGACGAAGTTTTGCCGCCCGCGAGCAAGGTTTCCGTGAGCGTGGACCAAATCACCAAGCCCGGCACAGTCATCAGCGGCAAGGTGAGTTTCAGCGACGGCCAGACCGCCGACTGGTATCTCGATCAGGCCGGTCGCCTCGGCGTGGTGCCGAAACAGCAAGGTTACAAACCATCCGCCGCCGACGTGCAGCAGTTCCAACTCGCGCTGCAACAAGAAGTCGCCAAGCTGGGTTATTAAAGAATTGGAACCACGAAAGGCACGAACTACACGAACAAACTCGTCGCGTCTGTTATCTGGTTTTTCGTGTGGTTCGTGCCTTTCGTGGTTAAATCTGCGGCTTCGCCTTGCCGCCATTGCACGCACTTGGCACATTAGTCCGTGATGCGCGAAAATTTCCGGGCCTGGGCCGAAACTCTGGAAACCTTCTTTCTCGAAGTTGTTTTCGAGGAACGCCATGATTTCAAGGCCAAAGCCACCCGCGCCGTTCTGTTCGGCGGTTCAAAAGTTTTCACGGTCGCCGTCAAAATCCGCCGCTGGCTTTACAACTGGCGTATTCTGCGCGACAAGACGCTTGGCGTGCAGGTCATCGCCATCGGCAACCTCACCGTCGGCGGCACCGGCAAGACGCCCGTCGTGGAAAAATTTGCGCGTGAACTCCAGAACGCCGGCCGCAAAGTCGCCATCCTTTCGCGTGGCTATCGTTCCAAGCCGGTGCCCATCCACACCAAGTTCCTCAACAAAATTCTGCTGCGCGAGGATCACACACCGCCGCGCATTGTGTCCGACGGCAAATCGTTGTTGCTCGATTCCGAGCTGGCCGGCGACGAACCTTACATGCTCGCGTCCAATTTGAAAGATGTCGTCGTGCTCGTGGACAAAGACCGCGTGAAGAGCGGGCGTTATGCGATTGAAAAATTTGGCTGCGACACGCTGCTGCTCGACGACGGTTTTCAATACTGGGATTTGCGCGGCCGGCGGCACGATGTCGTTTTGATTGACCGCCAGCAGCCGTTTGGCAACGAGCATCTGCTCCCGCGCGGCACGCTGCGCGAGCCGCCATCGCACCTCGCGCGGGCCCACACGATTTTCATCACCAAGAGCGACGGTAAAACGGCGGAACTCCGCGAGCGTATCGCCAAATTAAATTCCACTGCCGCCATCATCGAATGTGTCCACCAGCCGCTGTATTTCGAGGATGTTTTTACCGGCGAACGCAAAGGTCTGGATTTGCTCACCGGTAAAAAAGTCGCGTCGTTGAGCGGCATCGCGCAGCCGGAAAGTTTCGAGCAAAGCCTCGTCAAACTCGGCGGCGAACTCGTCTATTCCAAGCGCTTTGCCGATCATCATCGTTTCACGCAGCAGGAAATCCTGAACACTATCAACCGCGCCAAGAAACGTCAGGCTGAGATCATTGTCACCACGCAAAAAGACGCCGTGCGGTTTCCGAAAATTGATCGGCGCGACCTGTCGTTCTATTTCATGCGCGTGGAAATAAAAATCGTTGCCGGCGCAAACGACTTTCAGGACTGCGTCAGCAAAATCTGTTTCCGCTGATGAACACGCTGCTTTACCTCCTTGCCCGCGGCCTCGTGGCGGTCATTCAGCTTTTTTCGCTGCCGGCCGTCGCGCGGCTCGGCCGGTTTTTCGGCCAGCTTGCGTTCCGGCTCGACGCGCGGCATCGGTGCGTGGTGCTGGAAAATCTGACGCGCTGTTTTGGCCGGGAAAAATCGCCGGCGGAAATCTTCGAACTTGCGCGGGAAAACTTTGGCCGCATCGGCGAAAATTATCTCTGCGCCATTAAAACCTCGGCCATGACGGCGGCGGAATTAAAATCGCACGTTGAATTCACCGGCATTGAACGGCTCCCACAAAAATCCGGCGACGCCCTCTTGCGCAACGTCGTTGTAGCCATCGGCCATTTTGGCAACTTTGAACTCTACGCGCGGTTTCACGATGTCCGCCCGGATTACCAATGCGCCACCACCTATCGCGCGCTCAACCAGCCCGCGCTCAACCGGCTGATGCAGGATTTGCGCGGCACAAGCGGCTGCCAATATTTTGAGCGCCGCGCCGACGGTCCGCTGCTGCGCGCCGCGATGAATGAAGGCGGCGTCATCCTTGGCCTGCTCGCCGACCAAAGTTCCAAGGGCTTGCGCGCGCCGTTTCTCGGCCACGATTGCAACACCGGCCTCGCGCCCGCCGTGCTGGCGTTGCGTTACGAGGCCGATTTGTATTCCGCCATTTGCTATCGCGTGGCTCCGGCGCAGTGGCGGTTGGAGCTTGGTGAAAAAATTCCGACGCACGCGGACGGGCATCCGCGTCCGACCGAAGCCATCATGCGCGACGTGAATCTGGCGTTGGAAGCGGCGGTTCGCCGCGATCCGGCGAACTGGTTCTGGGTGCATCGTCGCTGGAAGAATTAAGATGAGCGTCCACTTCCAACCCTCGCCCCGCCGCATTCTGGTGCGCGGCGTGAACTGGCTCGGCGACGCCGTGATGACCACGCCCGCACTGTTGCGACTGCGTGAAAAATTTCCTGCCGCGCACATCGCACTGCTTTGCCCGGAAAAACTGGTGGATTTGTGGCGGCACCATCCGGCGGTGGATGAAACGATTTCGTTCGCTGCCGGCGAAGGGGTTTTCGCCATTGGCAAAAAACTGCGTGCCGGAAATTTTGACCTCGCCGTCGTATTGCCGAACTCGCCGCGCTCGGCGCTGGAGGTTTTTTTCGCCAACATTCCGCAACGTCTCGGTTATGCGCGCCCGTGGCGGAATTTTTTCCTGACACAAGCGGTTGGTGCGCGCGCCGAAGCCGTAAAAATGCGCAAGCGGACAGTGGCGGAAATTCAAAGACTCGTCGCGCAGAATCCAGAATCCAGAATCCAGAATCCAGAAATCGAAAACTCCGCGCACCAGATTTTTGAATATCTGCAATTGACCGCCACGCTGGGCGCGAGTCCGGAGCCGCTCGCACCGCAACTGGCGGTGACGCCGGAGGAAATCACGGCAGCGTTGAAAAAATTTGGACTGGAGAAAACTGCCGCGCCCATTTTCGGCCTGAATCCCGGTGCGGAATACGGCCCGGCGAAGCGCTGGCCGGTGGAAAATTTTATCGCCGCCGCCAAAAAAATTCAGTCGCGCACGAATTGCACCTGGCTTTTGTTCGGAGGCAAAAGCGACATGGCGATTACCAACCAAATCGCATCCCAACTTCCAACTTCCAACTCCCATTTGCTAAATCTCGCCGGCCAAACCTCGCTGCGCGAGTTGATGGCGTTGCTCAAACTCTGCCGCGTGCTTTTGACCAACGATACCGGCCCGATGCACGTTGCCGCTGCGCTGGGCACGCCGGTGGTGGTGCCGTTCGGCAGCACGTCGCCGGAATTGACCGGCCCGGGTTTGCCCGGCGATGCCCGCCATCGGCTTTTGAAATCAGCCGCGCCGTGTTCGCCGTGTTTTCTCCGTGAATGCCCGATTGATTTTCGGTGTATGAATGGAATTAAGGTGGAAACCGTGGTGGCGGCTGTGCTGTCCGTTGTCTGATGAAACGGTTTTTGCCGGCTTTAACTGCCGTCGCCACGCCCGGCCGCAGACTGGCAATCTGTTGGCCGTTTGCAGGTTGCTTTTGGCTGTAACCTGTCTTTAGACGGCAACGTCTCTGAAGACAATAGCCGCTTTGGTCAACCAAGCCACGGGTGTCCGTGTGGACACAGCGTTTTAACTTGAAACCATGGGTGTGCTACCAAAACCAAAAAAAACATGAAAAAAACTATCGCAATAATCATCGGTCTTTGCTGCCTCGGCCTGATTGCGCCGAGCCTGGCGTCCGCCAAGGAAAAGAAAGCCAAGCTCACCCCGGAACAAGTGACGGCCGCCAAGGCGTTGCTGGCGAAATATGATGCCAATACGAATGGCATTCTGGATCCCGAAGAAATAGCCAAGCTGCAGAAAGATTTTGCCGCCGGCAGCGCGCCGGATGCCGCTGTGTTTGACGTCAATAGCGACAAGACGCTGGACGACACGGAAATCGCCACCTTGCAAAAAGCTTTGACCGCCAAGGGCAAAAAGCACAAGAAAAAAGCTGACGATGCAGCTCCGGCTCCGGCCCCTGCACAATAAATAATTATTTAAAAAAACACCTGTGCAGCCTCTGGCCGCACAGGTGTTTTATTTTTCGCCCCTCAGCATAAAGCCTTAGTTTCCGCCTGCGCCAGCTTGCCTTTGCGCGCCGGCTGCGGAATACTTTCCGCGTGAAAGCCACCGTCACCCAGTTGACGAACGAATTGATTGCCTCCTACGCGCGCGCGGGCGGCATCAATCATCTCGACGGCAAAAACCTGCCGTCGAAGCGCGCCATCACGGGCATCACGCAGGATTTGCTGCGGCTGCTGTTCCCCGGTTTTTTTGACGACCATCTTATCCACTCATCCGAAGTGAAGGTGGAGACGGCGGCGCGCGTGGACGCGGTGCTGGGAAAATTGGAGGACGAAATTCGCAAAGCTCTGGAATACCAGCCGCCGGCGGGCCTCGCCAAAAAAGACATCGCCGCCGAAGCCCAAAAACTGACGGCGGAATTTCTCGCCGGCCTGCCGTGCATCCGCGAGGTGTTGCAAACCGATGTCGAGGCCGCGTTCAACGGCGATCCGGCGGCCGTGAGCAAAGAGGAAATCATCGTTTCGTATCCGTTCATCGAGGCGATTTCCGTGCAACGGCTCGCGCATGAACTTTACCGGAAAAATATCGCGCTCATCCCGCGCATCATGAGCGAATGGGCGCACGCGCGCACCGGCATGGATTTGCATCCTGGCGCAAAGATCGGCTCGCACTTTTTTGTGGATCACTGCACCGGCACGGTCGTCGGCGAAACGGCGACCATCGGCAACCATGTGAAGATGTATCACGGCGTGACGCTGGGCGCGAAGTCCACCGCCGCCGGCCAGCAATTGCGCGGCAAGAAGCGGCATCCGACCATCGAGGATCGCGTGACGATTTATCCCGGCGCGACGATTCTCGGCGGCGAAACCATCATCGGCGCGGGCAGCACCATCGGCGGCAACGTGTTCATCATGGACAGCGTGCAGCCGAATTCGCTCGTCATCTACGACGGGTTGGACATGCGCGTCTTGAGCAAGGCGGAAAAAACTACGGCGGTGGATTTCCAGATTTGAAGCCGTCAACGCCGCTCCGGCAAAAAAATTCAAATATGCAGGTCGGGCGCACTTTGCCATGAGTGTTCTATATTTCTCATGAGTAGTGCGCAGTCAAAAGCAACACTCGCTTTTGGAAATTGGCTCTCATCGGAGAAATAGCTTGAATAAGCTTGTTCTATTTTTAAGGGTTCGACCGACCAAGTTTTTGTTTTTAGAGTCATGCCGTCCAAACGTTGATTATCACTCGTGGCAGAATAACCAAGCGATCCGGGTTCGAAAAAATCTGAAGCTTCCTTAAGCGTCGAGAAGACTGAACTTGATGGCAACTCCTTGCTGGTTTTAGCTAGCAGCTTGACGGCAACTTTGCCGTCCTTCGATTTCATTTCAAAATCAATTTTCCCCAAGGAATCCTCAACTTGAAATTGCGCCGGGTGATATTCGCCCGGGAAAAGCCTTCCGCCAGCAACGACGTTCAAAGTTGAATTTGTATCGCGTCTTGGGACAAAAACTCCTTCTTGAAGTTGACCATTTTCATTCTCCCAAATCACGGCGATTCGATGCGCGGCATTTTCACTGCTCACGCCTAAAAATGACGGGAGAAATCTAGGCCGGATTTTTTCAAGACGAATCAAGCAAATGCCAGCAACCGCAAAGCCAGAATGAAGTTTAGGACGAAATCGTCCCGGTAATTGCCGCTGGATGATTTTAGGATCAACGCGAAAATTCACAAGTATTCGCCGTCGAATAACTCCATGAATTTCGGGCAATCGCATAACTCACATCGTCAACGTCGCATCCCAATCCTTCCACACCGGCTCGTAGCCGAGTTTGCGGATGCGTTCCGCCACTTCGCCCGGTGTGCGTTCGTCGGCGATGTTGAATTGGCCGGTGGCGTTCGTTGGCTGATTCGGCTGCGGTGCCCATTCGCTGGCACCGGAAATAATTTCCTTGATGACGCCGCGTTCGGTGCGGTGGATGTTTTCCTTGCCCGCGCCGGTGTAACCGCCGGGTTCGGTGCGCGCGCCGGCGCTCATCATCGTCACGCCCAGTGGCAGCAAGCCGTCGCGCAACTGCGGATTCTCGCGCGTCGAAAGCACGATGCCTACGTCGGGAAACATGATTCGGATGGCGCAGATGAGTTGCGCCAGCTCGCGGTCGCTGATGTGCGTGCGCGCCTGAAATTCGCCCGCGCACGGCCGGATGCGCACGGTGGAAATCGTTAGCGCCGCCTTCCAGCAGTGGCGCAGCAGATAATCCGCGTGCGCCGCCGCGCTCAACGCTTCCAACCGCCAGTCAGCGAGTCCGTAAAGCGGGCTGATGCCGAGCCGGCGAAAACCGGCGGCGTAGGCGCGTTCCGGCGTTTCGAGCCGCCAGTCAAAATTCCGTTTCGGTCCGGCGGTGTGCATTTCGGCATAAACCGCGCGGTCGTAAGTTTCCTGATAAACGACGAGGCCATCCGCGCCGGCGGCGACGAGCGGACGATATTCCTCCGTTTCCATCGGCCCGACTTCGAGCGAGATGCTCGGCCAGTCGGCGTGCAGCGCGGCGATGCAATCGCGCATATAGCCGTTGGAAACAAACTTGGGGTGTTCGCCGGCGACGAGCAACAGATTGCGAAAACCCTGTTTCTTCAAGGCTGCCGCTTCCTGTCGCACCTCGTCGAGCGAAAGCGTGACGCGGAGAATCGGATTATCGCGCGAAAAGCCGCAGTAGGAGCAATTGTTGATGCACTCGTTGGAAAGGTAGAGCGGTGCGAACAGGCGGATGACTTTTCCAAAGCGTTGCTGGGTCATCTGCTGCGCGCGGCGGGCGAGCGTTTCCAGAATCTCTGAACCGGCGGGCGAAATCAGCGCCGCAAAATCGGCCAGCGAAAACTGGCTTTTGCCCGCTGACTCACGCGCGGCGGCGGTGCCGGTGGCGAGCGATTTTTTGACGAGCGCGGACAGCGGCAGCGAATTGAATTCAGCGACAAAACTCACGGGAACACTTTACCAATTTTTACGGGGAGTGCCACTGCGGAAATGCGGCGTCAAGGTGAGTTCGATGCGGCTGCAATCGCAAAGCCTGTGAAATAATAGCGGTCTTGAAGCTGCATCTTGTTCAATTCTTCGCGTCCGGTCAAAGGGTCACCTATAACAAATCGGTTTTCCGACTTGCCGAGCATCACGATGAAATGACCGGCTCCGTTCTTGCCACCAAGCCGGACACCGACAATCGCAGGCCATGGCAAATCAGTTTGGTTTGGCAGACTGATGGAGTAGCGCGCTTCCAGGCCATGACGTCGCAGGGTGCGGATGAGATACCAGTTCTCCGTGCCTCGGCGAGAAGTGAAAGACTCTTGGGCAATTTCTTTTTCCGTGACTCGTTTGCCGTAGATTTTAAGCAGGGTCGCCGCTGAAGCCGGGCCGCAGGAGGATTCCGAGCTTTGTAAGCACACACCATCCGCCCACCGATCATTGAAATTACTCCAGTCAGGCCGTAAAAATATCTGCTTCAAATAAGGTGCCGCGACGCAGAGCAACAGAATGAACGGAATAAATCCCGCGCTCATTTGTTTGCGGACTCGCTGGTTTTGATTGCGCCTAGTTTGAAGCCAGCCAGCCAAAAGTCCAACAGCGCACGCGGAAAACTCCGAACCCTGTAGCGCCCGAAAAGAATAAAACCATTCGGTTTCACCCAAAATCCCAACGTAATAAACCGCGAATAGAAACGCCGGAACGGCAGCAATCAGACTGAAAATAAATAGAGCAAAGTTCGAGGTGGCGATTTGCAAACGCTTTGCCAGCCAGATTCCAACAAGGAAGACCATCAATGAGCCAGCCAATGTTGGAACGAACAATGGATTCATTTCATCCTTGCCCCAGCTTCTTCGATTTTTCAGTCGCGGCGCGGACGGCGCTCATCACGGTGGCGCGCAGTTTGCCTTTTTCTAGTTCGTGAATGCCTTCAATTGTTGTGCCGCCGGGACTGGCGACCTGATCTTTCAGCGCGCCGGGATGAATGCCGGTTTCCAAAACCATTTTCGCGCCGCCGAGCACGGTTTGCGCGGCGAGCTTGGTCGCGATGTCGCGCGGCAGGCCGGACGCCACGCCGCCATCACTCAACGCCTCGATGAATTGATAAACGTAAGCCGGCCCGCTGCCGCTCAAGCCGGTCACGGCGTCGAGTAAACTTTCC
>CAIOUK010000261.1 GCA_903861445.1 uncultured Verrucomicrobia subdivision 3 bacterium
CGGCGAGCGCGCGGCCTTCATCGGAATCGTAAGGCAGCCCGTAGCTCATGCAGAGCGAACCGAGGTTCGCAAAGCCGAGGCCGAGTGTGCGGAAGATGTGGGAATTTTCCGCGATGTCCTTCGTCGGATAGCTCGCGTTGTCCACGAGAATTTCCTGTGCAGTAATATAAATGCGGCACGCGGCTTTGAATCGTTCAACGTCAAAGACGCCATCTTCGCGCTTGAACTTCATCAAGTTCAACGAAGCGAGATTGCACGCGGTATTATTGACGAAAACGTATTCACTGCACGGATTCGTGGAGTGGATCGGCTCGGTGCCTTTGCAGGTATGCCACTTCTGAATCGCGCCATCGTATTGAATGCCAGGATCGCCGCAGATGTGCGTGCCTTCGGCAATTTTATCGAGCAACTTGCTGGCATCTTTTTTCTGGAGCGGCAAACCTTTTACGCTCTTGGTCCACCATTCTTTGCCCGCCAACGCGGCTTCAAAAAATTCGTCGCTCGCGCGGACGGACAGGTTTTCGTTCTGATACATCACGCTGCCGTAGGCATCGCCGTTGTAAGAACCGTCATAACCCTGCTCGATCAACGCCCACGCCTTCTTCTCTTCCTTCTGCTTGGCGTCAATGAATTCCTCGATGTCACCGTGCCAGTCGCGCAGCGTGTTCATCTTGGCCGCACGGCGGGTTTTGCCGCCGGACTTTACGACGTTCGCGACCTGGTCATAAACTTTCAGAAAGCTCATCGGGCCGCTCGGACGACCACCGCCGCTCAATTTCTCGCGGCTGGAACGAATCGGCGTGAGGTCGGTGCCGGTGCCGGAACCATACTTGAACAGCATCGCTTCGCTATAGGCGAGGTGCATGATGGATTCCATGTTGTCCTCAACGGACTGGATGAAGCACGCGCTGCCCTGCGGATATTCGTATTGCGTCTTGGCGCGTTCGGCTTCCTTGGTCTTGCGATTGAAGAACCAGTTGCCCTTGCTGGAATTTTTGCCGATGCCGTATTCGTGATACAGGCCGACATTGAACCACACCGGCGAATTGAACGCGCCATATTGGTTCAAGCAGAGCCAGGTGAGTTCTTCGTAAAACACTTCGCCGTCCGCCTTGGAAAAATAACCATCGGCGATACCCCAATCGGAAATCGTCCGCGTGATGCGGTGGATGAGCTGGCGCACGGAAGTTTCGCGCTCGGAGGTGTGCTGCTCGCCGTAAAAATATTTCGAGACGACCACTTTCGTCGCCAGCACCGACCACGACTTCGGCACCTCGACATTTTCCTGTTTGAAAATTACTTTGCCGCTGTCGTCGGTGATTTCAGCGGTGCGTTTGTCCCATTCAATCTGGTCGAAGGGTTTGACTTTGGCGTCGCTGAAAACGCGGTCAATGCGCAGCGACTTTTTGGCGGACTTGGTGGGTTTCATGGAGCGGGTCGCAGAAACTTTGTTGGTTCGACGGCTGGCAGCTTTCGGGGCTGGCGCCGAGACATCCTCACGGGCATCAATCATGGTAATCTCCGGGTTAATTTTTTCCACTTTATCCGGA
>CAIOUK010000262.1 GCA_903861445.1 uncultured Verrucomicrobia subdivision 3 bacterium
AACCCGGACGCCGTCCTGACGATTGATCTGAAACTCGCCGCGCGGGCGCCGGATGCGAAACACCTGAACATCGCCGCGCCCGTGGTGGCCGCGCCGGTGATGCTCGCGGAATGGCAGCTCCTGCCCGACGAAGGCCAGCGGTTGGTGTATCGCCGCGGCACGCTCGCACCCGTGGACGGTCCGGTCGACACGACCGGCTTCGCGCAAATCGCGCGGCTGGCGCACAGCAACGGAGCGGGCGGGATGTTCGCGGCGCTGTTCGAGACGCTTGTTTTGGTGCTGCTCGCGATTTTTGTCTGGCGTTGGGCGACGGGCGAAGGCGTTGGCAAATTCAGCCCGCGCCATCTGCTCGGCGCGGTGGTCGGCCTCGCGGCAATTATATATGCCGCAATTTTATTCATCCAAGCCGCCAGCGCTGTGGAACCGATCACCGCTCCGGCGGCGAAGAGTCTAACGTTCCTCGCACCGGTGCAACAGGCAAACAGCGCTTTGACGGTGGAAATTTCCAATCTGCCGGTGGCCGAAACCGGCACCAGCGCCAGCGCGAAAGCCTGGCCAGCATTGCTTGCGCTAGCCGCGTGGATTTATGCGTGGTCGCGGAACAATAAATTTTCCAAGGCGACGTTTGGAATTCTCGGCTGGACGCTGCTCGCGTGGGCGGCTTTGCGCCTGCCCAACGGCACCGGCGCCTTTTTCGGCGTCGTCGGGGCATTTCTGTTTTTGCAAGTGGTGGTGCCGTCGCTAAAACAACTTTGGCGCGTGCCAGCCAGTCCGAAATCCGATTTGCCGCCGCCGGAAGCGGACGCGCCGCCAGCGGTGACGGCGTTGCTGATCGGATTATGTTTGCTCGGCGGCGCACTGACGGGCCGCAGCGCGGAGGCTTCGGCGTTGCCGGATTCCGTCACGCAGCAAATTCGCGTCGAAGATAAATTTGCGGTGGCGACGGTAAAAATTCACTGGCAGGCGGACCGGGGACAAGTGTTGCCGCTGCTGTTCGAGCCGGCAGTGCTGACGAAAGTAAATTATCCGAAGGCCTTGAAGCTCGAAGCCTCGTCCGCCGGATCGCACGGCGCGCAGCAACTGGTCGCGGAGTCCGGCGGCGCGTTCGACATCGAGTTCCAATATCAGATTCAGGTCGGCCAGCGCGACGACGACAGCGGTTTTATGCTGCCGGTGACGAGCGGTCTGGTCAACCGCGCCACGCTGACGCTGGCTAATCTGAACGTGGACGTGTTCTCGGCGCAGGCCGTGTCCGTCCAGCGCGGTGCGGCGGGCACCAACACCGTCGCCACGCTCGTGCTCGCGCCCGGCCGCGCGTGGATCGGCTGGAAACCGCGCAGCCGCGACGTGAAAAACGAGAAGCCGGTTTTCTACGCGGAAATCTCGCAGCTCTACGTTCCGTCGGCGGGCGTGGTGGAAGGCGTGCATCAAGTCGCCATCCGTCCGGCGCAGGGCGAACTCGGCGAATTGATTTTTGACGTGCCGGCGGGCGCGACGATCACGGATGTCGCCGATGGCGGCACCCGGTATGCGCCGGCGCAAACTTTCAGCGCCAATTCGAGCCAGAGCTTCGTCAGCGCGGCGGTTCCCAGCGTCGTCTCGCTTTGGCGCTTCGATCCCGACACGCGGAAATTGCGCGTGACGCTGAACCCGGCGCAGTCGCGGCCGTTCACGCTGGCCATCCGCTCGCAGGTGGCGACGGGCACCCTGCCGTTCGCGCAGCGCGTCGGTTTGATCGCCGTCGAAGGCGCAGCGGGACAAATCGGTTTGCTCGGCGTCGCCACCGGCAGCGAAGTGCAATTGGACGACGTTGCCGGCGAAAAAATTTCCGCCATCAACCTTGAGGATTTTCCGGGCAACGTGGCGGCTCCGCTCGCGGCGCAATTTCCCGGACTGACCGTGCGCCGCGCG
>CAIOUK010000263.1 GCA_903861445.1 uncultured Verrucomicrobia subdivision 3 bacterium
AAAAATGATGCGGTCCACCAGCAGCCGCGAAAAAATGTCGAACTGGCGCTCGCCGCGCGCGGTCTGCTCGATGACGGTCGGATACGGAATGATCGAATTTTTCATGCCGAAATAACTACTCCATTTTCGCCGCAAGTAAAGACTGGTTGTGGTATCGCCGAGCTGCTGAAGCCGTTCAGTCATCACGTTTTCGTCAGGTGTGGGCGCATTGCCGCTGCCCCGGCGAATTTACTTCTGGCCGGACGCGGCCAGAAGTTCCTTCACTTTGTCTTGGATGGCTTCCGCCCAGATATCGAAGCCCTTGTCTCCAAGATGCAGGTAGTCTTTCATGACTTCCTTGCTGATGGTGCCGTCGGGTTGCAAAAATTTATTGCCGATATCCATGTAATAGACCGGCCCGCCCGCGTATTTCGAGATTATCTCGTTGACCGCCTTAATTTTTTCACGACCTGGATTCGGCTTTTCACCGCGCGGGAAAATGCTAAGAAGCAGGATTTTTGATTCGGGGTGCTTGCTCCTGATCAGATCGACGATTGCCTTGACCCCTGCTGCCGCGTCAGCCGGGTCGGCATTTTTTTCCCACAAATTGTTGGTGCCAATCATGACGACGAACACCTTCGCCTTGTAACCATCCAGTTCACCATTCTCCAGCCGCCAGAGAACATTTTGCGTCCGATCGCCACCAATGCCCATGTTGACGGCCCGGTAGGAACCCCAGTGTTTGTTCCAATTTTCCCCACCCCGCCAGCGTGCGGTGATGGAGTCGCCGACAAAGGCCAGATCAATTTGGCCATTCATCTTCTTGATGTCGGCCATGATTCTTGCGCAATTGCCGCGCCACCACTTGTAGGGATCATCCTTCGAGCCATTCGTCTTTGCTTGGGCAGGCTGGGTGGCTGATAAGTCGGCGGCCGCCGTCGTCCAAGTTGCCAGAGCTGCCAGGATAAGAACTAGAATCTGTTTGTGGGGTAATAGTTTCATGAGGATGCGGAGTGAATTATTTCGGTGTTAAAATAATTTAGAAATTCATGGTTACGCAAGGCGTATCTTGCCCGGCGATTTCCAACCGGACGTGCCGGGCGCCGAGTTGGTGAAGCTGCTCGGCCATGACGTGTTCGGCGAGCGCAGGCGTGTTGCATTCGCGGCTCAAGTGCGCGAGATAAAGTTGTTTCAAATTGGCGGACATGATTTGCGCGACGGTCTCGGCGGCAGTGACGTTGGAGATGTGGCCGTGCCGGCCGAGGATGCGCTGCTTGAGCGCCCACGACCGACGCGGACAATCCTGCAACATCTTCACGTCGTGATTGGATTCGAGCACGAGAACATTCGCGGCGCGGATGCGTTCCAGCACCAGCTTGGTGACGTGACCGAGGTCGGTGGCGAAACCGATGTTGCCGGCGGCGGTGCGTAAAATAAATCCCACCGGGTCTTGCGCGTCGTGCGGAATGGAAAACGTTTCGATGCTGACATCGCCGATTTCAAAGCTCGCGCCGGTCTCGAACAGCCGCCAATCAATTTTCGCCTTCAAGTGCGCCGTGCCATCGGTGCCCTCGAACGCCGGTTTCTTTTTCGAGTCCCACTTGGCTTTCATCGCCCAGATGGTGCCGTCCTGCGTGCCGCGATTGCAAAAAACGGGAATGTGAAATTTATCCGCGAGGCCGAGGATGCCGGCGATGTGGTCGGAATGTTCGTGCGTAATTAAAATTGCCGAAAGATTTTCCGGCGTCTTGCCGAGGGTGGCGAGGCGCTTGCGGATTTGCAGCGGCGAGAAACCGGCGTCCACGAGGATACGCGTTTCGGCGGTCTCGACATAGGCGCAGTTGCCGGCCGAGCCGCTGCCGAGGATGGTGAAGGCGACGGACACGGCGGCAATTTAGCGTGCCGGCGGCAGGTGGTAAATGGTTTTACGCAAATTGACTTTGCCCAATGTTAGCGTAATTTTAAGCGACACGCCGCCAGTTTTTGGAACGCGACGTGCCTTATTATTTTTAAGCAACCATTTTTTTGAAAAGCCACACTTTAATATTTGGAAAAACGCATCTGGGTCGGACGACGGCTCTGTTGATATGGCTTTTGCTTGTCGGCGTGCGTCCTGTTTTTGGCGCAGATTTCAAGCAGCTGCACGGCCATGTGCCGGCAGCCGTCAAAAATCTGACGGCCATCAGCCGTCTGCCCGCGACAAATGAACTGCATCTGGCCATCGGCGTGCCGCTGCGCGATCCGGCGGGGCTGGATCAATTTCTGGCGGATGTCTATAACCCGGCGAGTCCGAATTACCGGCATTTTCTGGAGCCGGCGGAATTTACCGCGCGGTTCAGCGCCACGGCAGCGGATTACGCGGCGGTGAAAAATTTTGCGCTGGCCAACGGTTTTAAAATCACGCAGGAGCACGGCAACCGGTTGTTGTTGTCCGTGACAGCGAAGGCGACGGATGTGGAGCGCGCGTTCCACCTGCACTTGCAAAAATTTCATCATCCCACGGAGAACCGCGACTTTTTTGCGCCGGACGCGGAGCCGACGGTGGCTGCCGGTTTGGCGGTGGTGGACGTGAGCGGCTTGAGTGATTATTACCGACCGCATCCGAAGCTGCGCAAAATGGATCCGAAAACGGTTGTGCCGAAGAATGGCTCCGCGCCCGACAGCTCCGGAGCCTACTTCGGCAATGATTTTCGGAATGCCTATGCGCCGGGGACGACGTTGACTGGCGCGGGTCAGTCGGTGGGGTTGTTTCAACTGGACGGCTATTATGCCAACGACATTACCCATTATGCCCGGCTGGCGGGCGGTGGGCGGACGAACATTCTGGTCCAAACCGTGCCGGTCGGTTCGACCAACTGGAGCATTGGAACCAATGGCGGCAATGACGAAGTTTCGCTGGATATTGAAATGGCGATGGCGATGGCGCCCGGCTTGTCAAAAATATTGGTGTTTGAGGGGCCGCTTTCATCCTTTCCCAATGACATTTTGAACGCGATGGCGGCGAGTAACACGGTTAAAAACTTAAGTTGCTCTTGGGGGTGGAGTGGTGGGCCAAGCACCAGCACCGACACCATTTTTCAAACCATGGCCGCTCAAGGACAGTCGTTTTTCAACGCTTCCGGCGATAGCGATGCGTTCACGGTCGGGGCTGGTTCGGTGAATGGCGTGGATAACACTACCATTCTTAATGCCCCGTCCAGTTCGCCCTACATCACACAGGTGGGCGGCACGACTTTGACGACTGGTAATGGTGCGGCTTATTCCTCTGAAACCGTTTGGAATTGGGGACGTGTTACAAATCAGGACGGTTCTATCAGCTATGATGGTAGTAGCGGCGGCGTCAGTTCCTATTATTCGATTCCGAGCTGGCAAACTAATATCAGTATGTCGGCCAACAAAGGTTCCACCAGTTTTCGGAACATACCTGACGTGGCGCTGACGGCGGACAATGTCTATGTGATTTCCGGCGGCAGTGGAGCTGGTTCGGGAGGCAACGGCGGCACCAGTTTCGCCGCGCCGTTGTGGGCGGGGTTCATGGCCTTGGTCAACCAGCAGTATGTTGCAGTTACTAGCAGCTCCACCAATTCGGTTGGTTTCATCAATCCGGCAATCTATATCATCGGCCAAGGATTGAATCCGAGTTACACTTACGCTGCCTGTTTCCATGACACAACCACTGGCAATAATTTCTGGCCCAATAGCTCGTCGCAATATCCAGCGGTGACGGGATACGACCTTTGCACCGGTTGGGGCACGCCGAATGGCACCAATTTAATTAACGCCTTAGCCACGCCGCCGGATGCTTTGGGGGTTACTCCGGCGTCAGGTTTCGCTGCTTATGGTTTGCCGGGCGGGCCATTTTCACCCTCGTCGCAAATATTCTCGCTCACCAATACGAGCACTTCAAATTTGGTCTGGTCCGTCATCAACCCGTCGGCTTGGATCGATGTTTCTAACAGCAGCGGCACGCTGGTAACTTATGGCCAGACCAACGTGACCATCAGCTTGAATTCCGCCGCCAACAGCCTGGTGGCTGGAAATTATTCCGCGACGGTTGGTTTCTCAAATCAAACCAGCCATGTGCTGCAAAATCGCCAGTGCACCCTTCAAATAGTTGATCCCTTAACTCTTCTGACAACCAATGGTTTTACGGCCTACGGTTCGCCGGGCGGACCGTTCAACCCCGCTTCCCAAGCCGTGGTATTCACCAACCTGTCTGCCAGTTCGGTGATGTGGAGTCTTATCAACACCTCAATCTGGTTTACGGTTTCTGCCAGCAGCGGCTCCATTGCCGGCAATAGCTCGGTGTCTGTAACCGTCACCACTAATGCCGCCATCACGAGCCTGGCCGCAGGTAATTACAGCGCCTCACTGGTGCTTTCCAATCAAGCCAGTCACCTGACCCAAAGTCTGTTGTTTTCCGCTTTTATCGGCCAGACGATTGTTCAGAATGGAGGATTTGAGACCGGTGATTTTACCGGCTGGACACAATCGGGCGACACCTCCTACACGGATGTAACTAGTGGCGACACAAACTATGTGCATTCCGGCAATAATGGCGCGCAGTTTGGACCATCTGCCTCACTTGGTTACCTTACTCAAACATTGGTGACCACGCCGGGGCAAACCTACTTGCTTTCATTCTGGCTCTCTAATCCGGATGAGACTGGAAATTCAGGCGGTGTCCAGTTTCAGGCGAATTGGAATAACACAACACTTACCAATCTTACTGGAACCGATCCCACCGCAGACTTCAACTGGAGGCAGTTTAATTACATCGTCACAGCTACGAATGCCAGCACTGTTCTCCAGTTCAGTTTTTCCAATAGCCCGGATTACTTTGGTTTGGACGACGTCAGTGTCATCCCGGTCAATCCGCCCGCCATCACGCAACAGCCTTTGAGCCAGACCAATCTGGTCGGCAGCAATGTTGTTTTTACTACCACGGTTACCGGCAGCGTGCCGCTGTCCTTCCACTGGCGCACGAACGGCGTCAATCTAGTCAACAACGCCGTGGTTTCCGGTGCTACCACCAATGTGTTGACGCTCACCGGCATCAGCCTCACCAACGCCGGCAATTACACGCTCGTCGTCACCAATGCCTACGGTTCCATTACCAGCAGCGTTGCAACATTGACCGTTCTATTACCGCCAACCAACCAGCTATTAATCAGCACCATTGGTTTGGGCAGCCTATCACCGAACTACAGCAATGTGTGGTTGCAAATCGGTCGGAATTACAGCATCACTTCCACGCCTGCCGCCGGCTTTATATTTACCAACTGGACGGTTTCAACTAATTGGATTGGCGGCGTTACCGTGACCGGCACCAATCTCCAGTTCATGATGCAATCAAACCTGACGATACTGGCCAAATTTTTTGAAACAACCAATCCCAGCGTAAGTATTACCAATGTGCCGGCGGGGTTGGCTGTGAGTAACTCAACTTTCGTAGTGAAAGGCAAGGCGAGTGATATTTGGCAGGTGACGAATGTCTTATATTCGCTAAACAGTGGGAGTTGGAGTAATGCGTTGACGACCAACGCCTGGACTAATTGGTCGGCCACCGTAAATCTGGCACCGGGCACCAACACGATTTCTGCCTATGCGATAAATTCCGGCGGCAATGTATCGCCAACCACCAACGCACACGTGTTCTTTGCCGTGACCAACCAACTTTCAATTCGCACCAATGGTTTAGGCGTAATATTACCGAACTATAACAGAGCCTGGCTGAACATCGGCCAAAATTATAGTATTACCTCTGCTCCCGCTGCGGGTTTTGTCTTCACCAACTGGACGGTTTCAACCAATTGGGTTGGTGGCGCCACCGTGACCGGCACGAATCTGCTTTTCATGATGCAATCTAACTTGACGTTGCTGGCCACGTTTGTGGAAACCAGCCGGCCAACCCTTTTGATCACCGCGCCGACCAACAACCAGCATCTGACGAATGCGCTCGCCACCATCGTTGGCACGAACACTGACAACTGGGGGATTTCCGGCGTCTGGTATCGCTTGAACAGCAACACCTGGAACACGGTCACAGCCACCACCAATCAGTTCATCAACTGGACTCAAGTGGCCACGCTCCTGGCCGGCACTAATACGGTCAATGCCTATGCGGTCAATTACGGCGGCCTGTTCTCGCCGACCAACACCGTCAGTTTTGTGTCCAGCAATACTTTTGCCCTGCAGCTGCTCTTTACCAACGCGCAGCCGCTAAAAACGAACGGCTTGGTTTTCAGTCTGCAACTGTCCACGGGATTGAACGGTCGCATCCAAGTCTCGACCAATCTCACCAGTGTTACCAATTGGATTACGCTGACGAATTTCATCGGTTCAAACACCGTCATTACCTTCCGCGATCCGGGCGCCACCAATTCCAACCAGCGATATTATCGCGCCGTGATTCCCTAAACACGGACATGGCAACCGCCGCTTGCCCGTCTCCGCAAAAAACGCGACAATCTCGGCGTGAGCGAATTTCTCCAGCGCGTGGAAATTGCCGTCAAAGAACGGCAATTGTTTTCGCGCGGCAAAAAAATTCTCGTCGCCGTTTCCGGCGGCGTGGATTCGATGGTGCTGTTGCATACGCTGAATGCGCTCGCTGCGAAGAATCACTGGAAAATCTTCGTCGCGCATTTCAACCACCAGTTGCGCGGCCGCGCCAGTGACGCGGATGAAAAACTCGTCCGGCAGACGGCGAAAAAGCTGCGGGTGATTTTTTTCCCCGGCGGCACGGATGTGAATGCCTTTGCCACGCAATCAAAAATCTCGGTGGAAATGGCGGCACGGAAACTACGGCATGAGTTTCTGGCGCAGACGGCGCAGGAAAACAAAATTCCCACCATCGCGCTGGCGCACCATGCGGATGATCAGGTGGAACTCTTCTTTTTGCGCCTGTTGCGTGGCGCGGGTGGCGAAGGTTTGGCGGGTATGAAATGGCGTTCGCCGTCGCCCGCCGACAAATCCATTGCGCTCGTCCGTCCGTTGCTGGGCTTTTCCAAGGCGGAAATTCTCGCCCATGCGCGCGCGGAAAAAATCCGGTTCCGCGACGACGCCACCAATTTTTCCACCGATATACTGCGCAATCGTATCCGCAACGAGCTGCTGCCGCTGCTCCGTAAAAACTATCAGCCCGGCTTGGGCAAAACTGTTTTGCGGCTGATGGAAATTGTCGGCGCGGAGGCGGAATTTGTTGGTGCCACCGCCGCCGCGTGGTGGGCGAAGTCGGAAATCGCGTTTGCCAGATTGCCCGTCGCCGTTCAGCGCCGGGTTTTGCAGCAGCAATTAGCGGAGCTTGGCGTCGTCTCGGATTTTGAGCTGGTTGAGCAGCTTCGCGCGGTGCCGGGGAAATTGGTGAGCGTCAGTTCCGCTTTGTCCGTCGTCCGCGACGCGGACGGGAAAATTCGATTGTTAGATTCAAGCGCGCGAGCTGAAAACAAGTTCAATACGGGCGAACTTAAATTCAAAATGTCGGGCAGGGCGGGGCGGGTGGGTTTTGTTGGCTGGGAATTTTATTGGGCTTTGAAAAAATACGACGGCTCGCTGGGTCTTGCCAGACGGTCACCGTCCTCGCCCCGCCGAATCCAGTGTGAATTTTTTGATGCGGCCAAAATTGGCGGCGAAATTATTTTGCGCCACTGGCGGGCGGGCGACCGGTTTCAGCCTATCGGCCTGAAGTCGGCGGTGAAGTTGCAGGACTTGTTCGTGAACGCCAAGATTCCCGCCGCCCGCCGGCGAGAGTTGGTTTTGGCCGCGACAGCGACCGGCGAAATCTTTTGGGTGGAAGGTTTGCGGATTGGCGAAAAGTTTAAGCTGACGCCGGCAACAAAACGGTTGTTGCGTTGGAACTGGTCGAAAACGAAGGTTTAATTCACTTTACAGCGGAGATTCAAAAATATATTCTCTCGGACTCATTATTATTATGGAAGCGAAGACAAAGACGATTGAAACATTCAAGACGCACGCCAAGGACACCGGTTCCGCCGACGTGCAAATCGCGCTGCTCACGCACCGCATCAACCATTTGACCGAGCATTTGCAGACCGCCAAGAAGGATCACAGCTCCCGCCGTGGCCTGCTGCTGATGGTCGGCCAGCGCCGCCGTTTGCTGGACTATCTGGCCGACACCGACGTGAGCCGCTATCAGGCGGTCACCAAAAAGCTCAAGCTGCGTAAGTAAGCAAATCAATTTGCGGAAGGCGCGGCTTTGTTTTCACTTCAAGCCCGCCTTCCGTTTTTGGAATCTGGCTGTCCGCGCGAACGTCCCGATTCCACCACCAAAACCTCGCGTAAAAAGTCCGCCTGCGGGAAATTTCATTCAGCTCCGAAAACTTTTCGGGGTTCACTGAAGTTCCTCGGCAGGCGGTGAAAGAAAGTTAGTTATGTCAGAGAAAATTACCGCCGCCATCGGCGACAAACAAATCATCATTGAATCCGGCAAGTTGGCCAAGCAGGCCGACGGCGCCGTGACCGTCCAGATGGGCGAAACCATCGTCATCGTGGCCGCTGTGGCCGCCACGAAAGCGAAAGAAGGCCAGGACTTCTTCCCGCTCACCGTTGACTACCGCGAAAAAGCGGCGGCGGCTGGAAGATTCCCTGGCGGTTACTTCAAGCGCGAAGGCCGGCCGACGGAAAAAGAAATTCTCACCTGCCGTTTGACGGATCGCCCGATTCGTCCGTTGTTTCCGAAGGGCTGGTATAACGAAGTGCAAGTCCAGACCGTGCTCCTCAGCGCGGATGGCGAGAACGATCCCGATATTTTGAGCATCATCGGCGCGAGTGCCGCGTTGATGGTTTCCGATATTCCGTGGGCTGGCCCGCTCGGTGCCGCGCGCATCGGTCGCATCGGTGGCAAGTTCGTGGCGAATCCCACGCACGCTGAACAGGCCGAGAGCGATCTTGACCTCGTGTATGTCGGCAACGAAAAAGACATCGTCATGTATGAAGGCGCGGCCAAGGAAATTTCCGAAGCCGACTTCAATGCCGCGTTGAAATTCGCGCAGGAAGTCATCCAGCCGCAGATCGCCGCGCAGAAAGAACTTGCTGCGAAGGTTGGCAAGAAGAAGCGCGAAATCACGCTGAAGATTGTCCCTGATGAAATTCTGGCCGACGCGAAAGCGCTCGCCGGTGATCGTTTCGTGCCTGCCTTGCTCACGCCCGGCAAGCTCAACCGCGAAGGCGCGTGCAACGCCATCAAGAACGAAGTTGGCGCGAAGCTCGTCGAGAAATACGGCGCGGAAAAAGTCACGCCCTTCGTCATCAACGACGCTTTCTATTACATCCAGAAGGAAGCCGTTCGCAAATTGATCCTCGAAAGCGGCAAGCGCCTCGACGGTCGCAATTTTGAAACGGTTCGTCCGATCTCCAGCGAAGTCAGCATTCTGCCCCGCGCCCACGGCTCGGCAATTTTTGCTCGCGGTGAAAC
>CAIOUK010000264.1 GCA_903861445.1 uncultured Verrucomicrobia subdivision 3 bacterium
AGCCACGTCAAAAAAATAGTTTCCGGCCCGCCGGCGAGCATTTGCATCGCCCCGGCAAAGGCGGCGAGAATGATTTTTTCCATGCCCACGCGCCACGCCAGTTCCATCGCCAGCACCACCCACGGCAGCCAGGAAAAAGTCGCGATGTGGCTGGGCCACATCAGCAGGTTCAGTGTGAAGCCGTTAAAAGCGAACGCCAGCCCGGCAAACGCGGCGGCGAAGTCACTGCCCGTCCAGCGGCGCGCGAGAAAAAACATGCCGAAGCCGGCCCACCACAAATGCGCGAGACAGAAAAAGCTCAACGACCAACCCAACGGCAGCGCGAGCGCGGCGAGCGCCGGCGGGTAGAGCGGCATCGTGTTCCACTGCGCCAGAAATGGCACGCCGCAATTGTTGTAGGGATTCCAGAGCGGAAATTCGCCGTGCCGCAAACAGTCCTGTTGGAAATGCGCCAGCGGGTAGGCGAAGAAACCATAGTCGCGCGCCACAAACGTTTCTACACCCGCCAGCACTTGCGGAAATGTGGCGGCAATCAGCAGCGCCAGCAGCAATCCGAAGCGCAGCGGGGTGAATCCGTAGTGGGTGCGGTTGGCGGTGGCAGCGGTCATTGATGCCGTCAGCTTATGCGCGAAGTCCGCCGCGCGGCAAGACGGATAAAGGCTGGCGAATTATTTGGTTTCCGGTTGGCTTGTCGTCGGATTCTGCATCTGGCAGACTTGGTTCATGTTTGAAGCTTCCATCCGGCGCACGCCGCGTCCGCAGGATATAGTTGGTATGTCCACGCAAACCTTGCGCGACACATTTCAGATTACCCAGATCTTTGTGCCGGGCGAAATCACCGGCCACTTTACCGACCTCGACCGGCTCGTGGTCGGCGGCGCGATGCCGACGAACAAACCGATTGAACTGCCGAATCACAAGGAAACTGGTCGCGCCTTTTTCCTCGAACGCCGTGAACTCGGCGCGATCAATGTCGGCGGGGCAGGCAGGGTCCTTGCGGACGGCCACCTTTTCGCCCTCGATAAATTGGATTGCGCCTATCTGCCGATGAGAACCAAGTCCGTTTCCTTCACCAGCGACGACGCGAAGAATCCCGCGAAGTTTTATTTTCTTTCCTGTCCCGCGCACGCCGCGCATCCGGCGCGCATGATGAAAGCCGCCGAAGCGACACCGGTGAAACTCGGTGCCGTTGAAACGGCCAACCAGCGGACGATTTATAAATTCATCCATCAGGGCGGCATCCAGAGTTGCCAGCTCGTGATGGGACTGACCGCGCTGGAGCCGGGCAGTGTGTGGAATTCCTTTCCGCCGCACACGCATTGCCGGCGCACGGAGATTTATTTTTACTTCGACCTCGGCGATAAGGTGCTGGCACACTTCTTCGGCGAACCGGCGGAGACGCGGCATCTGTTTCTGCACAATGACGAAGTGGCCTTGTCGCCGAACTGGTCCATGCACTTCGGCTGTGGCACCGGCAATTACAAATTCATCTGGGGCATGGCCGGCGAAAACCAGGTGTTCGACGACATGGACGCGGTGAAGCCGACGGACTTGCGATAAGTTTGCCATGAAAGTATGCAAACATCTTTTGCGCGAATATGATAATGCTGGCGCGACAGGATTTTTTTTGTGTGTCCATTGTGGTGAAAAATTTATGGGTGGAATGGAGATGTATGACAAGTATCGGATTATAAAACCACCGCGTCCAAGAGTCCCCGCTGACAAACTTACTGTTATTTTTGCGTTTGTGACAGGTGGCATTTTGGTGTTGGCCAGCATCGCCGCAACGATTGGAGTAATTTGGGAGAAATATTTTAACCGTTAGTATTTTTATGTCTTTCAAAAACAAAGCAGTGGTCATCGCCGGTCTTGTGGTGATGTTTTGGTCTCTGGATTTTTCACTCCACGCCGAAGTGGCTGCGAATCTTTCACCCAAGCCCGTTTTGGAAATCATGCAGCGCGTGGCGGACTGGCAGCTCGCTCATCCTTCCAAGCACAAGCCGACCGACTGGACGCAGGGCGCGGGCGACGCCGGCATGATGGCGTTGGCGGGCATTTCCGGCGACGTTAAATATCGCAACGCCATGCTCGCGATGGCAGAGAATAATCATTGGCAGCTTGGCCCGAAAAAGTTTCATGCCGATGACCACGCGGTCGGCCAGACCTATGCCGAGCTTTATTTTCTATATCGCGACCCGAAGATGATTGCGCCACTACGGGCGCGGTTTGATTCCATTCTCACCGAACCATCGAAAGTCGAGAGTCTCGCCTTCAACCAGCCCAAAGGCATCGCCGGCGAAAACTGGTCTTGGTGTGATTCGTTGTTCATGGCACCGCCGGCGTGGGCGCGGCTTTACTACGCCACCGGCGACGAAAAATATCTCAACTTCATGTTGAAAGAATGGTGGCGCACGACGGACTATCTTTACGACAAGGATGAACATCTATTTTTCCGCGACAGCACTTACTTCAAGAAGACCGAAGCGAACGGCAAAAAGGTTTTCTGGGGGCGCGGCAATGGCTGGGTGATGGGCGGCCTCGTCCGCCTGCTGCAATATCTGCCGACGAATCATCCCGACCGTCCGCGCTTCGAGCAATTGTTCAAGGACATGGCGGCGAAAATTTTGACGTGCCAGCAGCCGGACGGACTCTGGCGCGCGAGCCTGCTCGACCCGGCCAGTTATCCGCTCAAAGAAACCAGTAGCTCCGGCTTTTACACCTACGCGCTGGCGTGGGGCGTGAATCAAGGCTTGCTCGACCGCAAGCAGTTTGAACCCGCCGTGCACAAAGCGTGGGCGGCGCTGGTGGGTTGCGTGGATGCCGACGGCAAGCTGACGCATGTTCAGCCGATTGGCGCGGACCCGAAACATTTCGATGAGAATGGCACCGAAGTCTACGGCGTCGGCGCATTCCTGCTGGCGGGGAGTGAGGTTTATCGGATGGGGGTGTTGGGAAAAGCAAAACCAAGAAAGATTAGTGTTTTCAACCCTTCAAGCTGTTGGCGCGAAAGTGAGACGGTTGAATTGAATTTTTTATATGTGATTGCTGGAACCGGATTTTCTACAAACAACTCATGGAAAATCATGGATGGAATTTCAGCGTGGATTTTGGATTCGCAGGATTATGCTTTCGAGCCAGCACAAGCTAAGGAAAAATTACTTTTCCAAGTTGACCTTGCGCCGGGCGAAACTCGGACGTTTTACATTTTTGAACCAAGCGCATTGCCCGCCGTGCCGCCGCCAGCGTTGACGACCTTTGCCCGGTTTGTGCCGGAGCGGTTGGATGATTTTGCCTGGGAGAACGATCGGATTGCGTTTCGCATGTATGGCCCGGCCTTGCAGAAACAGGACGGCGACAAGACCGGCAGCGGCGTGGATGTCTGGTGCAAGCACGTGCGCCAGCCGGTCATCAACTCCATGTATGCCCGGCAAACGACTTACCCCAAAAGCGACCGGCGTAGCAACTACCACAACGATGATGGCAATGCGGCGGATAATTATCGTGCCGGCCCCAACCGGGGTTGTGGTGGCGCCGCCATCTGGGCGGACGGCAAACTTCGGCCTTCGCGTTGCTATCAGTCGTGGAAGCTGATCACCTCCGGCCCGATCCGTTCGGAGTTTGAGTTGACCTATGCCGCGTGGGATGTCAACGGCCAACCGGTTTCCGAAGTGAAACGCGTGTCGCTGGATCGCGGCTCGAACCTCAACCGTTTTGAATGTCGCTATGACACCGGCAATCAGCCGGTCACGGCCGCCGCCGGCTTGGTGATTCACTCGGCGGAAAGTATGCTGGCGCATCAGGACCGTTGGTTCAGCCTTTGGGAAAAATTCACCGAGGGCGACGGCCCCGGTCATATTCCCGTCGGACTGGTCTGGCCGGCGGCGACGCGCGGCCAATTCAAGGAAGCCGAAGGCCACGCGCTGGTGCTGGCGGAACTGAAAGCCAGCGAGCCGTTCGTCTATTACGCCGGAGCGGGCTGGGATCGCAACGGTGATTTCACGAACCAGATCCAATGGAATAACTACCTGAAGCGCTTCGCCGAACGCCTAGACCAGCCGCTGAAGGTGACGGTCGGGAATTAAGAAAAATAAATGTCGCGCGAAGATCGCGAAGTTGGCGAAGGTAATTTCTTTCTTCGCCTTCTTCGCAACCTTCGCGCGACAGGTTTTAAGCTTTTGCCGTTGCGATAATTTTCATCGCCTCCGCCGTGAGTGCGGTGATTTGTTTCCAGTTTTTCTCGGCAATCAGTTTTTTCTCCGCCATCCACGAACCGCCGACGGCGGCGACCTGCGGCACGGCCAGATAGTTCGGCAGCGTCGCGGCGGTGATGCCGCCGGTAGGAATAAATTTCACGCCGGTATGACCGAACGGACCGGCGAGTGCTTTAAGCGCGTTCACGCCGCCAAAAGTTTCCGCCGGGAAAAATTTCAGGTGCCGCCAGCCGAGTTCGAGTGCGCGCATGACTTCGGTGGGCGTAATGACGCCGGGGAACAGTGGAAATTTATTTTCGTGCGCGGCCTTGGAAACGGCCTCGCTCAAGCCGGGCGAGACACCGAATTGCGCGCCGGCGTCCACGGCTTGCTTCACCTGATCGGCGGTCAGCAAGGTGCCCGCGCCCACGACGGCATTAGGTAGTGTCTTGCGGATGCGGGCGATGGCTTCCGCCGCGCCGGCGGTGCGGAAGGTGACTTCGATGCAGTTCAGGCCGCCGGCCAGCAGGGCTTCCGTGAGCGGCACGGCGTCGTCCACTTTGTCAATGACGGCGACACAAATGAGGCGCTGTTGGAGAAAAGTTTCGGCGTTCATAGTTTGTCAGGAGATGATGCAAAAATTAGTTCCCGAGTGCGAACACGATTTTGTTTTCACAGTTCACCATTTTGATTTTTAATTGAGCCATGATTTTTAATCTCGAACACATCGGCATTCCGGCGAAAGACGCGGTGGCGTTGAAATCTTGGTATGAGCGGGTGCTCGGCGCGCGGCATCTGTGGGACAATGGCCAGAATCCGCCGACGTGCCTTATCGCGCTGGGCAACGTCTGGGTGGAGATTTATCCGGCAGACAAATCCGTGCCGCAGACGGCGGACAACAAGCTCGCGGGCTTCCGGCATCTCGCGTTGCGCGTGGATTCCATTGATACGGCGAAGGCGGAATTGGAAAAGCGCGGCGTGAAGTTTTCTGAAGAAGTTCGCCCGGCGGCGGGTGGCGGGAAAGTTTTGTTCTTCGCGGACGGGGAGGGCAACCTGCTTCACTTGGTCGAGCGCGCAGCGGATTTTTCGCTGGGGAAGTAATCAAACTTTCTTGGCGCGCAGGACGAGCAGGGGAATGGACGTGTCGTGCCGCACCTGCGTGATGGTGCTGCCGTGAAAGAGATCGCCAAAAAAACGGTGGCCATGTCCGGCCATCGCAATCAAATCGCAGTTTTCGGCTTTGGCCACCTTGATGATTTCCGCCGGTGGGTCACCGAGCGCCAGCAAGGTTTCCACGTCCAAGCCCTCGGCGCGAAGCTGCCCGGCGATTTCTTCAAGATACGCGCGGTCGGTTTTCATCTCCTCGGATTCGGCGAGCTTGAGCTGGTTGAAATTGCGCGCCACCCAGCCGTCGGCGACGTGCAGCAGCAGCAGTTTCGCGCCGGTCAGTTTCACCAGCGGTCGGACGTGGTCGAGAATGGCTTGATCCGTCGCGCTATTCTCCAGCGGGATGAGAATGTGTTGATACATGGCGGCTATTGGGTTGGCGCGGGCAATCCGAGATGCGTATAAAACGCCTTCAGCGCGGCGGCGGGCATGAAGGTGTCAAACAGCAGCTTCACGTTCAGGATGATGATGACAGCGGTGGTCGTCCAGCCGAGAATTTTCAACCACGTCCGGTTGGCGAACACGCCCATCTTGGCTTTCTCACCGGTGAAGCGCATTAATGGCCAGACGGCAAAGCCCAGTTGCATGGACAGCACGACCTGGCTGGCGACAAGCAACTGCGTGGTTTTGCTTTCGCCAAAAAAACCAATTACGCCGACGGCGGGAACAATCGCTATCAGCCGCGTGAGTAAGCGGCGTAGCCACGGGCGCAAGCGGAGATTAACAAATCCTTCCATCACGACCTGCCCGGCAAGTGTGCCGGTGAGCGTGGAATTTTGCCCCGATGCCAGCAGCGCCACCGCGAACAAAATACTCGCCACGCCGACGCCGAGCAGTGGACTCAACAATTTGTAAGCGTCCTGAATTTGCGCCACGTCCTGATGCCCCGACCAATGAAAGGCCGTCGCTGCGAGCGCCAGAATCGCGCCGTTGACGAGCAGCGCGAACATGAGCGCCACTGTGGAGTCAATTGTCGCGAACTTGATAGCCTCGCGTTTGCCGGCCACGTTCTGCTCGAATTTCCGCGTCTGGACGATGGACGAGTGCAGATACAAATTGTGGGGCATGACCGTCGCGCCGATGATGCCGATGCTGATGTAGAGCATATCGGGATTGGTGAGCAGTTGCGGGCCGGGAACAAAACCAGCCAACATTCCCAGATAACCGGGTTTCGACCAGAATAGTTCCGCTGCAAAACAGGCCGCAATGGTGGCGATGAGCGTGATGACCAGAGCCTCGATGTAACGGAATCCTTTGCTTTGCAAAAACAGCACCGCGACCACGTCCGCCGCCGTGATGACGCAGCCCCAGACGAGCGGAATGCCGAAGAGCAGTTGCAGCGCGATGGCGGAACCGACAACTTCGGCCAAGTCGCACGCGGCAATGGCGATTTCACAGCCAATCCAGAGAAACCAGACGGTCGGCGTGGAATAATGGTCGCGGCAGGCCTGCGCCAGATCGCGGCCGGTGGCGACACCGAGCTTGATGCTCAAATGCTGGAGCAGAATCGCCATGAGGTTTGAAATCATGACAACGGACAACAGCGTGTAGCCAAACTGCGCGCCGCCCTGCAAGTCCGTCGCCCAGTTGCCGGGATCCATGTAGCCCACGGCGATGAGAAAGCCGGGGCCGGAGAACGCGAAGAGCTTACGCCAGAATGAAGCCGTCACCGGCACGAGGATGCTGCGGTGAACCTCATTCAGCGACGCCTGTCCCGCCGGTTTGCGCCAGCCGGTTTCGCGGACGGAGGCGGTGGATTGCGGTGGTTCGTCCATCAAGATGTAGCATTAGTTACATCCGGCACTCGGTGCTGTCAACAAAAATGTAGCTTCGGTTACAAATTAAAACCTCGACTAAACCGGTGCCTTGGGATTTGATGGAGGCAACAAATGCCCCGTTCCGTAAAAACTTCAAATTCGCCGACCGTATCCTCGTTGCCGCAGGCGGAAAGTTTCCGCCGCTTGCGCCGCGACCACGCCGGCGAGATTGCGCAGGATTATGCTGAGGCCATTGCCGATCTGGCGGCGGCCGTGGGCGAGGCGCGCGTGGTAGATCTCGCGCGCCGGCTCGGCGTAACACATGTGACCGTGAATCGCACGCTGGCGCGGCTCAAGCGTGCGGGTTATGTGAACACGAAGCCTTACCGGGCGATTTTTCTCACCGAAGCCGGGCGCAAGCTGGCCGAGGAAAGCAAGCGGCGGCATGAGACGGTGGTGGCGTTTTTGCAATCGCTGGGCGTTTCCAAGAAAGTTGCGCTGATGGACGCCGAGGGCATTGAGCATCATGTCAGCCCGGAAACCTTGGCCGCTTTCGAGCGACGAACCGTGAGGCATTGATGCGACCATTGGATCTTCAACCAATTGGTAACGAACTTGCCGTGAAATGGGACGACGGCACGGAGCAATTTATCACGTTCGAGAACCTGCGGCGCGCTTGTCCGTGTGCAGGGTGCAAGGGCGAGATGGACATTCTCGGCAACCTCTATAAGTCGCCCCAAAAACCTTATGTCGCCAACTCCTTTGAGTTGGTGAAGTTGACTGGTGTTGGTGGTTATGCGATTCAGCCAGTCTGGGCGGACGGGCATAACACGGGGATTTATTCCTTTGATTATCTTCAGCGGATTGCGGCTACCAAATAAAAACGGCGCGTCCAGTCGAACGCGCCGTTGCTAAAATCTTCCAACTGCTTACGGCAAGATTTGAACCCGATAGAATTTCGCCGAACCAGAGGTGTTGTCATCATATTCCATGTCCGCACCGGTGCCAGTGACAATGGCATTGGTTATCCATTGGCTTGAAAACAAGCTGGCAGAACTTAAGATGAGGTATTGCTTGCCGCTGACCGTCGGCCAGTGAATCGCCGCGCTGGAACCAGAAGGCACCGGTTTTTTGGGATTCAAGCTGGGGAAGTTGTTCGCCACGGTCGGGTCAATACCGGCGACATATTTTTTCCAGTTATTGATGCCGTCGCCCGCAGCGACAGCATTAGATTGGGATAACTGGTTGTAAATGGTGCCGAACCAGCGCAGGCGCCACGAGTCGGGAATGCCGTCGTTATAACTTGAACTGGCGCGGCTGGACGAGGTAATCAAGCCTGTCAATGTCTGTTTCGGGAACGAAGCAATGCCGTTGGGTGAGGCTGAGGCATGGTCGAAATGAATCGCGTAGGCGTTGTTAGTCGTGACCCCGGCAGGCAGGGTGATGGTCAATGTGCCGATGGTGGCGGTGCCGGTTAGTCCGGCGTTGGTGTTATTAAGCCAGACCGCAGCATAATTGCCATTGCCTTGTGCAGTTGTGGTAAATGGCGTGCCAAGGACAGTAGCATTTTGTTTGAACTGAACCGGGGTTGTAAGAGCGGGCGAACCGTCGAGCGGCACTACGGTGAGATTGAGCATTAGCACCCGGAGCGGATAGCTGCCGAAGATGGTTGCAGTAATAGGAATCTGCACCACCTGGCCGCTGGAACAGTTAGTAATATCACCAGCTGCAAAATTCACCTGCGGCGATATTGTGTTGGTGGTGGAACCCGATTGAACTTTGGGTTGCGCCTTGCTGGTGGGAGCTTTAACCAGATGGTTAGCGACGTTCGGAGCACCCGTATCCGCCACGCGCTGACCGTTGACCCAATAGCGCTCGAACCACGTCAAGGTGGGATCCAGCGAACGCCGGAAGGTGACATAGACGTCGCACACATCGATGACGCCGTCACCAAAAGCGATTTGATTGATGGTCGTGTCATTGCCGTCGAACAATGGATTTAATGCGCCGGGACCGGAGATATAGGAATTAAACTCCAGATAGCCGTGTCCCAAATCCACATAGGTTCCGCCGCAGGAATCCATCGCGTCAAAAAAGTCGCTGCCGGGAGCTTGAAACGCCGGTGAGTTCAACTGATAAACTGCGGCTTCAAACACCTGTTCAACGTCTGCGCTGACAAGATTGCTGGAACCAAAGTCGCCCGCGTTGAACCAGCGGAAGGGATAGACGCTGCCGGCAATATATTTACGCTGGCCGACGGTGACATATTTAAGTGCGTTCAGCGGAAGACCTCCCGCCGTGGAGCCATTGGTGGGGGCGGCAATATAGACATCAGAATTGGGAACGCCGATACCATCATCCGTGGCCGTCGGGCGACCGATTTGAATCTGATAAGTTTGTCCGTTCGTGGCACTGCTTGGTATCTTAAAGGCATAACCACCTACAATCACCCCGTTTGGTTGCTGCGAGCTGGGAAACATATCGTCATGCGCAATGGAATACTGGATTAAATCTTGTTTGGTGGTGTCATAAAGATTGGTGGCACCCGCGCGTTCCACCCAGCCAATCCCAAGGAGGTTGATGCTATCATTGGTAAATGTCAGGCTGGCAAAGTTTGTGGAGCCATCCAGCAAGACGGGAAATGGATTGATTGCGTTGGTGGATATAAACATGGCCGGCGGAATGGGTTCGTAAATCACGGGGGTCACGTTGGGTATCGGCTTCATCAACATGGATGAAAAACCGAAGTTGCCCGGGTTAATGGCCGGTCCGGGATTTGGTCCGCTATTAGTCACCGTCAGATTAAATTGCAAGCTATACATATTTACCCCAGACAAGGTGCTCAAAGTTACCGGGGCGTAAAATGTCTGGCCTGGCGACGCCACAAAGTCGCTGGAAGCTTCACCGGTGCCAAAGCCAAAGCTAATGACGTTGGCCGTAAAGTTGGTCACCGAGAAGGTGAGGCCAACCACTCCGCTGTTTTGATAGTTGGGGCGAACCGCCACAACTTGGAACAAGGTGTTGCTGGTGATGTTTAAGTTCACTGTCCACAGGTTCGTCGGCGTGGCCACGGTGCCTAAATCAACACCATTGGTTGGTGAAGGCGTGGAACCATCAATGGTGTAGTAGAGATGGGCATTGGCGGTGATGTCGCTAATGTAAAATTGACCAGCATTGTCGCCGATGATGGCAGGATTACCGGTTATGAACTGGAAAGTTGCTGACACCACGGCGCTGCTGGGATGGTTGGTTTCCATACCAATTGCCTTTATGGTCAGACTGGGCGCGACCTGTTGGACGAGAAAAGGCAAAAGGTTTGCCTGCGAACTAATCAAGAGAGCATCGGAATAGTCGGATTTGACGGAAGAATTGGTAGCGGATGGGGTTGATCCATCGGACGTGTAAAAAGTTTGGCTGCCCGGTGTTCCTTTGATAACAAGGTATGCGTCATTATTAAATGTATAGGATGAAACGGGGTGAAAAACCGAAGTGGGCGGGTTATATTGTGCGTCTGTGAAGTCAACATAGCCGATTTGCGGGCTGGGCACCGCTGGGAACGGGACATAGGCACTGGCTTCTGCTGAATTGGGGCTTTCGCCGCCGCCATTTACCGCCGACACAACATAGTAGTTGGTGGTTCCGTTGAATACATTGGTATTATCCACGATATCTATGAAGCTGGTGCCACTGGTGGTGCCAATGATGGTATAAGGCCCGCCGGTGGAAGTTGACCACTTCACATTGTAATTAGTCGCGCCAATCGAGGCAGACCAAGTTAGCGTAATCTGACTAATCGTAGCCGTTGCGACCAGATTGAGCGGTGCAGGTGGCGGTGATATGGGAGCTTTAATACCCGTGTTCAAGATACCCCGGATGTCTTTGTAAATGGTTTCTGAGTCGAACACGATTCCATTGGTGCCGCTCGTGCCGATGGTAACCCCTAACGGCGACTGCATGGTGACAAAATAAGGACTTGTGCTGGCAATGGGGTCAATCACCGGGCTGCCAAACCACACGGTGGCATTGGTGGACTTCAGAGCCTTGGAGATTGTGCCTGAATCATCGCAAACCAAAATCCGATTGTTACCGGAGTCAACAATCAGGAGGCCGCCAAAAGTTTCGGCTAGACGCAGGGGTTGGTTCAACTTCGCGGATCCCACGCCGCCGAAGTTAGTGCCGGCAGAGCCGAAGACGCCGGTGAATAAAACGGCATTCGTTGCCGCAGGAGCGATTTTCCAAAGGACTTGATTGCCAGCATCGCTGACCACCACCGAGCCATTGTCGAGTAAAGTGATGCCTTGTAGCCGGACGTTTGCGTTTGTGGTGATGTTCACCAAGGTGGTGTTAGAGCCGCCGGCATAGAACTCTTCGACCGCGCCATTCAGTTCAGACACAAAAATGTTCCCGGAAAAATCCATTTTCATGGCGGTGGGCATGGACAATGAAGTAGCCAGGGTGGCAAGCAAGTTTCCGTATTGGTCAAATTGCAGGATGGAGCCATTGCCACCGGTTCCCTGATTCAGGACATAAACATTGTCGCTGCTGTCCAAGGCAACATCCACCGGCTGATAGATGCCGCTGCTGGAATCAAGGAAAAGGCTCATCTGATTGGCGGTCAGATCCAAGATGTTGATCGTGCTATTAGTCGGATCAGTGATAAATAGCTCTGTGCTGGTCGTATCCAAGGCAATGCCCGCGACCGCGGAAAAGAATGGCAAGGGCGCAACAGGAACTGCCGGCGGTGGAGTAATGGCGGCTGTAAGTCCGCGAATAGCTTGATTGGTCGGTTCCGAGTCGTAAATTATCCCAGCCGGACTGACCGCCAAACCGATGGGGTCGTTCATGGAAAGAAAGCGACTGCCACTGGTAACGGGATCGCCGACATTGCCAAACCAAAGGGTAGCATTGTTTGGATTCAGGTTGGTGGTGGTGGTGCCGCTGGTGGTGACCAGAACCAAGCGGTTATTGCCGGAATCAGCCACCAACAAATAGCTGCCGGAGCGGGCAAGCTGATGAGGTTGGTTTAACTTGGCGGAATTGGTGCTGCCTATGCTGGTTCCACTTATTCCCAACTTACCGGTTAATATGTGGTAAAGCTTGGTGATAGGATTTACCGACCAGATGACGTGGTTGCCGGCATCGCTGACGGCGATGTTGCCATTGTCAAGGATGGCGATACCTTGCAACGAGACGCCCGCGTTGGTGATGGTGGCGACGATGTTGGAGGTGCCGGTAGAAGCAATGACGACCTTGATTGCGCCGCCCTGTTCGGTGATGAATAAGTTGCCAGAGCCATCTAAAGTAAAAGCGGTGGGTTGATTTAAGCCGGTGACCAGCGGGCCATAACCATATCCGTAGTTGTCAAATAGTAGGATGGAGCCATTGGTGCCAGAATTTAGCACGTCAATGTAAGATACCGTGTCGTAACTGCCGTTAGTGTCTGTCAATACGGCGACAGGGTTATTTAGGCCGTCGGCGGCAGACAGAAAAGTGGTGGTTTGACTGGTTGGAATATTCAAAAGCCGCACCTGGTTATTAGCTGGGCAAGCAATATAGAGAAGGCTTCCGGTGGGATCCAAGCCAATGCCAGCAAGGCCGGTGCGCGGATAGCCTGGAACCGGCGCACTCAAGCCAGCGCCGGTAACGTGACGAATCAGATGACAATAGTCTTCCGAGACATAGACGGAGCCATCCGGTGCCACGACCGCGCCAAAGGGCAGGCGGGATTCGGCAGCGCCTTTTTGTATTCCCGATGAACCATCAAGCCAACCGCCCGGATCTGTAAACTGCCCTCCATTAATTAAAAAAGTCACACCCGTTTCCCAATTATTAGATTTCACACCATAAAGACATTTAACGGTGCTGAAAATGGTATCCAATAACTTCACCCGATGGTTGCCGTTATCCGTGATTACCAAAACGCCGTTACCGGCTTTGGCGATATTGGCCGGATGATTAAAGATGGCATTGGTAGCCGGCACCGGCCACACATCGGAATTGTCCCCCGTGCCGTTGAATCCTGCGAGTTTGGTAACGTTGTTGAGAATATTGGTGTTGTAGGTATCCATCAGCCAAATACCACTATTAGTGCCGGCATCGCTCAACGCCAGTTGGTCGTTGTCCATGACGGCGATGCCTTGCAGGTTGACGCCACGATTGGTAATGGTGCCCACAACACTGACGGCATTGGGCGGGGTGACGCGCAGGACGGTGTTGCCCTGAACAATCATAAAAACATTGCCTGGTCCATCCACGGCCATGGCGGCAGCGTTAGTCAGGTGGGAGGCATTGGTCACCACCAATGTGGGATACCCCAGATAATTGATATTGAATTGGAGCAGGGAGCCATTGGTGCCGTTACCCCGATTCAGCACATAAACATTCGTTGCGAGATCCACGGCTACGGCAATCGGATTAGTGATGCCACGGGTGAGATTGGCATTAATGGAATTGGTGAACGTGAAAGTCTGCCGACTGCTTGACCCGGGATTAGTCATGAAGCGGACAACGTTGTTGGAATAATCGGCGATAAACAGGATGCCGCCGGCTGGATCCAAAGCCAGACCGGAAGGTTGGTCGAATCTCGTATATGTGCCATTGGTATAGCCCCAATAAGGACCGGGATAGACAGTGCCGCTGCCACCGCCGACGGTGGTGACGGTTTGTGCTGACAGGGTGACGGTAAGCCCCATCAGCGTCAGCGCCAGGGTGACCTGCCGCCAGAGCTTGTAAATTTTATATTTCATAATCAACCTGGTTGAGAGTTCACTCGTTCGGTTGCAAACAAGAATAGTCGTTTCACGCGCACCTTATTTTTAATTAAATTCGCCCGGCTCCGGGGCGGGATTACTCCAGTTGCCGCGCGGTTGGCCGCTGTCCCAAGAATGATTGGGATTCATGGGAGACTTCATGACATGGGGTTTTGATTTCAAAAAATCCGTGGGCGCGGGGGTGAAATCGTCGGCTTTAATGATAGTCGGAGTGAGGAAGATAATCAGGTTGTCTTTAGTCATACTCTTGCTTTCACTGCGGAAAGCCCAGCCCAATCCGGGAATGTCGCCTAGCAGCGGCACCTTCGTATAGCTGGCCGTGGGATTGTCTTGAATCAAGCCGCCCATCACCAATGTGTTGCCATTGGGAATCAGCACTTGCGATTCCATGCTGCGATTGTCGAAAATGGGAATCGGATAGGAGGAGCTGGCATTACCACCGCCGCCAGCAACTGTGACTTGGTAATCGCTGAAATGACTGGAAACTTGCGGTGAAACCTTGAGCCAGATGAAATCATTGGCCGAAATACGCGGGGTAACCGTTAGTATTGTTCCAACATTGGAGTAAGTGACCGATGAGCTTCCGCTGGTTTGTTGGGTGCCGGCAGACTGTTGAATGATGGGATAACCGCGCGTGACGGATATTGTAGCCATTTCATTGTCCAAGGTCACGATACGCGGAGTGGAAACCACCTGGGCATCATAAGTCGAATTTAGGAACGAAATGACAGCACTCACACCGTCTGCGTTGAGAAAACCGGTGGTGGGAATCAGGCCGCTAACGGTGCTGGCGGAAATGCCGCCGTTGCCTTGAAGTAGAGTTAAAACAGAAGTCGCAGTGCTAGCCGGCGTGGTGATGGTAGGAGGTGGACCACCAGGAGTAGAGCTGCCGGTGCCGGTGGTTCCCGGGGCGTTAATCGTCGTTATGCCTGACACTTTGCCATTACCAAACGTCACATTTTGGGCGCTCAAAGTGGAAGTCCAGTCCACGCCTTTCTTGGTGCTGGGCTGGCTGGAGATTTCCACCAGCTTGGTTTCAATCAAGACCTGCTTGGTGGGCTTGTCCAATTGGGCCACCAAAGTGTCCACGGCTTGTTGTTCCGGGTCGGTGGCGACCACCACAATCTGGCTGGTTCGATTGTCCGCCAAAACCTTGCTGCGTTTGTCCGTGAGGGCAGATTGCACGGAGGCAGTCATGTTCGACACGCTGGAATACTTCAACTGCACCACCCGGGTGATTAACGGAGGGGGAGCCAGCGGATCTTTGGGAGCAATGCGGGCAATGTCAGTTTTTTTGTCCCGTGCCAATTGCAGACCATAGTTATCCAGCAGCGCAAGCAAGGCGTTTTCGGCAGAAATATTTTCCCAGCGGATGGAAAGTGTTGGTTCGATTTTGACCTGTCCATTCGCGTCCGGGAGTCCGTAACCGATTTTGGGGTCTAGCATATAATTAATGCCCGCCTGTCGCGCCAGATTCTCAATGGCAGTGGTGATAGGCACGTCGGCAAACTGGATGAGCGGAATCCCGGCACTGGCGGGTGCCGGCACAGGTGCGGGCAACGCGGGCACGGCATTTGTCGGCGGCATCGGCACATTATTGGTGGCGATGTTGCCTACGGCGGCTGTCTCTGTATTAGTCGCAGTCACCGGCGCGCTCGCATTGGTAAGGCTCAACACCACAGCTGGCGGATTGGTATCGCCAGCGGGCGGAGCGGTTAGGGTGGCATTGGTTTGCGCTTGGGCAACCAGCAGGCTGGTTGCGCTGGCGAGCAGGATTTGGAATGCGATTTTTTTCATGGCTCGTTTATTTTTTTGGGGCTGCTCTGCTATTTAAATTCAACTGAATAATTATTTTTACTTGCGGCTTATTGAGACTGATAGGGGATTTCGCTTCTTTGTCCGTTAATTTCGACCACGACGACGTTGTTGCGGATTTCCACGCAATGAATATGCGCCCGTCCGTTGTTGGTCAAGACATCCCCTTCGTCACCGGGAGCAAAGGTGTGGTTGTTGATGATCACGAAACGATGGCTGGGAGTTCCGGAAAAACCCTTGATGACCAGCGAGGTGGCTTCCACCTTGTGACTGACTTGCACGGCAGCTTCGAAAGGGCGCGTGGATTCAGGAAAAAACGGGTCGCGTCCTTCGCGGGCGTTGCTGGGAATGATGAACACGGAGCGTTCGGGGGCTGGTGGCGGCGCGGGTTTGCTGGCTG
>CAIOUK010000265.1 GCA_903861445.1 uncultured Verrucomicrobia subdivision 3 bacterium
GCCCGTGTGCGCGAGCAGCGTGAGCAGCGCGACCTGCCGGATGTAAGTGGATTTGCCCGCCATATTCGGCCCGGTGATCAACGCGATCTGTGGGTAGGGCGGGCAGTCCTCTGCGCGCCGTGGCGTCTCTTGCACTTCGGCGGCGGGCAGAGGACTGCCCGCCCTACCTGCCAATCCCGTATCATTCGGCACGAAACGCTCCTCGACGAGCTGCTGCTCCAAAACCGGATGCCGGCCATCGCGGATTTGCAGCACGCCTTCATCAGCAACGTGCGGCCGGCAGTAATTATGCAACCGCGCAATCTCCGCGAAAGCAGCGAGGACATCCAACTGTGCCAGCGCGGAAGCACTCTGTTGGATTTTGGGCAACTGGCCGAGCACCTCCTCGCGCACGCGCTGGAAGATTTCGTATTCGAGCTTCACGCTGCGTTCCTCCGCGCCGAGGATTTTGCCTTCCATCGCCTTCAATTCCGGCGTGATGAAGCGCTCGCCGTTCGCCACCGTCTGCTTGCGGTGATAATGCGGCGGCACCTTGTCGAGATTCGACTTGGTGACTTCGATGTAATAGCCAAAAACGGAATTAAACCGGACTTTGAGCGAGGAAATTCCGGTGGCTGTGATTTCATCCGCCTGCAGCTTGGCAATCCAATCCTTGCCGCTGCGTTGTGCGTTGCGAAGTTCGTCGAGGTTCGTGTCAAAGCCATCGCGAATCATGCCGCCTTCCTTGATCGGCAGCGGCGGCTCATCCACGATGGCGCGGGAAATCAATTCAACGAGATCGGGCGATTCGGAAACTTGGGAATCAAGTTCTGAAATCAAGGTAGGGCGGTGCTGCTGCGCCGCCTCTTCTTCTTTCAACAAGGCAGAGCGGCAGCTCGACCCTACCGTGGCCAAAGTCTGTTTCAGCGCCGGGATTTGTTCGAGCGCGGTTCGCAGCGCCACCAAATCACGCGCGTTGCCGGAACCGGAACTCAGGCGGCCGAGCGTGCGTTCGAGGTCGCGCACTTGCGCGAGTTGCTGACGGAAGGCGTCGAGGCCGAAGGAATTGTTGATGAATGTTTCCACCGCGTCCTGCCGCTGCTGAATCGGTTCAACCTTGGCGAGCGGTTGGGAAAGCCAGTTGCGCAACAGTCGCGCGCCCATCGGCGTGACGGTTTTGTTGAGCGCGCCGTAAAGCGAGGCGTTGCGCGGGGCATCGTGATGCTGCGGCTCGAGGATTTCCAGATGCCGCAGCGTTGTGTAGTCGAGCGTGAGAAAATCGCTGCGCTGATAAAACGAAATGCGCGTGAGGTGCTTCACGTCGCGTCGCAAATTTTGCGTGAGGTAATGCAGCGCACCGCCTGCCGCGCCGATGGCGGCCACCTTGTCCTTCAGGCCGAAGCCGTCGAGCGAGCCGACTTTGAATTGCTCTTTCACCGTGTAAAACGCGGTTTCCGGCGCGAAGGTCCAGTCGTCGTAACCGCTCAAAATCTGGAATGCGCCGCGCAGTAAATCGCGGAGCGAAACCGCCTCGGTGGGAAAAATGATTTCCGCTGGGCGTAGCCGTTCCAGCTCGGCGAGCAGCGCGGTTTGGTCCTCCAGTTCGGTTGTCAGAAAATCGCCGGTGGTCAAATCCACCAGCGCGAGGCCGAAGATTTTTCCGCTGGGATAAACAGCGGCGAGAAAATTATTCCGCTCGGCGACCAGCATGCGTTCGTCGAAATGCGTGCCAGGAGAGAGGATTTGCGTCACCTCACGGTTCACCAGTTTGCCAGGACGCGCCTCTTCGGTTTGATCACAGATGGCCACCTTACGGCCGCTTTTCAGGATGCGGGCGATGTAGCCGTTGGCGGCGTGATGCGGCAGGCCGCACATCGGGACGCCGTTCCGGGCGGTGAGCGAAAGGTTTAAAACTTGCGCCCCAGTCTGCGCGTCCTCGAAAAACATCTCGTAAAAATCGCCGAGCCGGAAGAGCAGCAACGCATCTTTCGGCAGTTCGCCTTTGATACGGCGATACTGCGCCATCATGGGCGTGAGTTGAACTTCGGCGGACATTGCGGCGGGAAAATTAAACATGAAAGGCGACGGCGTCGAAATGTTTCTGCGGGTTTCCGCGCGCGGGAGTCGGCCGGCTGCTTTTCATTCGCCCGCGAATGGCTTTGTGTTATGCTGCACGGCCAAATAAATGTCCGCACCGTCCAGCCCCATCCCGTCCAGTGAGCAACTGAAAGCCGCCGCCGCGATTCTTGAACAAGCGGCGGCCAACCGGGCTTTGCTCGCACAACTTTCGGTCGAGGACCGCACGCGGTTGCTCAAGGCGGCGGGCGATATTTATTGTCCCGACGTGGCGCAGCGGCGTCGGCTCGTGAAAGCCAGCTCGAAGCAGCGCAAAGCGGAGAAACAGCAACGCGACGATTCCAAGCTCCATGAAACCGGCATCCGCAAGCTGCGCCGCGAAAAAGTTTTTACCACACCGAATGTCTTTCCGCCGAAAGGTTTCTTGCAGGAAGAAGTGAAAGACAATCCCGATTTCCGCGAAGTCGTCGAGCCGCAGAATTGCTATATCTGCAAACAGGATTATTCCACCATCCACCATTTCTACGACCAGCTTTGTCCGAAGTGCGCGGAATTGAATTTCTTCAAGCGCACCGAGACGGCGGATTTGCGTGGCCGCGTGGCGCTGCTCACGGGCGGCCGCGTGAAGATTGGTTATCAGGCCGGCATCAAGCTGCTTCGTGCCGGGGCGCAGCTTATCGTCTGCACGCGGTTTCCACGTGATTCGGCGATGCGTTACGCGGCGGAACCGGATTTCAAAGATTGGGGCAGCCGGCTCGAAATTTTCGGCTTGGATTTGCGCCACACGCCCAGCGTCGAAGCATTTTGCAAGCATCTGCTCACGACGCGCACACGACTGGATTTTATCATCAATAATGCCTGCCAAACCGTGCGTCGTCCGCCAGATTTTTACGAGCACATGATGGAACGCGAGAATGGGTCGCTGCACGACCTGTCTCCCGATGCCGCAAAATTGCTCGGTGCTTACGAAGGCTTGCGCGGATATCACCTGCTGCCGGAAGGCGACGCGTCGCTGGCCACCAAGCGCATGTCGCAAGTCGCCGGCCTGACGCATGCGGCAGAGTTGTCGCAAATTCCCATGCTGCCAGACGAACTGGAAGCGCAGAAAGCCTTGTTTCCGCAAGGCCAGCTGGATCAGGATTTGCAGCAGGTGGATTTGCGCGACCGCAATTCCTGGCGGCTGCTCATGCACGAAGTTCCCGCCGTGGAACTGCTCGAAGTGCAGCTCGTCAACGCCATCGCGCCGTTCATCCTCAACGCGCGGCTCAAGCCGCTCATGCTCCGCACGCCGGAGCGCGACAAGCACATCGTCAACGTCTCGGCGGTGGAGGGACAGTTTTACCGGAAGTTCAAGACCACGCGGCATCCGCACACGAACATGGCCAAGGCCGCGCTCAACATGATGACGCGCACTGCCGCCGCCGATTACCACGCCGACGGCATCCACATGAACGCCGTGGACACCGGCTGGGTGACGGACGAAGACCCCGCGCACATCGCCGAGCGCAAGGTGGCGGAGCATCGCTTCCATCCGCCGCTGGACATCGTGGACGGCGCGGCGCGCATCGTGGACCCGATCATCGCCGGCTTCAACGCCGGCACGCACATTTGGGGGAAATTTCTGAAGGACTACCGTGAGACGGATTGGTGAAGGCGCTTGTGGTCGGGCACAGGCGGTGGGCGTCACTACGAAAATCAATCGTGGTATTCCCGGAACACCGCCACCGTCGAAGTGGCGGGATCAAACATCGCATAAACTCCGCCGCGCTGGTGCTCTTCAGCTTCTTTGAAGATGCGCTTAAAACACTGGGACTCGCCCGCCGCCGGTAAATTTTTGAACAGCCGGGAGTCTTTCAACGAAGAATGCTCCAGCCTCGTTTTGAATTCAAAGCCGGTTGCCGGCACCAGCTTCGCCTGGGCGACAAACGATTGAAATTCCTTGGCATCCACGTTGAAGCGCGCCAGCCATTCTTCGCGCAGGAAGGTGGAATATCCCGTCGTGCAAACATCCCTCGCCACCGCCGGCGCGTGCCCAAGGCAAATGTATGACAGCCGGTGCGCCGGCGATTTGAACGCACCCAGCAAACCGAGCGCCAGCGTCAGCCCAAGCGCGGGCCCGACCAGCAACGCCAATGCCGTCGGTCGCGGCAGCGAACGCTTCTCAATCAAAACTTTCGTCAGCGCAAACACCGTGCTGCCCGCGCCGCCAACCAGCACCATCACCGGAATCAGCGGCAGCAACGCCATGGCACAGGCGCGACCAAAGAACTCGTAAGTGCCGTAATTCGTGGCGAGGTAAAAGAGGCAGCCCGCGCTCACTAGCACGGTATCAAACAGCCAGAGCCACCAGTAATCCATCGGGCGCAGCTTCGCGTTCGGTTTGTGGGTTTGGTCGTTCACGTCCAATTCTTTGGCGAATGCTAACCCCAAAGCCGGCCGGACGCATTAACCTTCGTGGCCAAAGACCGCGCCAAAATTGGCGGCGCAAATTCCGCCCGAAAAAATAATTTCCGTCGGAACTTGACAGGCAACCGTATGGTTGCATATTATCACCGTGATGGACGCAGTCTTCAAAGCCTTGGCGGACGAAAGCCGGCGGAAGTTGCTCGATGTTTTGCACAAAAACAACGGGCAGACGCTCGGTGAATTGTGCGCGCACCTCGACATGACGCGGCAGGCGGTCACCAAACATCTCCTGTTGCTCGAAGCGGCCAATCTGGTCGCCATCGTCTGGCGCGGGCGCGAGAAACTGCATTACCTCAATCCGGTGCCGATCCACGAGATCAGCGAGCGCTGGATTGGCAAATACGAACGCCACCGCCTCCAGGCGCTCGGCGATTTGAAAAAAGGTCTCGAACAAAAACAAACAAACAAAGAACAACCAAAGAAGAAAGGATGACATCATGAAAAAACCAACGTTAGTCTACACCACCTACATTCGCTCCACGCCAAAAAAAGTTTGGGACGCGATCACCCAACCGAAATTCACCCGCCAGTATTGGGGCGGACTCGCGAACGTCTCCGATTGGAAGAAAGGTTCGACTTGGGATATGGCGACCGGCGGCGAAAATCCTGAAATCTATACCACCGGCAAAGTTTTGGAATCCACGCCGCCCAAACGCCTCGTGCTGTCGTGGGTTGACCCGGAAAATCTCAAGGACGTTTCGCGTGTCACCTATGAGATTGAAATCGTCAAGGACGCGGTTTGTCTCACGGTGACGCACGACCGGTTCTCGGCGCGTTCGACGATGCCCGGCCGGGTGAACGGCGGCTGGCCGCGCGTGCTCTCCAGCCTGAAATCCTTTCTGGAAACCGGCCAAGGTCTCGCCGCCGCGAAGTGCGGATGACTGTATTGGTAGGGCGCGTCACTCCGTGCGCGCCGCTCGTGCGTCTGAAATTACGAATGTCACACCACGCTCGCGGCGGGCAGAGGACTGCCCGCCCTACCTTGCAATTGTGTTTCCACGCGGCGTTTAGTTATCCTCGCTTCATGGATTTGCCGGTCCGCAAAAAGCTGCCGCACACCGTCCCGCAATGGGTGGCTGAAGGCAGTTGGTTTTTCATCACCATCAAATGCGTGCCGCCGGGTAAGAACCAACTCTGCCGCGCCGACACCGGCGATGCCGTTCTTGCCGCAATGAAACACAATCACGACAAACTGGTCTGGCATTGCCGCCTGTGCCTGCTGATGCCCGACCATTTGCACGCCATCATTGCCTTCCCGCGCGAGCCGGGAATAAAAACCGCGATTACAAACTGGAAGAAGTTTGTGGCGGTCAAACATGGAATCGAATGGCAACGGGACTTCTTCGACCATCGCTTGCGCGATCAAAACGAGTTGGATGAAAAGACCAGCTACATCCTGATGAATCCCGTTCGCAAAGAATTGTGCGAACGCATCGAAGATTGGATTTGGGTTTATCGCCCGAACGACCGACCACCGCCCATGCTTGGCTATTAAGGTGGTAGGGCGGGCAGTCCTCTGCCCGCCGCGCGGGTATTGGAATGAAAGTGTTCGGGTTTGCCAGGCAGCTCTGGTAAGGCTCGCAGTCCCCTGCGAGCCGTCTCTTGGAATGGACACATAGGGTTTACCACGACGGCGCGCACGGAGTGACGCGCCCTACCGACCAACAAACACGCGAAAATCTTTTTCCAGCCGGGCGAAGGCGCGGGCAAAGGCGTCGTGGTTTTTCTAGTTTGAGAAATTGGGGAACTAAAACATATAGTTGATTGTGCCATCTGGATTTATGCTTTTAGCGTAAGTAAAAGATAACCGATTCATATCATTTGGCGCATATCCGGTAGTAAATCCGACAAGCCTTATTTGTTTATCTTCACGCACTAGAAAACACGGCGATCCACTAATCCCACCAAAATCTTCAGTCTGCAATCCTAGGTTTCCAATGCTAGAATAAAACCGAAACCTTCCTACTTCTGTTGCTAGTGTTCCAATTGCCTGCCGAGGAAAGCCAATCGAGTCTTCACCGTCTAATCTACCTTTGCCGGGGAATCCAATTAGGTAAAGAACGTCTTCAACATTAATTTTTGGAGGCCGATTTTGATTCAAATTATAAAACTTAAGTCCGCCACAAATCGGCAATAAAGGTTGCATGTCAAAAGTGACGAGATCGCATCGCTTATCTTCATCAACTAACAAAGAATCCATATCTATGGTAACAGGTTTTGCCATCTCAAAACAAAAGCCGAACTTTAACTCAGGATTCCGCGAACGAAGCTCCTTAAATTCACTCCAAACGTGATGACACGTAACCAGCAACTTTTTTTCCCCCGTATCAACTAGTCCAAAACTTCCATTATGAGGAACATTTCCCGACGGAGTGTGAAGTGAAGTGGTGAAAAATAATGGGCCGCAGAAACGGCGCACTTGCGGGTCAATTATGAATATAAGGTCATCTCTCGATATTGTTGGAGGCTTCATTTCACTTCGGCATTTCCAGTTTCACCTTCGCCGCCACTTGCGCCACGTCTTTGTCGCCGCGACCGGAGAGGTTCACGATGATCAGCGCATCCTTACTCATCTTCGGCGCGCGGACCATGCACTCGGCGACGGCGTGGGCGCTTTCCAGCGCGGGGATGATGCCTTCCAGCCGCGCGAGTTTCATGAAGGCGGCGAGCGCCGCGTCGTCGGTGGCGTAGGTGTATTCGGCGCGGCTGGCGTCGCGCAACCACGCGTGTTCCGGCCCGACGGCGGCGTAATCGAGTCCGGCGCTGACGCTGTGCGTGGATTGGATCTGGCCGAATTCGTCCTGCAAAA
>CAIOUK010000266.1 GCA_903861445.1 uncultured Verrucomicrobia subdivision 3 bacterium
GGCATCATCGCCGTCAACAAGCAGCCGGCGCGCAAGCTCGCGGCGACGCTCGCCATCGGCTCGATGGCCATTGGCTTCCTGCTTTCGCTCTGCGCTTTTGCCGCCACACTTGGCCACCACGGCGATGGTATGTTTCGTGAAGTCTTCAGCTTTCCGTGGATTCAATTCGGCGGCCAGTGGATGGATATCGGCTGGGTGCTCGATCCGTTGACGGCCATCATGCTGATGATGGTGACGTTCGTCGGCATGTTGATTTTCATTTTCAGCGTTGGCTACATGGCGCACGACAAAAACTTCATGCGCTTCTTCAATTTCCTCGCGCTGTTCGCGTCCGGCATGTTGGGCGTCGTCATCGCCAACAATCTGCTGCTGCTGTTCATCTCGTGGGAAATCGTCGGCCTGACCAGCTATTTGCTCATCGGCTTTTGGTATCACAAACCGAGCGCGGCGGCGGCGGCGAAGAAGGCCTTCATCACCACGCGCATCGGCGACCTCGGCTTGCTGCTCGGCATGGTCTGGCTCTACGCGCAAACCGGCACGCTAAATTTCTACGACCACGGCAACGGCTGTCTCGAAGCCAGCGCGCTCGCCGGCATGGTGACGAAAACCATTTTTGGCGGCATGATGGTTTCGACCGCGATTGGTCTGCTTATTTTCCTCGGCGCCGTCGGCAAATCCGGTCAGGTGCCGCTGCACGTCTGGTTGCCGGACGCGATGGAAGGCCCGACGCCCGTTTCCGCTTTGATCCATGCGGCAACGATGGTCGCCGCCGGTGTGTTTCTCGTTGCCCGCGTTTATCCGCTCATGGCTGCTGGAGCCGCACCGGTTGAACACGGCGCGCCCGTGACGACCGCTTTGACCGTCGTGACGTGGGTTGGCGCCATCACGGCGATTTTTGCCGCGAGCATCGCCGTCGCGCAAAACGACATCAAGCGCATCCTCGCTTACTCCACCGTTTCGCAGCTTGGCTACATGATGATGGGGCTCGGCGTCGGCGGCGTGGCGGTCGGAATGTTCCATCTCATCACGCACGCGTTTTTCAAGGCGCTGCTGTTCCTCGGTTCCGGCTCGGTGATCCACGGCTGCCACGAAGAGCAGGACGTGCGCAAAATGGGCGGACTCAGAAAATACATGCCGGTCACGTTCGCGGTTTATTCCATAGGTATGCTGGCGCTCGCCGGTTTCCCGCTGTTCTTCTCCGGTTTCTGGAGCAAGGACGAAATTCTCCATCACGCATCACTTTGGTCGGTGTCGAAAATTCCATTTTACCTTGGTTGCACCGGCGCGCTGTTCACCGCGTTTTATATGACGCGGCAAATGGGCTTGGTGTTCTTTGGCAAGTATCGCGGCCACGAAGAATCCAACCATTCCGCGCATGGACACTCTCATTCCTCCGAATCTGCTCACAGCCACGATCCGCACGAAAGCCCCGCCGTCATGACCGTTCCTTTGATCATACTCGCGGGCTTTGCCATTTTGCTGGGCGTCATCGGCACGCCGGCGTGGCCGTGGTTTGACGCCTACCTGAACGGCGAATTGTCCGAGCTGCAAATCAAATTCAGCAACCTCGCCGAAAGCGCCGGTTTGATGGGTGTTTCCGCGCTGATCGTCCTCACCGGCCTCACCGTCGGCTGGATACTCTACGGCAAACGCCAGCGCAAATCGGCGTCGGAAAAAGATGTTTTGGAAACCGCACAACCGGCGATTTTCAAGCTGTTGGAAAACAAATATTTCATTGATGAACTTTACGAGGCCACGGTCATCCGCTTCAACGCCTTCGCCGCGTCGCTGTGCGATTTCGCCGACAAATGGATTTTCGGCGGCGTGGTGCTCGTGGTCAGCTACCTCACGCTTGGCGCGTCCTGGCTCTACCGGTTGACCGATGAAAACGTCGTCAACGGCGGCTTCGATCTCGGCTGCGGCTCGATTCGCGGCGGCGGCGGCATCCTTTCGCGACTGCACTCCGGCCGCGTCCAAACTTACCTCCGCATCATTGGCGTCGCGCTCGTCGCGCTGATTATTTTCCTGATTTGGGGGCGCAAAGCATGAATCACTGGCTGACCATTCTCACTCTTGTCCCGTTCCTCGGCGGCATCGTCATCGCCGGTCTTGGCGCGGAACGAAAACACCTTGTTCGCGGCCTCGCGCTGGCGACCAGCCTGGTCGGCCTCGGCGGCGCAATTTGCCTGTGGCTGCATTTCAACGCCAAATCCGGCGACCTGCAATTCGTGGAAAAATTCGACTGGGTTCCCACGCTCGGAATCCAATACTTCCTCGGCGTGGACGGACTCAGCGCGCTGATGGTTTTGCTGACGGCCATTGTCACACCGCTGGCGATTCTCGCCTCTTGGAACGTCGAAGACCGACCACACGTTTTTCACGCGCTGGTGTTGTGGTTGCAGGCCGGCTTGTTCGGCACGTTCACCGCGCTGAACTTTTTCCACTGGTTCCTGTTCTGGGAACTCGGCCTGATCCCCGCGTTTTTCCTCATCAAATTGTGGGGCGGACCGAAACGTGGCCCGGCGGCGACACAATTTTTCATCTACACGATGGTTGGCAGCGTGGCGCTGTTGTTGAGCTTTCTCGCGATCCGCTTCGCGACCGGCAGCTTTGATTTCATCGAGCTGGCCGCGCTCGCCAAGTCCGGCGCGCTGACCAAGGCGCTTGAAGCACACTTCGCGTGGAAGAGTATTGGCCTGATTATTTTCTTCGGCGCGTTCCTCGGTTTCGCGGTGAAAGTGCCGGTGATTCCGTTCCACACCTGGCTGCCCGCCGCGTATTCCGAAGCGCCGAGTTCGGTGACGATGCTGCTGACCGGCGTGATGTCCAAAATGGGCGTATATGGTTTCCTGCGGATTCTGCTGCCGATTTTCCCGGAACAAATCCGCGCCGTGCTGACGCCGCTGCTCTGGCTCGCCGTCGCGACCATTGTGTTGTCCACCTGCGCCGCGTTCGCACAAAAAGATTTGAAACGGATGCTCGCGTATTCGTCCATCAACCACCTTGGCTACTGTCTGCTGGCGATGTTCGCGGCGACGGCCGTGGCGACCGGCGTGAATAATCCTGATCTCCAAAAAGCCGCCGCGCTCGACGGCTGCCTGCTGCAAATGTTCAACCACGGCCTCACGGCGTCCGCGCTGTTCCTCTTCATGGCGCTCATCGAAAAACGCAGCGGCGGTCTGCGCGGACTCGACGATTTCGGCGGACTTCGCAAAGTCGTTCCGGTGTTCACCGGCCTGATGGGCATTGCGCTTTTCTCGTCGCTCGGTTTGCCCGGCTTGAACGGCTTCGTCGGCGAATTCCTGATTTTTAAGGGCGTGTTCCCGCTCGCGCCGTGGGCGGCGGCAGTGGCAGTGATTGGAATTTTGGTCACGGCGATTTTCCTGCTGACGCTCATCCAGCGCGTGTTCTGCGGTCCGCTGAACGAGCGCTGGGCGCAGTTCCCCGACCTCACCACGGCGGAACGCTTCCTCGTGCTGCCGAGCATCGCGCTGATGTTCGTGCTGGGCATCTGGCCGCAATTCATTTTGGGCGCGGTGGACGCGACCGTCGTGAAACTGGTGCAACAACTTAATTTCTAAAATGCTGGCCTGGACCATTTACATTACGTTTTTCGGTGTGCTGGTGCTGATGCACCTGCCGCGCGACAACGCGCGCGCCGCCCGCATCGTCGCCCTGCTCACGGCCATTGCCGGTTGCGTGGTGGCCTTTGTTGGCGCGATTCAGCAGACGAACCCCGGCGAAGTCACCACAATTGTCAAAGTTCCTTGGATTCCGAGCATCGGCGCAAATTATTATCTCGCCGCCGACGGCATCAGCCTCGTGCTGGTCGTCCTGACCGGTCTCGCGGCGGTGAGTGGAATTTTATTTTCCTGGAACATCGAGAAACGCACGAAGGAATTCTTCGCCTTCTACCTCGTGCTCATCGGCGGCGTCTATGGCGTGTTTTTGAGCTTCGACGTGCTGCTGCTGTTTGTGTTTTACGAGCTGACGATCATCCCGAAATACTTCCTCATCGCGCGCTGGGGCAGCACGCGCAAAGAATACGGCGCGATGAAACTGGCGTTGTATTCATTCGTCGGCAGCCATCTCGTGCTCATCGGTCTCATTGCCGCGTGGGTCGTGGCGAAAGGCCAGCTCGGCCATCCTTCGTTGAATTTGATCGAACTGTCGCAGGTTCATTTTTCAACCGGCTTTCAGCATTGGGTGTTTCCGCTGGTGTTCATCGGCTTTGCAATTCTCGCCGGCATGTGGCCGTTTCACACTTGGGCGCCGACCGGCCATGTCGCCGCGCCGACCGCTGGTTCGATGTTGCTCGCCGGCGTGGTGATGAAGCTCGGCGCTTACGGCTGCCTGCGCGTGGCGATGGTGATGTTTCCCGAAGGCGTGCGCGAATGGCAGTGGGCGATTGCCGCGCTGGCCGTCGCCGGCATCGTGTATGGCGCGGGCGTGGCGCTCGTGCAACGCGATTTCAAATTTGTCATCGGCTATTCCAGCGTGAGCCACATGGGCTTTGTGCTGCTCGGCCTCGCGACGCTCAACACCATCGGCCTCGACGGCGCGGTGTTGCAAATGTTCTCGCACGGCATCATCGCCGGCCTGCTGTTCGGCGTGGTCGGCCGCATGGTTTATGACCGCACGCATACGCGTGATTTCAACGACCTCGAAACGATGCAACTCGGCAAACTGATTCCGTTCGCGGGCGTGACCTTTGTGATTGCGGGTGTTGCTTCAATGGGCTTGCCCGGCTTCAGCGGCTTCGTCGCGGAATTTCAAGTGCTCATGGGTGCGTGGTCGGTGTTCCCGAAACTGACGATTCTTTCCGGCGTCGGCATTCTCATCGGCGTGGCTTACAC
>CAIOUK010000267.1 GCA_903861445.1 uncultured Verrucomicrobia subdivision 3 bacterium
CACCGGGATAATGTTGTCCACGCCCTGCAACGTGGCGTAGCTGCGATACATGCCGCCGGTCGAGGCGCACGCGCCCATTGCAATGCACCATTTCGGCTCGGGCATCTGGTCCCAAATGCGTTTGACGGCACCCGCCATTTTGTAAGTGACGGTGCCGGCAACAATCATGCAATCGGATTGGCGGGGAGAAAAACGCATCACCTCGGAACCGAAGCGGGAAATATCAAACCGGCTCGCGCCGACGGCCATCAACTCGATGCCGCAACAAGCGAGACCCATGGGCATCGGCCAGACAGAGTTTTTACGGAACCAAGCCAGCGCGGCGTCAACGGTCGTGAGGACGACGTCACCTTCAATCTTCGAGTTGTAGCCGTATTCAGTTTGAGCCTGCATTTCCTTAAAAAATATGCGCCAAAAAAAAGCGCAAGCAAAAGCCTAGCCGCCGGTCAAAAAACGGGCAAGTTCAAATTTGTGATTTTTTTCACAAGCGGAGCTTTTGAGACATTTTTTGCCGGACGAAAGCCAAGAATTGTCCATCTCTGATTGTCACCAGATTGTCACACCGGACGCCGGTTGTTTTTGGTAATTTCTTTGGCTTGTCGCGAAAAACAAATCCGATAGATTAAACAAACGCGCGCGGCGCGAACCATGAAAACTTTTGCCGAAATGAATTTTCCGGGCCGGCTCATCGCCGTCGAGGGTCTCGATGGGTCGGGCAAGTCCACGCAGATTTACCTGCTCAAACGCTGGCTGGAAGCCGAGGGCATCAAGGTCTATTTCAGCGAGTGGAACTCGTCCGAATTGGTCAAGTCCGCGACGAGCAAGGGCAAGAAGCGCGAGCTGCTCACGCCGACGACCTTCAGTTTGATCCACGCCACGGATTTTGCCGACCGCTACGAACGGCATCTGGTGCCACTGCTGCGCGCCGGCTACATCGTGCTGTGCGACCGGTATGTGTTCACGGCGTTCGCGCGCGACGTGACGCGTGGCTGTCCGGCGGAATGGGTGCGCGGCAATTACAGCTTCGCCTGCGCGCCGGACTTGACGATGTTTTTCAAGGCGGACTTGGAAGTGTCGCTGAACCGGATTCTGGAAGGCCGGCCGAAATTGAAATTTTTCGAGGCGGGCATGGATTTGCGGCTGTCAACCGATCCGTATGAAAGCTTCAAAATTTTTCAAGGCCGCATCCTTGACCAATATCTCGCGATGAGCAAGGAGTTCAACTTCGTTATCATGGATGCGAATGAAAACGTCGAGAAGCAGCAGGTGCTCGTCCGTAAGCTGGTTAGCGAGCGCATTGACTTAAAAAAATTTAAGCGCAAAAGTCCGCTGCCGTTGCCGCCGTCGCTGGTGCGCGACCGCGAGGAAAAAGATGAGTTGGAGGACAAAGCCGCATGAGTGCAAAAAAATCCCATAAATTTTACGGTCACGGCATCCCGCGCGTGAAGCCCGAAGACCTCGGCGGCAAGCTGATCGTCGTCGAGGGTGCGGATGGCTCCGGTCGTTCCACGCAGATTGCCGAACTGGTCAATTGGCTGGAGACCAACGGCCGGCCGACCGTGCAGGTTGGCTTGAAACGCTCGACGCTGGTGAGTGAGGAATTGGAAAAAGCTCAGGACGGAAATGTTTTGAGTCGCACGACCCTTTCGCTTTTTTACGCGACTGATTTTGCCGACCAGTTGTCGAACATCATCATACCCGCGCTGAAGGCCGGCTTCATTGTGCTGTCCGACCGTTATATTTACACGCTGATGGCGCGCGATCTGGTGCGCGGCATGGATGAGAAATGGTTAAAAAATCTTTATGGCATCGCGCCGGTGCCGGACGCGGTTTTTTATCTTTCGGTGGAACCGGAAGAGCTCGTCCAGCGCAACCTTTCCAAAAATGCGACGCTGGATTATTGGGAAAGCGGCATGGATCTCGGTCTGTCACGCGACGTGTTTGACAGCTTCCTAAAATATCAGAGCGCGATGCAGGGTGCCTTCAAGGCGATGCAGAAAACTTACGGCTTCGACATTGTGGACGCCAACCGCTCGGCCAATGCGGTGAACAAGGAATTGCGGAAGAAAATCAGCTCCGTGCTCGACACCAACTGACGCTCATTTTGCCGGCGCGTTGGTGACTGGTGTGTTGTTGGTCGTCATCAGGACGGGGGCGGCGTTGGTGCCAAAGAGCGGCTTGCGGAACGGGCGTTTCATCAGCTCATCAAAAATCTTGCACTGCTCGGACGTCAGCGCCTCGCGAATTTCCAGCCGCGCATCCTGAACCACTTTGCGCATGAGGTTTTGGCCGTCGCCGATGATTTTTTGCACCGCATCGTGCTGTTCTGGTGTGAGGTGCAAATCGCCATCCAGCCGCTGTAGAAATTGTTTACTCAAAATTTCCGGCGGATGCAGCTTGGCGTTTTCCGGCGCATACGCCATCTGGTTGGTGGTTTGGTTCGCAATCTGATTCGTGGCCGGCGAATGGCTGGCGGCGGTAAGTTTGCGGGACACCTTGTTATTGGAGTGGGGATGGTGAACGTAATTCACCAGCAAGCCGCCGGTGAACACGCCCGCGCCAAAGATCACCACGGTGGCAAAAATGACCTTCCAGTTGTTCACGGCGTCGAGGAATTATCCGGCAACTCCGCCGAGGCCAGCAGAGTGTTCGCAAAATCCTGCGACAGGTCGTTGCCATTGTCCGGCGTGGCCGGCTGGAACAGCGCCACGGCACCGAACACGACCGCCACGGCCACGCACGGGGCAGCTGCGCGCCACAGGCCGCGCGCCCAGAACACCCAGCGGTCGGCTTTGGCGCGAGCGGCAATGAGCGCCGTGATGCGCTTTTCAAAGGCATACGGCACCCGCTCGTCCGGGGCTTGGAGCCGGGCGGCTGCAATCAGTTTTTTTTGAAGTTCAGCGAGTTTCATACGCTTGATTGAGTGGACGGTTTGGGGCGTCCGGCGGTTACAAATATTTGTTCTGGGTGATGCGCAAAAGAATCTTTCGCATTTCGCTGCGGGCGCGGAAGGCGCGGACTTTTACCAGCGGCACCGACCAGCCGGTCAGCTTGGCGATTTCCTTGACCGAGCGGTCTTCGATTTCCAACAGTTGAATGACCAGCCGCGCCTCCGGCGAAAGTTTTTCGAGCACGCGGTTGATCAGCATTTTTGCCGCGTCGGCATCCTCGGCGGCGTTGCCCGGTTCGGCGACGAAGCGTTCCAGCCAGTCTTCCTCCGGCTCGGAAATTTCGCTGAAAGAAGAGATGCGATTGCGCTGGTGGCCGCGCAGAAAATCATAACACGTTCGCACGGCCATGCGCATCAGCCAGTGTTCAAAGGGCGCCTCGCCGCGAAAACTTTTCAGCTTGTCGAATGCCTTGAGCCAGACTTCCTGGGCGATGTCTTCAATTTCACTTTCGCGCCGCGCATAGCGGCGGGCCGTGGCAAAGACGCGCGGGGAATATTTCGCGACCAGCGGCTCAAAACTCGCGGCGTCGCCCTTGAGGACGGCGGCGATCAGTTCAGCTTCGGACCGTTCCATCATGACTTCCCGACGCGGTCACGACCGGGTGAGGCCGAAGATCGTTTCAAATTCGTGCGAATAGGCCGTGATGATATCTTTGGCCTTGAAGGATTCGACGAGCAGAGTTTGCAGCCGTTCTTCCCGGGATTGATCCGGCCGCAAGCGGATTAATTCCGCCGCCGCCGTGATGTGCGCCAGTCGCCCATTCACATCATGCCGCATATCGCGAAGCTTTTGATGCAACTCCAAGATTTGAGCCTCGGTTAAAGTCACCGAGCCACCGGTCTTATAATCGAACGACATGGCGAAATCATTGTGGGAAAAGCCAGTTAAAAGCAAGCGGCATTCCGTCCGGCCAGCCGGTGGCAAAATTTCCGCAAGGCTTTTCGGGCGGCAACGCTACAGTTGAACTCGTCGGCGGCATCGGCTATTCTCATAGGCTTATGACGTTGACTGAAAAACTTCTCGCCCGCGCCGCCGGCAAGGCCAGCGTGCAGGCTGGCGACAATATCTGGGTGAACGCCGACGTGCTCATGACGCACGACGTCTGCGGGCCGGGCACCATTGGCGTGTTCAAACGCGAGTTCGGCACGACGGCGAAAGTTTGGGACAAAAACAAAATCGTCATTATTCCCGACCATTATATTTTTACCGCCGATTCCAAATCAAACCGCAACGTGGACATCCTCCGTGATTTTTCGCGCGAGCAGGATCTGCAATATTTTTACGACGTGATTGATGACGCGAACGGCCACTGGCATTTCGACGTCGCCAAGGGCAACATGAAACGTCAATACGGTTCACGCTACGCGGGCGTGTGCCACACGGCGTTGCCGGCCAAAGGTCACACGCGTCCCGGCGAAGTTTTGTTTGGCACGGATTCGCACACTTGCATGGCGGGCGCGTTCAACCAGTTCGCCACCGGCATCGGCAATACCGACGCGGGTTTTGTGATGGGCACCGGCAAATTGCTCATCAAGGTGCCGGAGACGATGCACTTCCGGCTCGAAGGCAAATTGCAGCCCGGCGTGATGGCGAAGGACATCATTTTGCATTGCATCGGCGAAATCGGCTTTGACGGTGCAACGTATCGCGCGATGCAATTCGACGGCGAAGGCGTGAAGACGTTGAGCATGGATGACCGCATGACCATCGCGAACATGGCGATTGAAGCGGGCGGCAAGAACGCCATTTTTGAATTCGATGCGCGCACGGCGGAATATGTTGATGCGCGTGTGAAGTTGAACGGAACCAAATCCACTTACACGCCCATTGAGCGCGATGCGAATGAAAAATTTGTCTATGAACACGTCGTGGATTTGAGCCAACTCGAACCGACCGTCGCGTGCCATCCTGATCCGGGCCAGCGCAAGAAGGCAAAGGACATGGGCGACACCAAGCTCGATCGCGCCTACGTCGGTTCCTGCACCGGCGGCAAGACGAGCGACTTCGTGGAATTTGCCCACATTCTGCGCGGCAAGAAAGTCGTGATTGATACCTTCGGCGTGCCCGCGACGCCGGACATCGTGAATGATTTGCAGACGACGTATTGGGGCAACGAAACCATCTGGCAAATCATGGTGAACGCCGGCGTGCAGATGACGGAGAACGCCGGTTGCGCCGCTTGCCTCGGCGGGCCGGTGGACACGTTCGGTCGCATCAATAAATCCGGCATCAACTGCATCAGCGCGACGAACCGCAACTTCCCCGGCCGCATGGGCGACAAGGAATCGAAGGTGTTTCTCGCGTCGCCGGCAACGGTGGCGGCGAGCGCGTTGACCGGCAAGGTGACCGACCCGCGCGGATATTTGGGAAATTGAGTCGGCAGTATCCGATTGCCAGCCGCCGGTTTTCAAAACATCATCGGCGGTTGTGATTGCAAACGCGTGGGCCCATAGCTCAGCGGTTAGAGCAGGCGACTCATAATCGCTTGGTCCTCGGTTCAAATCCGAGTGGGCCCACCAATCTCCCGCCGCAAATTTTAATCCGCAACGGGGTTTGACTAATCTTGCGCGCGTGTAAATAATTCTTTCGTAATGACCCTGCGCGCACACAAGCAGTTCTGGCTGGTCGCCATCGGCGTCATTGTGGTCGCGCAGTTTGTTTGGGATTTGCTGGTGCCCAACGGTCTTGCGGATTGGATTTGGTATTTTCTTCCGGTTTATTTGTCGGTGCAGGTGGGCAATCGTTATTTTTCCTACGGCCTGGCCGCCGTGATTTCGTTGTTGATGTTGGTGGGGCTTTATCTTTCGCCGACCGGAATTGATTTTCACATGGCGCTGACGGGACGGCTGATTGGGATGTGCGCCATCTGGTTGATGGCCGTGTTGATTGCGCACCAAAAGGACGCGCAGCAAAAGCTCGAGCGCACCGACCGCGCGTTGCGCACGATCAGCGAGTGCAATCAGGTGCTTGCGCGTGCCACCACCGAGGCTGCCCTGTTGCGCGATCTCTGCCAAATCATCATCGAGAGGGGCGGCTACCGGATGGCGTGGGTGGGGTTCGCGGAAAATGATTCGCAAAAAACCGTGCGCGTGGATGCCAGCGCCGGGTGCGAGGAGGGCTATCTGGAAAAAGCCGGAATCACCTGCTCTGAAACAGACGAGCGCGGACGCGGGCCGACGGGTATTTCCATCCGCACCGGGGAAACGGTGGTCTGCAATGATTTTCAAAGTGATGTGTGCACGGCGCCGTGGTGGGCCGAGGGGCGGAAGCGCGGTTATTTTTCCTCGATTACCATTCCGCTGAAACATGACGGCCGGAATTTTGGCGTGCTGGTGATTTACGCCGGTCAGCGCGACGCCTTTCATCCCACCGAAGTCGCCTTGCTCACCGAGTTGGCGGATGACTTGGCGTTCGGCATCAATTCCCTGCGGACGCGCCGGGAGCACGAGGCGGCGGAGGCGGCGCTGTTGGAAAACGCCGAGCAACTCAAGGAAGCCCAGCGTATTGCCAAGCTGGGCACTTATGTGCTGGATTTCGCCAGTGACAAGTGGAGCAGTTCGGATTTGCTCGACGGGATTTTCGGGATTGGCCCGGACTACGATCGCTCAGTGGCTGGGTGGGAAAAGTTGATCCATCCCGATGACCGCGCGATGATGGTTGACCATCTTCAAAATGAGGTGGTGGGTCAGAAACTTCCGTTCAACAAGCAATACCGGATTTTGCGCCACCGCGACCAGGCCGAACGCTGGGTGCATGGCTTGGGCCAGTTGGAGTTTGATGCTCAGGGGCGGCCGGTGAAAATGATTGGCACGATTCAGGACATCACCAAGAGCAAGCGGGCGATGGAGTTGATGGTTGCCTCGGAAATCCGCTATCGCCGGCTGTTTGAATCCGCCAAGGACGGCATTTTGATTTTGGATGCCACGACGGGCCGGGTGACGGATGTGAATCCTTTTTTGACCGAGCTGCTGGGCTACACGTATGGGGAGTTCCTTGGCAAAAAAGTTTGGGAACTCGGTTTTCTCAAGGACGTCATCGCCAACGAGGCCAACTTCACGGAATTGCAGGCGAAGGAATACATCCGCTACGAAGACCTGGCGCTGGAAGCCCGCGATGGCCGCCGCATTGACGTGGAGTTTGTCAGCAACGTCTATCGGGTCAACGACCGCAAGGTGATTCAGTGCAACATCCGCGATAACACCGAGCACTCGCTGGCGGCGGAGCGGTTGCGTTTAAGCGAACAGTCTTACCGCCGCCTGTTTGAACACATGAGTGAAGGGATGGCCTCTTGCCAGATGCTTTTTGAAAACGGCAAGGCGAAGGACTTTGTTTATCTCGAAGTGAATCCAAGATTCACCGAACTGACGGGACTGAAAGAGGTCGTTGGTAAATCGGTTTCGGAGCTGATTCCGGGTATTTGCGAAAAGGATCCCGAATTGATTGAAACCTATGGCCGGGTGGCAGCGACCGGGAAACCCGAAAAGTTCGAGCGGTTTGTCGAGGGTCTGCAACAATGGTTCGCCGTGTCGGTGTTCAGCTCCCGCCCGGGTTTTTTTGTAGCCTTGTTTGATGTCATCACCGAGCGCAAGCAGGCGGAGGCGGCGCTCACGGCGATGGCGCAGCGCAACCAGACGATCTTGCAGGCCGCCAGCGATGGCATTCACGTTCTGGATGAGCGAGGCAATGTGGTGGAGGTCAATGAAGCGTTCTGCCGGATGCTGGGTTATACCCGCGAAGAAATGTTGCGCCTCAATGTGACGGACTGGGACGCGCAATGGTCGCCCGGAGAACTGTTGAAGAAGATTCGGGATTTGGTGGGCCAGCCGGCCGCCACCTTTGAGACCCGGCATCGCCACAAGGACGGCACCGTCCGCGAGGTCGAAATCAATGCCGTTGGCGTCACGCTGGCGGGCAAAAATTTTCTCTATGCCTCCGCGCGCGACATTTCCGAGCGCCGGCGGGCGGCAGAAACCCAGATGCGGCTGGCCACCGCTGTTGAACAGGCGACAGATGCCATCGTTATTACCGACACGACCGGCGCGATTATTTATTGCAATCCGGCATTTGAAAAATCCACCGGCTACACGCGTGCCGAGGCCCTCGGCCAAAATCCGCGCCTGCTCAAAAGCGGTAAGATGGAAGCCAACTTTTACCGGCAGATGTGGGAAACGTTGTTACATGGTCAGGTCTGGTCCGGTCGGCTGATCAACAAACGCAAGGACGGTGGACTTTATGAGGAAGATGCCAGTATCACCCCCATCCGCAATGCGGCGGGCGAAACCACCCATTTCGTCGCCGTCAAACGCGACGTGACCCATGAAATGGAGTTGGAAAATCAAATGCGCCAATCGCAAAAGATGCAAGCCATCGGCACGCTCGCCGGCGGCATCGCGCATGATTTCAATAACATCCTCACGATTCTGTTTGGCTATTGCAACCTGTTGCAGTTTGACCTCGCGGGGCATGCCGCCGCGCAAGAAAAGCTCGCGGAAATTCTAAAGTGCGGCCAGCGCGCGCAGGATTTGGTGCAGCAGATTTTGACCTTCAGCCGCCAGCGCGAGCAGGAACGACAGGTGATTCACCTCGAAGGCATTCTCAAGGAGGCCATGAAACTGCTGCGAGCATCGCTGCCGGCAGATATTCAAATCGAGACCGGCTTCGCGTCCGACACGCCGACGGTGCTGGCCGATGCGACGCAGATTTATCAGGTGATGATGAATCTCGGCACCAATGCGCTGCACGCGATGGAAGGCCGGCCCGGCAAACTCACCGTGAAACTGGAGGCGTTCCAGCCGGATGAGGAATTACTCCAGACGCAGCCGGATTTGCGCGCCAGCCGGTATGCGCGGTTGACCGTCACGGACACCGGTCACGGCATGGATGCGCGGACGCAGGAGCGCATCTTCGAGCCGTTCTTCACCACCAAACCAATCGGCAAAGGCACCGGCCTCGGTCTCGCGGTGGTGCATGGCATCATGGAGGCGCACGATGGCGTGATCACGGTGGCCAGTCAGCCCGGTCAGGGCACGACGTTCCAATTATATTTTCCGGAACAGGTGCAGGACGCAATGCTGACTGGAATGCCGGAGGATAAATTGCCCTTCGGTCACGGCCAAAAAGTCCTGATGGTGGACGATGAGGCCGCCTTGACGGGGATTTATCAGCGGCTGCTGAAGATGTTGAAATACGAAGGCACCGTTACCAACAGCCCGCGCGATGCCGTGGCCCGCGTGCAGAGAAATCCGATGCAGTTTGACCTGGTTGTCACCGATCTGACCATGCCCGAGATGAACGGCCTGGAAGTGGCTCGCCAAATCCGCGCCCTGCGCCCCGACTTGCCCATCATTTTGGCCACGGGCTACAAAGCCACCGTGACGGAACGGCAATTGCGCGCCGCCGGCATCTGCGAACTGATGGAAAAACCGATTTCCCTGACCGCGCTGGCGGGCGTGCTCCGCAAAGTGCTGGGGAAAAAATAACGGCGGCTGGCTAATGAATTTATCGCTGGGTTTATTCAGAAGCTGAAACTAATTAGCCGTGCGGTCAGCGGGTTTGAAACGCTTTTAGGGCGCGGTTGAATGCCGCCGTCTCGCGCTGGCTGACCGGAATGACTTCCTTAAATTCGCGCAGATGAATCTGTAATTTACCCGCCGCATTTTTCTCGACGAAATCCAGAAAGGCTAAATTCACGATTGCCTGCCGGTGCACGCGCACAAACTGACCGGGGGGCAATTCCTGTTCCCACTGCTTGAGCGATTTGCGAAACAGCAGATGCGAGTCTTGACCCCAATAGACATTGGAATATTCACCGTGGGCCAGCAGGGCCTTCACTTCGGAAAGTTTCAAAAACTCTTTCCGGTTGCGATTTTTGATCAGCACCGCTTCGGGTGTGGTGGCGGATGATTTGTCTGTGTCCAAAGACGCGCGCACGCGCTGGACGATTTTATTTTGCGCCGTCGCCGCCGGCTCGTCCGTCGCCGCCAACCATTGCATGGCGGGTTTGCCCTGATTCAAATCGTGGATGATGCCGGCAAATGCCTGCGCCGCCTGCTCAATTTGTTGATCCAGTTGCTGCACCTGCTTTTGCCGGCGCGCCAACCGGGCGTTGACGGCTTCCAAAATTTCCGGCAGCTCCGCCGGCTTGGTGATGAAATCGTCGCCGCCCAAATTCATGCTGCTGCGGATCTGGCCGCGATCCGTGCAGCCGCTGAAAAAAATCACCGGCACTTCGTTTAACCGGGGGTGCTGCCGCAAGGCCGCAACCACGCCGTGCCCGTCCAGTCCCGGCATCACGAGATCGCACAAAATCAAGTCGGGCGGCGCGGTCGTGGCCGCGTTCAACCCGTCCCGCCCATTGTGGGCCATCGCGACCGTGTGGCCCTGCCGACGCAAAAATTCGCCTAATATCAGGCAAATCTGCGGGTCGTCGTCAATGATGAGGATGTTGGCCATGTGCGGTTAGCCTGAAAGTTTTGATAGCAGAATTAATTTATTAGCACAACCAATCTATCGGCCCGCCCGGTTTTCCGTTCGGTGGCAAATCAGCGTAAAATTAAATCACGCGGCGGCGGCTTTCGCCGCCGTGAGGTCGGCTTTGCGCTGGTTGAGGCTCTTGAAAAATTCGTAGCCTTCGCGGCAGCGGCGCACCATCACGTCCTTATCTTCGAGCATCGTCTTGATGATGCGTAGAATCGGTTTCGGGCGCAGATAATAGGCGCGATAAAAGCGGTCCACGGCCTCAAAAATTTCCTCCTTCGAGGCGTTCGGATATTCCAGCGTGCTTTGCTGGAGGCCGTCGGCGTGCAAAATGTCGCCCTTGTCTTTTTTGACGAACCAGCCGTTGAGCTTGGCCTGCTCGTAAAGCTCGGTGCCGGGATACGGCGCGGCGAGCGAAACTTGCAGCGAGAAGACGTCGAGTTCCTTCGCAAAATTGATCGTCTGCTCAATTGTCTCTTTCGTTTCCACCGGCAAACCGAGAATGAACGTGCCGTGAATCACCACGCCAGCCTGATGACAATCCTTCGTGAACTTTCGCATTTCGTCGGTGGTCACGCCCTTCTTGATGCGGGTGAGCGTTTCGTCGTTGCCACTTTCGTAGCCGACGAGAAACAGCCGGAGGCCGTTGTCCTTGAAAGATTTTATCGTGTCGTAATCGAGGTTCGCGCGGCTGTTGCAACTCCA
>CAIOUK010000268.1 GCA_903861445.1 uncultured Verrucomicrobia subdivision 3 bacterium
CGTGCGGAAGAGCGGGCGTTTGCCGGTGCTCGTGCCGAGCATCATGTTTTCGCTTTCTTCTTCGTCTTCCTCGTCGTCATCGCGTCGCATTTTTTTCTCGATGGGCGGCGTGGTGTCCTTGAGTTGCCACACGAGCGTGCCGCACGGAACTTTGATGATGAGATCTTTTCCCGCGTGACCGTCCATGCCTTTGCCCATGCCGCCCTCGCCCGGCGGCGCAACCAGCCGTGGAACGTAATACTGCTGGATGAGATTGTTCAGGTCGTGGTCGGCCTGGAGAATGACGCTGCCGCCACGCCCGCCGTTGCCGCCGCTGGGCCCGCCCTTGGTGATGTAAGCCTCGCGATGGAACGCGACCGCGCCCTTGCCGCCGTGGCCGGCTTGCGCGTAGATTTTTATTTCGTCTATGAACATGAAATGGGTGTGTCGTTAATGTGATTTATTCGCCGAGCTGGTTTAACTATTCACCATCCAACCCTTCAACGACAATAAAAAAGGCGAGGCGCTTGGCCTCGCCTGAAAGCGATTGCTCGCCTTAATTCTTCGCCGTGGCTTCCGCGATGACATTGATGCGTCGGCTGTTCTGATCGAACAAAACCTTGCCGTCGGTGAGCGCGAACAACGTCCAGTCGCGACCGGTGCCGACGTTCTTGCCCGCGATAAATTTACTGCCGCGCTGGCGGACGAGGATGCTGCCAGCTGTGACGACCGTGCCGCCAAATTCTTTCATGCCGAGCCGTTTGCTGCGGCTGTCGCGTCCGTTTTTTACGCTGCCTTGACCTTTTTTATGTGCCATAAAATTTTAGGGGATTAAAAATTAAGCGTTGATGGCGGTGATTTTGACGACCGTCAGTTCCTGACGATGACCGATGGTCTTGTGATAACCTTTGCGGCGTTTCATCTTGAACGTCAGCTTGTGTTCGCCGCGCTTGTGCTCGACGACATCAGCCACGACGGTCGCACCGGTAACGGTGGGCGCGCCGACCGCGAGTTTGCCCTCGTTGTTGACGAGCAGCACGCGGTCGAACGTGACCGGCTTGCCCGCCTCGACTTCAAGGCGTTCGATTTCGAGCTTGTCGCCCGCGATAACGCGGTATTGCTTACCACCAGTTTCTAAAACAGCATACATAAAATTATTCCCCGTAAAGGGTCGAACATTGAACCAGATTTCAGAAAGGTGTCAACTTCTGATTTTCGGCAAACCGGCTTGTTCCTGCCGCCGCCACTGTCGCTCCCGCTTTTTGGTTTCTCCGGACAATAATTCTTCGGCGCTCCAGCCGCGCACTTGCGCGAACGATACCAGTTCAAAAAGCTCGTTTGCCAACGCAGCTTTGGTCAACGTGCGCTTTGAGTGGTGACCGTCCGCACGGACTTTTGCCTTATGCGCCTTCTTCAAAAGTTTTTCCGCACGCAGCAGCGCCGGCAGATGTTTTGGAATTCCGTCAAAGGCCGACTTCCGTTCCAAATGCGTGCCGTCCTTCTCGGCCTTCTTGATTTTTTCCCAGTTCGCCCAAACCTCGTCCACATTCTTGACTTTCGTCGTGCCAAAAACGTGTGGATGGCGGCGGATCAATTTGTCCACGAGATGCCGCGTGACCTTTTCAAAATCAAACGCCCCGCGCTCGCGCGCGAGCTGGCAATGAAAAACCACCTGCAACAGTAAATCGCCCAACTCTTCCGCCATCTCGATGTCATCGCGTGCCTCGATGGCGTCAATCAATTCATAAACTTCCTCAATCGCATGGCGGCGCAACGTCAAGTGCGACTGCTCGCGATCCCACGGACAGCCCGTCGGCGAACGCAACTTCACCATGACCTTGAGCAAATCATTTATTGCGGAGTTCTTCATTTAGAAAGCACTGCTGAAATACTTATTTCTTCGCATCCAAAGTTGATGCCCATTCGCCTACAACTTTAGATTTATGTGTTTTTACATATTCCTGCATCGCTTCAAGACAAAGGTCTTTTAGCGAAACACCTTTATGAGCGGCGATCATCTTTAAATCCCTCCCTAAAGCTTGAAATTCTTCAGGCAAATCAATATTTAATTGGACGCGCTCCGATTGGGGTTTTGTTTTGCGTTTCATATTTTCCAGTTGGATTTTCGGGAAGTTACAAAATCACCAAGTCGTCACGATGCACGAGTTCCACGCGCGCGAGTTTTTTGGCGCGGATTTCTTCGGCGCTGAATTTCGCGATGCCCCGCGCGAATTCCGTTCCGTCCAAATCGCAAATCCGCACCACGTCGCCGCTGACAAATTCACCTTCGCAACGCGCAACGCCGGGCGGCAGCAAACTTTTGCCCAGTTCACGCAAGGCCTTTTTCGCGCCGTCGTCCACGAACAAAGTGCCTTGCGGATGATGAAAAAATGCAATCCACCGTTTGCGCCCCTGCAACTTGTTCGGCTTGGCGATGA
>CAIOUK010000269.1 GCA_903861445.1 uncultured Verrucomicrobia subdivision 3 bacterium
CCCACTCCCACATAATTCGTGCTCCATGCTCCACTCGACAAACTGCTGATCATGTTCGTCGGCGTCTGCCCCGTCGCGTTATACAGGAAGTTCGTCGTCCCATCCAAAGTGATGGTCGTGGTCGCTTTAATAATCGCGTTGCTCACCGTGCCAAAGTTCGTGCTGTAATTGAACGTCGGCATGAACGTCCACAAATCGCTCGGGTAGCTGCCCGCGGCTGTGTGCGTCGTCGCACTCACGTCCACCGTGCCCACCGTCGTGTTCGTCTCCCCGTTCACGCCGCTGATCACCGCCACCGTCGCCGTATGACTGCCGGCGTTATACGTCACACTGTAGGGCGTGACCGTGATGCTGGCTCCCGCCCGCGCAATCGTGAAGGCTTCAGGCGTGGACGACGCTCCGTTGAAATTATTGTCCCCCGCCAAATTCGCCGTCACCAAGTAGCTGCCCGCCTTCGTCGGCGGCGTGCTGCTCGACCAACTCGTGCTGTCATTCGCCGTGCCCGAATAGAAATAAGTGATTCCCCCGCTCGAACCCGTCTTCGTCGAACCGCTGTTCGGTCCCTGCGGTGAACCGTTGTAGGTATAGCTCCCCAACGTCGGGGCGGTCACACTCGAATTCGCCTTGTTCACGTTCTGCGTCAAAGCATTCGTGCTGGTGCCGTAATTGATGTCCCCCGAATATTCCGCCGTGATGCTATACGAACCCGCCCCCAACGTGCTGGTCGTATAGCTGGCCTGACCACCGGAAATACTGTTGGTGGCCACGGCGGTTCCGTTCGTTTTGAACACAAAACTGCCCCCGGCATTGCCCGCCGTGGCGGTGCCGTTGGTCACCACCGTCGCCGTAAAGGTCACGCTGTCGCCGTAAGTTGTATTAGTGGAAGGAGCCGCCGTCAGCGTTGTCGTCGTCGGGACTATCCCCACGCCAATGTCCAGCCCCCAACTCACCAGCGTGGTCTGATCCCCGCTCCCCGCCACGTCCGCCACAAACAACGTCCACGTCCCGTTCGCATTCTGATTGGTAAAGACATCCAGCCGCTGCGTCGCCGTCGCCCCCAGAAAACTCGAGGTCGGATTGTTCGTCCGCCCATCCGCCAGATACGTCGTCCCCGATACCGGATTGCTATTAGTATGAATGTCCGCATACCCCTGCGTGGTGTCGCTGCTAAACGTCAGATTCGTCCCCGCCGCGGCATAACCAAAATCCGTCGCATTCGTCCGCCCCACCCGGTTCAACAGAATCGCCTTGGCCCAGCTGCCATTGGTCGAACGCAGCAGCAGATAGGCATGCAAATCCCCGCTGTAACCATTCGTCAGATTCAACCGCACGGTCACGTTCGTGATCGCGTTGACGCTCAACCCGCTCACGTTGGTGGACAATGAAATGCCCGTCAGATTCGCATCCGGTATGTTCGTGTTCAGCACGGGGCTGTTGAACGTGGCCACCGCCGCCGGCGTGACCACCACCATGCTTAACAACAAGGCTCCGGCCAGAATTAGGGTTTTCATATCAGGGTTGGTTGCTTCAGATTAATGGGTTTGCAGACGGTAATACGCCGCACCCGGTATGTTCCCGCCCAAGTCGAGGAAGTAGTCGGTATTCGTGATGGCTCCGCTGTCAGGCGCCGTGTTCGTGCTGATCGGCACCCATATGCCGCTCGTCAGGTTCGTGTTGCGTTCCACCACATACTGGTCGCCCGTAATCCCGAAGAACACCACCGTCGCCTGCCCGCCCACCACCCCGATGGAGCCGCTGGGCGCACTCACACTGTTCGTCGCCGCAATAATCACATACCCCACCGCCGTCCCACCATTGCCGTCGCTGATGGTGTAGGCAAAGCTGTCGTCGTTCGTCAACGGCCCGGTGTATTGGATGTTGATGGCGTTGGTGGTCAGCACCACGCCGTTGGAACTGATCGTCGGCACCGAGATCAGCGTCAGCACATCCTGATCCGCATCCGTGGCATTCGCCAGCACGTTGGTGATGGCGATGTCCTTGTTCGCCGTCCCCTTGCCCCACGACAAATTGTAGTTCCCTGCCGCCGGCGGATGATTCGTCGTGACTTGCGAAATCGAATTCGTCCAGCCCAACACATTCGCGTCACCCGCATATTGCGCCGTGATCACGTTCGTCCCGCGCGGCAGATTCGTAATCGTCAGGCTGTAGGCAATCCCGTTGGTAATCCCGTTCGTGCTGATCACTGCCCCAAAACCACCGTTGGTCGCCAGGAAAATCACGCTCCCGCTGTTCACATACGCCGGCACCGCCGACGTGAAGTTCACCCCGCTGTGATACCCGTTCGTCGGACTCGAGGATACCAAACTCACCCCCGCCGTATACACCGCCACCGCCTGCGTGATGGTCAGGCTCACGCTATTCGTGCTCGGCAAATTCGTGCCATCGCCCAAATACGCCGCCGTAACGGTGTAGCTGCCAACGGTCAGATTGCCGACACTATAAGTCGCCACACCGCTGTTAACCGGATTCGTGGCCACCGCCGTGCTGCCCACATAGAACACCACGTTGCTGCCCGCAGTCGTGGCCGTCCCCAGCGGCGAATTCGTCTGCACCGTGCTCGTGAACGTCACCAAGCTGCCGTAGGCCGCGCTGCTGCCCACCGGCGTCAATGTGTTCGTCGTGACAATCGTGCTGCCGCCGCCGCCGCCGCTCGCCACCACCAGATACAACTGGTAGTTGGTATTCACCAGCGAAACGCTGGTGACCCCGTTGGTGTTGCCGCCCAAGGTGACGGCCGGCAGGCCGGTGCCGTTGTTGGTGACCAGGCCGTTGGCGTTGGTGGCGATGAGCAGATAACTGCCCGCCGCCAGATTTCCGCCCGTGTTGTTGACCATGAAGGTCGTGCTGCTGGACAGCGTCATCCCGCCGTTGGTCTGGATGAAAGACGGATTCACGCCGTCATAGACCAATGAAATGGTGCCCGCGCTGCAATTGTTCGTGCCGTTGATGATCGCCCCCGGCGCGCTGTTGCTCAAGGTCTGGCTCGTTGCTTGTTGCAGCGTGAAGGCACTGCTCAAACCGGACACATTGAAGATCGCATTGCTCGCCACCACGATGCTCGCCGAGTTGGTAATCAACCCTGAACTCGCCAACGCCAGCGTGCCCGTGCTGATGGTGGTGTTCCCCATGTAAGTATTTGCATTGGTGAGCGTCAGCGTGCCCGTGCCGATCTTGGTCAAGCCGCCATCCGCCGTCGCACCCAGAACCGAGTTGTGAACCAGCGGCGAACCATTGGTCACGCTAAAAGCCTGACTGTCGAAAACCAACCCATTCGTCGAAATATTATAGGTCATGTTGTTGGTGACGTAGGTGAAACCGGTCGTGCTGGCTGTGGCCTGCACGGTGGCCCCGTTAAAATTTACTATGCCGGTCCCTGCGCCATAATTAATAGCACTCGTCTTCAAGGTGCCGCCGTTGAGATTGGCGACGCCAGTCGAACCGGTGGGTTGTAACTTTAAACTAGACAGACTCAAAGTTCCACCGTTGAGATTGACCGTTCCGGCGCTAGCGTAGCCGCAAAGAAGCGAATTGCCGCCCGTTAGGTTAAAGACACCACTGTTGATGTTAAGCGTGCCGCCACCATTGATGGAGACAAACGTCGTGGTATTCACGGTCCCGCCCGCCACCGTCAGCGCACTGCTGCTGCCGCTGATAATCAAACCACTCCCCGTCGTGCCACTGTTTGCGGTTCCCGCCGCACTCACTGTCACCGTGCCGCCGGTGATTAAATTCGTTCCGGCAGCCACCACCAGATTCGAAACCGTGTCCGTGTTCGCTCCGGGATTCAGCGTCAACGTGCCGGCACCAACCTTGATCAGGTTGGTCGCGACGCTGGTGCTGTTGGTAATGACGCCGTTGAGGGTCAGCGTTGTGTTGGCGACCACACCCACTGTGACGTTGGCCGCCAGATTCAGGCTATTCGTAAGCGTAGCCGTGACGTTGTTGGACAAACTGCCGCCATTCAAAGTCACCAAGCCGCCGCCAAAGGCGTTGATTGTGCTGCCCGCGACCAGTGTGCCCGCGTTCACGAATGTGCCGCCCGTGTAGCTGTTCGTCGCCGCCAGCACCGTGACGCCGGTGCCGGCATTGGTCAACGCGCCGCTGCCTTGGATCGGCACCGCAATCGTATAAGCGTTGGCACTGTTGCTGAACGTCACCGAGCCGGGATTCGGGCTGAAGCCCGCGCCATTGACCACTGTAAAGAGGCTGGCCGTGTCGTCAAATATCGCAGCCTGCCCGTCCGCATAGAGACCTCCAAACCAGTTCGGCGTGGCGGTGTCCCAAGTGTTGTTGACCGCGCCCTTCCAAACTCCCGGAGGCAAGGTCGCCGAGGCACCGCTCACGGCCAGCACCACGCTGTTCGGGCCATTAGTGATGGTCAACGTGGCACCGGCGCTCGGCGTCCAGTTCGTCGTGCCTGTTTGCGCAAACACAAACTGGTTGGCAGACAACGTGCGCCCGGCACCCCAGTTGGTAATCAATGTGTAGATGCCGGTGGGGAGCGCTCCCGCCGCCACCAACTGGATGGTGTTATTACCATTGACGATGAAGGTGCCGTTGGTGATGGCCACCTGACTGTAATTTCCCGCCGTGGTATTCGTCAGGCTGAAGATCAATTTCGCGCCATTTAAACCCAGACCGTTCGTCAGCGTGAGCGTGCCCGCCGAGCCATAGGCACTGCCCACCAGCAGCGTGCTGTTCGCCAGGTTGGTGACCATGCCACCAATGGTGCCCGCGCCGCCGAGGGTGGCATTCGCCGAGACCGTCACCAAATTGGTGACCCCGGCGGAATTGCCATTGATGATCAAGGTGCCGGCGCTAATGGTCGTAGCTCCACTATAAGTATTGGCGCCCGAGAGCGTCCAGGTGCCGGTGCCGCTCTTGGTGAGGGACAACGCCTTGGGAGTTCCGTCCGCAGAGTTCAGGATATTGCCCGAGAACGAGCTGCCCGTCGAGACGCCAGCCAACTGCAGGGTGGTCGTGCCACCACTGCCAGCCGCCTGCTGCACGTTCCCGCTGATAAGCAGGGGCCCGTCAGCCTGCAAGAGGACTGGCCAGGCACTGGCATAAGCCGCCACCAAATTGACGTTCACGTTGGCGAGCTGGAGCTTGTAGCCATTCGCGTTGGTTACGATGATGCCTTGGCCTAATGTTGCTGCGGCGACACCCTGGGCAAAATTCAAATTACCCAACTGGATGGTGCTACCAGTCGTTGTGCTGGAGCTCGTCCCGCCGTTGGCGAGGCTGTTGTTGCCGACAAACACTCCAAACGTATTTTGCGAGTTGTTTTGGTTGGTGAAGTTCAGGTTGACTCCCGACCGGGAGGCCGGGGTGGCCGAGTCGTCCAACAAGAAAAAGTTTTGCAAACCGCCAGAGCCGCCCGTATGCGATACAGAGATGCTCGCGGTGGACGGGAGCGACTGGAGTCCCAAGAAATAGTTTGCTCCGGGGGGATTCAAGGTGCCGGCTTGGAGAACATTGAAGTTGCTGTTGGTGCCGGACATTTTCAGGATTCCGGCCCCGACGTTCAGGGGCCCCGAGTTGGTCACGTTGCCGGAGAGCACCCACGTGCCACCACCGGATTTCGATAGTGACACGAACACACCGCTTGTCCCATCGCCAATGTTACCGGCGAACACATTTGTCGGACCAGCCACCGCACCCAATATCAGCGGATGCGTCCCAACGTAAGTAGCGGTAACGGAAAGATCCTTGATGATTATTATGGGGTAGGTGGCATTATTGTTTTGTATTGTATTATTAGGAATACCGTTCGCGCCAGCAGGGGTAGCCAAAACAATCTGGCGATTGGTCAATGCCAAAGGAACAACCGCATTTGCCGCATAGCTAAATGTAGTTGTGGATGCGGGCCATGTGTAATTAAAAACGATATTGCCCGCGCCTACGCTGTCCGCCAAACTGGCTACGGTAATAGTTGGACCGGTTGAGCTAGCATTTGCTCCATATCCAAGATTAACAGACCCAGTGAAGGTATTGTTCGCGCTGCTGAGCGTTAAAGAAGAACCCCCGGAGTTGCCCCCATTGTTGGTTATACTTCCAGACCCAGTGACCGGACCAGTAATGATAGGATTGTTGTTACCCGGGGAGAATAAATTGGCACCATTTAAAAAGATGCTGCGGTTATAGGTTGCTCCCTGGCCCAGTGCTAGGGTGGAATTTGCGGTGACCGTAACCGCAACTCCAGACGCACCAAGATTCCCATCACTAGAAGCCGTCAGTGTGCCGCCGTTCAGGACTAACCCGCCGGAAAAAGTATTTGAACCGGTGAGCGTCACCGTGCCCGCCCCACTGAGGGTCAAGCTGCCACTATTGGTAATGTTGTTACCAGCGGTGAGGGTCATGCCGCTGAGGGTTCCCACCGTGCCATTGCCGGCCAGATTAATTGGATTCAACAAGGATCCGGTGACTCTGTTGGACAAGGTGGTGCCGCTGTTCAGGGTCAGGAGACCGGTGCCGATAGCAGCGGTTGTGTTGGCCGCCACCACCGTGCCACCATTCACCACGGTGCCACCGCTGTAGGTGTTTGTGCCATTGAGCGTCAGCGTGCCCGTGCCGTTCTTGGTCAGCACGCCGTAACCGGCAATCGCGCTGCCGGAAATGGTGTAATTCTTGTTCGTCACGTTGACCGTCACGCTGGCAGGTGAAACCACCACCGTGTTGGTCACCAGAATAGTTCCAGCGCCGGTCGCCGTGTCGTCAAGAATAACAGTAGTGCCATCGACATAAACTTTGCCGGCCACGCCGTTGGTGTCTTTCCAATTGGCCGTGGCATTGATATTCCAGTTGCCACTATTCGTTGACCAGAGCAACGGGTTGTTAGCGGAATTGCCACCGATCACCACGGCCACCAGAACATTATGAACCGTGTCGTTGCTGATGCTGCCGCTCACGAAGGCCGACGTGAAAGCGGTGGGAACCGCGCCGGAAACACTACCGTATTGGATAAGCGGATAAACCCCGTTGGTCACCCCCACCAGGTTCCGCAGCAGCACGGTGGGCGTGCTGTTAAAGGTCAGGGCGTTGGTCACCTGCAGCGGTGCCGTGGCGGTGCTGGGCGTCAATCCGCCAAAATCAAAATCCACGTAGGTCGTGCCGGCGTTATAAGTCAGCGTCTTGCAAACCCATTGACCGCCCGCCGCCAAAACCTGCACGCCGTTGGTGGCCCCCGCGGACACCGTAACGGCGCTGTTCGAGCTGGAACCGCCCGTGGCACCCACCAGTTCGCCTGCGGTGATAACCGTCGGGCCGGTGTAGGTGTTGATGCCGGAAAGGGTCAGGGTGTTCGCGCCAGCATTGGTCAGACCGCCACCGGTCGAGACCGGATCGGTCAAAAGATTTTGGCCGATGGTGATGCTGCCGTTGGCCGTGTTAATGGTAACACCATTGGTCTGGATATAAGCCGCCGTCAAGCCACCCATGAAAGTCAGGTAGTTGTTGTTGGCGGTGGGGTTGACAGGGGTGAGGCTGCGCAACACGGCACCGTTGAGAGTGAGAGTGGCCGCCGAGCCGGTGCCGCGCGTGGTCGGAAAACTGTTCAGGGACACATCCGCTCCGCTGATGGCAATGGACGAGGTGCAGTAGTTACCAGCGGAAAGATAAGTGAAGTTGGTGGCAATAAACGTGCCGCCCTGAAGATTCAAGGTCGCGGTATTGCTGACCGAGAAGCTGTCCGCGCCGGCCATGCGCAATTCGGCGACGTTAGCCGTGCCGTTGGTCTGGTTGAATACGCCAGTGGCATTGGTTACGCCGATGGCAACCACCGAGCCCGATATCTGCAAGGTGGAGCCACTCAGCACGTTCAATGTTCCTGTTCCACTTAAATTAAATGTGCCCGTTGACGAGCTAGCGTTACCCAGCAGAACACCCTTGGTAAGCGACCCTGCTATGGTCGTCAGCGTGCCACCGCTCAGATTATAGATACCGATGCCGCCAACGGCGGCGCCAATGACAGGGCCAGCCACGGTGGATGTATACGTGGATGCACCATTGGTATGATTGACGGTGCCGGTGGACCCGGAGGCGTTACCCAAAGTAAAAGCAGCGCTGGAGCCATATACTGGTGTGGTGTTACCGATCACGAGCGTGCCGCCAGTATCGACCTTATAGGTGCTCCCCCCAGATCCCTGAATCCCGGTGACACCATTCAAAACCAAGGTGCCAGCATTGACAGCAAGCGGAGCACTGTTGGTCAATATGTTGGTCAAAACCAGTGTGCCCAAGCCTTGCTTGGTAAAGGAGCCTGACATGTTGGTGATGATGCCACCAAAGATATTGGTCGTTCCCGCCGGAATGCCAATCGTTGTGGCGGCAGCCATGCCGATGTTATTGGTCAAAATGACGCCATTAACATTGTTGGTCAACGTGCTGGCGGCGCTAATTATCAACGGGCCGGCACCGATAGCATTGTTGTTATCCACTTCCAAAATGCCCGCGCTGAGGGTCGTGCCGCCGGTGTAGGAGTTCGAGGCGGTAAGAATGAGTGTGCCAGCGCCAAGCTTGGTCAGGCTGGAACCCGTCACGCTTTGAGAAATGTTGCTGTTGAGAATGATTGAGCCGGACGCAACCGCGCCAACGGTCAGGTTGGCGCCCAAGGTAACCGCCGAGTTGATGACGAGGTTGGTGGCGACGGAATTGGTGATCAGCGCACTTGCATTGGTGAACACCAGAGAGTTGACAGACGTGTTGGTCGTGGCAAACGCAGCCACCAGCGACATCTGATTGAGCAGAAACGTCGTGCTAGCCAGGTCGTTGGTGCTGTTGAGGGCGGCGGTTGGCTTGAACTGAATGATGGCGTCGAGCGCGCCACCGGTTGGCGGCACACTGCTGCCGCCCGTCCAACTGCCAGCGGCGCTCCAGTAGCCGGCAACACTATTTGTATAAGTCGTCGCCTTGGCACTCGGGCCGAGGCATAGCACGGCGACGAGCAGCGCGAGGACGGCGAGCTGGCGCACGGCCAGACGGAGCGGGTTTGACAGATTGGTTTTCATGGGACGAGTTTGCATACGGTGGGTATTCTGGGTCAGGGTTGACGGTTTAAATTGCGGGTGGGCGACGACGGCTGGCGCAGAATTGAACGGGTTCATGATCAGATTTTTTAGGGTTATTAAATATTGATCCGCTGCTTTGCACACGGCCCAGCTTGGGTTTTCAGCGGGTTTAATTATTTTTAATTCAGGCTGTTTCCGGATTGTGAAAAAATATAATGCGGAGCCGGCGGTTTGGCAACAGAAAATTTTCCATTTTTTTAGACACACTGGCAACACATTGCGGGACACATAAAAAGGTAAGGCTTGAGACCTGAAAGCGGAGGTCGGAGGATTAACCGCCAAGGCAGGAAGATTTGTATTTGGATGGTAGGGCGCGTCACTCCGTGCGCGCCGGTCTTGGCAGACCGGAAGTCAGAGGGCAGAAGCTGAGTCGCGCGAAGAACGCGAAGGGACGAAGAAAATTTCAGGTTTCAGCCTTTCAGTGTTTTCCGATGGCTGGACGCGCGGCTTGCGAAGTTGGAAAAGGTTTCCCACTTGCCATCGCGACTGGTTGCAGTTAATTTCCGGCTGCGCTTTGCCGCCGCCGTTCCAGAACGGTTCGAGTTGGTCACAAACAACCAAAGCTTAAAACCGGCAATCGCAAAATACTGCATTAGAATCAATGGTTTGGAGAGATGGCCGAGTGGCTGAAGGCGCTGGTTTGCTAATTCACGATAGGGTTGCTGTCCCCCAAGTGCATTTGAAGGAAATCGGTAGTAACCACGGGGCTTTTCTCGCTTTTCAAAAACCCACAAAGTGTCCCTTAAAACACCCCAAAAAGGCTCGATTTTTGCCAAGTAGTATCAGATTTCAGTATCAGATTGGCCGCCCTATTTTGATTAAGAAAATAATTTTTGAATTACCCAAATCCCTCCCTCATCCAGACAACCGCACATTCAAGCTGTGGAGATCGAATCAAAATCGCGGGTTCGTTTTGAAATCACCCAACCCGTCAGATGGCCTGTCAACTTTGATGAGATTTAGGCTTTCTGGAATTGCGTCGTTCTGTGGGTTTGGATTCTGAATTGAGCCTGCCGGCATTTCAACACGGGTCAGAAATTGAAGCAAAAAATCCAACATGAATTTGGTCTGCAACTCAAACATATCGCGGTCAAAATCCCCTTTTGAATTCCGATGCCCGTCAATTTCAAGGTAAAGACACCGCTTCTTTCCTGGGTGCTGGTGTTGTGCCTTGTTTAACAGCACGAGAAGAATCTGTGCTGTGCGGTTGAAGTCTTCGATTGCAAGAACCTTGTGGACTATGGCGATTGCGTCAGGGTTTTTCATGTTAGGTGAAATTATTTTGATGGCGGATTCGCTTTGTAATTTTTCTGGCCAGCATTCAAATCAAGCTCGCGTTATGTTTGGAGCATAACGGCTGAAACGCATATCGGACAATGAGCTTCTGAAACCTTTTACTATTTTAAGCCGTGGACAGCCGTTGTCCTACCCCATCGCCTAAACTCAAGGCGTATGAAACTAAAAAATCTGATTCCACTACGCTATCGCACCAAAATCATCCAGCAATTCGGTCAGGCCAAACTTGTCAAACTTCCTAACGGACAGCATGAATTGATTGGCGGAACTGACCAAGACCGGACCGCAGCTTTTGAATGGGCTTCGCTGTTCGCCCATGAAATCGTCTTCACCCATTATCTACGCGAAGAACCGGCCCGCAAAACCCTCTATTTTCCAAGGCTTCAACCTGTGTGAACAACTTGGCATGGACGGAGGCAGAAGTGAGCGTAACGTCTCTGCTGCCTATGAGAGCCAGAAACAACCGAATTTTGCACGTAGATGGCGATTCATTCTTCGCTAGCTGTGAAATTGCTTTGGATTCATCGTTGGAAGGAAGGCCAGTTTGGGTCGGTGGTGGGAGGAGAGGTGATGGCATTGTGATTGCAGCAAATCGAATAGCTAAAAAATACGGTATCAAAACTGGCACGGCTTGTTTTGAGGCGAAGCGGTTGTGTCCATCTGGTGTTCTTTGCAAACCTCACTACGACGCTTACCGAGAATTGAGTAGGCAGATGTTTTTAATCCTTGAGGAATACGCCCCTACGCTCGTCCCCTACTCAATTGACGAGGGGTTCTTGGATTTCACCAGCTTTGACGAATGTATTTGGCGGAACACGACGGCTGCGGATTATGTTCGAGGAATCCAGCAACGTATTAAAAAAGAGGTTCGTCTGCCCGTCACTGCTGGTCTAGGAAATTCTGCAAAATTGGCCAAACTCGCTACTGATGCTGCAAAGGGCGTCGGGTTTCTGGAAGTGGAGGCAGGTCGAGAAAAAGAGTTTCTTAAAGATAGACCTGTTCAAGAGATGTCCGGGATTGGGAAGAATAGGCAGCGGAGTTTGGCAGCATTTGGAGCCTTTACGTTCGGACATGTCGCTAAATTGCCTTCGATGTTGTTAAAGCAGAAGTTTGGGATTTGGGGACAGCAGATGTGGTTGTTCTCGAATGGTGTGTGGAATGAACCGCTAGTATTGGAAATTAAGGACAGGACCACGATTTCAAGCTCAACTACATTGCCACTAGACGAACATGATTACGAAGCAGCTCTGACCTTTATGTTGAGCGAAGCTACACGTATAACTGGTCAATTGCGCAGGGAACAGATGCAGGCCAGGGAATTCAGTCTAGCCGTCCGATTCAACGATTTTACGGAAGTTGGAACGAGTTTTAGATTCAAGCATCCGCAGTTTTTGAACTCAGTGATTAATTCAGTTTTGGAGCAAATGTTTCGGGAAATCATGGGTGGGAGACAGAGACCAGTTCGCCAGATTAGAATCGTGATGTTCAATCTTGAGCGTTTAGACACACATCCAACTTTATGGGGTAGGACGAACGAGGAGAGGTGGGGTGCTCTGGACGACGCTACGCATGAATTGAATCAGAAATTGGGCAAAACGGCTCTGATAACGGGTGCACAATTAGCTTTGCGGCACATTGATCCTAGCCAGAAACAGCACAAAGCCAAATGCCCGTTCACACCACAGAGGGAAATGATAACGAAATTGTGGGGAACTGAAGGGCCAGCGAAACCTGTTCAAGGCAGTTTATTTTAATATGCAAAAACACGAGCCAACAACGATGTGCTTTGAGATTGGCGGCTACAACGGGACATGTCATCAAGTCGAATTCAAAGCCGGTAAGCTTGAATATCGGTGGGCTAAAGGAGCATATATGTGGGAGCCGGCAAACATTTTACGGCCAGACTCAGGAGCTTGGGAACGCTTCTGGAAAGCCGTGGAAATTGCTGGTGTGTGGCAATGGGAAAAACGTTATGAAAACATTGAC
>CAIOUK010000270.1 GCA_903861445.1 uncultured Verrucomicrobia subdivision 3 bacterium
CGTATCCGGCCAAGTGCAGCAGCAAGGCCGCGTGTTCGTCCGCCGCGCCGGTATCAAACTCGCATATCAGGAAACGGCGCTGGCCGGTGTTGTCTAAAGTGTGTTTGCTGGGTTTGCCTTCTTTCGTCACACCTAAAATCTTGGACATGGGCGACGGCACGATTAACGCCAGCGAGGACAGTTCCCCGCGCCAATCTTCGCGCGGCCTAGTGTAAAATTCTGAATTTGATTTACCGCAACACAACAGCGGATTGCCCGGAAAGAGCCGGTCAATGATTTCTTCCGTGTGTGCGGCATTGTCATCAATGCGCGGTTTGGACAGTTCCCAAAGGTCGGCCAGACCGTCACCGGCGCGCACAATGGCTTCACGCTGCTCTTGATTCACACTTGGCCACTTGGCGGCGGTCGGCACCGGCGTAGATTTGCCACGCGGTTGCCATGCACAAGGCAGTGCGTTCCTAACGGCATCTTCGATTTCTTTACGAGGGACGTGACGCCCACAATCTTGCAACCGGCTTTCCAGCAGGGCGACGATTTCCACGGCAGGCAAATGAGCGAGAAGTTGCCGGGCAACCTTGAACATCCAAGGGTGAACACCATTGCCCGCGCGCGGCGGCGCGGCCAGCATATCACGCACGAAACTTGGCAGCTCCCGCGTCACGATGCCGCCTCCTTGCTGTCCAACAGACTTTTTAGGTAAGCCTCTGCGCTAGGGCGGAAGATAAGCTTAATGCCACGAACTGCATGGCGCTTGCGAAGGGTGATGCACTTCACCTTGCCGCCATCACAGAGTTCGTTCCATGTCGTCCTACTCATTCCCCAAAGCCGTTGCTTGGGCTTGGGCAGCCGGAACCAGTCGGATGAATCGGTGCCATTAGCCGCTGGCACCACGAGCGGTTGCGCGGAGAATTCTTGGCCGCCACGCTCGGCGTTTGTGTTGTTGGTCTGCGCCATATGTGACGCAAGAAACCATTAGCTAGAATTTCCTGCTACTCTCCCATGAGGGGGGTGCCTTCGGAGAGGTGTCAGCGACCGAAGATTACAAAATTGTTACCGGCGGCAACTGCCTTATACCACGCGCCAGAATTTTGATATTGGGGGAAAAGCTCTGAATCGTATTCAGATTTCTTTGGGAATGCTTCTTCGCGGTCGGCAATCACTTGCGTCGCCTTCTTATAGCCGTATTTGGCTTGTAATCGCCATGCCGAAAGCTGTTTTAGTTTATGAAACGGAGGAGCCACCATTTTCCCGGTTGCGCGCTTTTTGGGGCGAATCCCCGATGGCCGCTGCTTAACGAGACCTGCAAAAATCGGTTTCAAGACAGGGTCATCCAGCCGCGCCCAATCCACCTCAATGATGATTCGTGTCTTCGAGCCGTCAATCAACCGACTGCCAGTGAAATGCCGCCTAAAGGATTTTTCGGTTGCCTCAATTCTGTCGAGTTCCGTTCGGCTTAAAATGCGGAAGCCAAGAATTGTCGAAACACCGGCAGCGTATCGTCTTGTGGCTTCATCTTGTTCGCGGCGGCGCAATTCCATCCACGGCATAGGAAATTTTTTACACATCCAGCAAGCCGCAATAATATCCCAGCATTTGTAATCATCATCGGGAATTGCACCGGGTAACTGGGAAACAAGATTTTCCTTCGCCAATTCACCTGCACCCCAGCTTGAAATTTGCCGACGGTTTTCTTTTATCAGCGCCTGCCCGCGTTTCAGATTCCGGTCGTTCCTCGCTCGCTCGTAAAATAAAATGGCATCCAAGTGGTTGGGATTGATGCCCCTAAAATCCCATTCGCTCGGACGCAGTGGGACACCTGCACCCCGCCGTTCTGCGGTGCCGGTTCTCGTCTTTATTTCAGTGGCGCTCACCTCCGCCATTATCGCTGACGAACGCCCATGACGCAAATGACTTGCATCGCGCCGCTGCCGGGGGCATAACAGAACCGTCCGAATAAACAACGAACCAGAAAATAATCTAAACCACAATTTTGCGTAGCAACGGCTACGGTCTTGTCAGAAAACCGCGAATTTTCACTTCAGAGACCCTGCCCAAGCACGCGCCCATCGGCGCGGCTTGGCGTATTCTCTGAAAAGGCGCTTCGCGGTGCCTCTGACAAGGGTGCGTCGAGTCCGCGCCCTTTTTATTTCCGTGGGTTGTCACGCAAGGAATCAGACTGACAGGATTATGACACGATCATCTTTAATTGGCTGTATAGCTGTGTTTGCTATTTCTCTCGCAGGGTTCAAATTCTTGGAAGATCAGGGTGGGGTTTTAGGTTTGATTCACTCGGCCTGTTTTATGGGACTCTTTTTTTCCGGGACGGGTTTGGGCGTCGCATTGGTGGGCGGGTTGCTGGAATTCTTCATTAGCCACAGAGTTGACCGAACAAAATATTATTGTGGAAGATGCGGCGAGGAATTGTTTCCGCCAAAGGGAATGCTTTGGAGCCAATGTGTCAGTTGGGAGTGCGGAAATTGTCGAGCATGGGGAGATGACAAGACTTCTACAATTGAAATATCGCCACTTTGTTTCTTCCCTTCTGCTAAAACACTTCTTAAAAACGTTGAATATTTACGGCGCGATTGGAGGGAAGAATCTGAATCCAAGCGCCAGAAAAACTAGCTTTGCGCCATGCCTCAATCCGAACTCAAAATCGCCTACAAATGGATTCTCAAGGCTGCGCTTCTTGGCGACCTTGAAGCCATCGAACTACTGACCGGCTACGATGACGACCAGTTTCAGGCGATGGGCGTTTCCGATCCGGCCAAATGGTTGCTGGAGAGCAAAAGCTTGCCCGTTCCGCAGGCGGTGAAAGGCATGGATGTTTCCGAATCATTCCGCTGGCTCCAGCGGGCTGCCGACTTGGGACATCCAAACGCCATGTATGTCATGGGACTTTGCCATAGCGAAGGCTACCTTGTCCCCCAGTCCGATTGGTTTGCCTTTGAGAACTTCCTATTGGCGGCGCAACGCGGCTGGCCAGAGGCACAGTTCAAGCTCGGACGCTGTTACGCCACCGGCACTGGCACCACCATCAATTATCTACGAGCGGTGGTATGGTATAAAATGGCCTCAAAAAAAGGCGATGAAGATGCCCGCTTCGCCCTCGAATGGTCTTTCGCCAAGGTCAGTAACTTCACCCTCCGCGAATGGTGGAATACCAAGATTGGCCGCGTTCAAGAAAAACAAATTCCCGCTGCCAAACTATATCAGGCCAAAGCCGAACAAGGGATTGCCGTTGCCCAAAACAATCTTGCTGGCTGCTACTTTCTGGGACTCGGCGTTAAAACCGACTTTGCGCAGGCAGCCAGATGGTGCCGCTCGGCAGCCTATCAAGGGCAAGTTGAAGCCCAAAACAATTACGGCCTCTGTCTCGTTCACGGTCACGGCGTCCAGCAGGACTACGCCGAGGCATTTGATTGGTTCTTGATGTCAGCGAAGCGTGGATTTTCCGAAGCCGAAGGGAATGTCGGCAGTTGTTATGACCGAGGCCGAGGCGTGACGCAGGATTTGAAGCTGGCGGCGGAATGGTATGGACGCGCAGCGAAGCAAGGACTGGCGACGGCCCAAAACAACCTTGGCAACTGCTATGAGCATGGCGATGGCGTTACGAAAGATTTAGAGCAAGCCGTGACATGGTATCGCCGTGCGGCGGTTCAAGGTTTGACGGTTGCCCATTGCAACCTTGCCAGTTGCTACGAGGAAGGCAAAGGCGTCCCCAAGGACATAAACAAAGCGATTACAGAGTATTGCCTAGCTGTCGCCCAAGGACATTTCGAGGCAGAATATAAGGTCTGGCAACTGTCCAACGGTCAAATCGTTTTTAAGAAATGAAAACAGTTATTGCATACGCATTAGTAATCATAGGTGTCCCGGTCTTTGGTGGGCTGCTCACCAACATCATTGTGGGAGTTCCATTAAGTTTATTATTACCCATGCCATTAAGAATTCGCCTCATGCCTTATTTGGAAATCTTTGGTGGGTTTGGTGCGGCGCTGACGGCGATATATTTGTTCCGATTATTTAGTCTTCACCCAACTTTCGCAGTTCCATTGATAATCGCGACGTGGTTATCCCTGTATTTCATCAGTTACAAGCAACGGCTAAATGCGTTGGCAAGTTGGCTGGTCGGTCTGTTTGTTGGCTGGGCTGTAATTCCAAATTTATTAGGTATTTGATTTACCTTAAAACTAAACCTCTGCCGCCTCACTGACTTCTTCCGGCTCAAGTTCCACCGGTTCTTTCAGCGCCGCCGGTTTCGCCCTCTTCATGCCCGCGCCAAGTTCGCTCAACTTCGCCGCCGCCAGTGGCGGGATGCCGCGCATCTCCCGTTTAAGCCGTTCCACTTCCGTCCAAGCCTTCGCGCATTGTGCGCGGTCACGCGCAGAGGTCTTTTCGTCACAAACAGCTTGTAAAAGCTTGGTTTGCATCTGCCGGGCATTATGATAATTGGGGCCGAATCTCATACTTGGCGGGGAACCTACTACGGGTTTTAGGGGCGCGCAAGGGGTGGTCAAAGCTCCGTTTCCGGAGGTTGCTCAAGGCAACCATCCTTCGTTACCGAAGGTTGCCCAAGCCCTCACCAACCTCCTGAACCGAAGGTATGGATTGCATCACGCTTCGTTTTACGCCGCTTTTTCAAACCTGAATCTCCATCAGAAGGCAGGGATGTTATCAAATCACCGCAGCGAATTGGGGGCATGGGGGTGGGCAGTGCGGTGACGGTCTGGGAAAAAAAGAATTCTTCCGGTAGCACGCTCCTTACTAGTGGAATCCCTCACCGAATGAACGGCTGGCAGGCTGCCGGTGAGAGTGAATCAAACTAGCAGCCAGCCTGCGCAAACAGGTGCCAGCCAGAAACGAGAGTGAATGAACAATGACGCATATCAAGTCATTACTGACCGCATCATCGGTCAACTGGAAAAGGGCGTGGTGCCGTGGCAAAAGCCGTGGCGTGGCGGCGAGCAGATGCCGCGCAACCTCATCAGCGGGCGCGAATATCGCGGCGTGAACGTGTTCCTGCTTCATGCCATGAGTTACGAGTCCCCGCACTGGCTGACCTACAAGCAGGCGGCAGAATTGGGCGGACACGTCAAAAAAGGCGAACGGGCTTGCCCGGTGGTGTTCTGGAAACGGCTGCAAGTGGCCGACATGACCGAGCCAACCGGAAACAAGGCCATTCCGTTCCTGCGCTATTACAGCGTGTTCAACATCGCGCAGTGCGAAGACATACCAGCGGACAAAATCCCCGTCCAGAGCGGCACCAAGCGCGAGCATTGCCCCATTGCGGCGGCGGAAAGCATCGTGTCTGCCATGCCCAAGCTGCCGGAAATCAAGCACGGCGGCGGGCGTGCCTGCTACTCGCCAAGTCTGGATTGCGTCACCATGCCAGTGCCGGAAAACTTCATCAGCGGGCAGGAATACTACTCGGTGTTGTTCCATGAACTCACCCACAGCACCGGCCACGCCTCCCGACTGAACCGCAAGGGCATCAGCGGCGAGGAAGGCGAATGGTCGGCGTTTGGTTCCACGCCATACGCCAAAGAGGAATTGGTTGCGGAAATGGGGGCGGCGTTCCTATCTGGTCACGCTGGCATTGTGGAGCGCACGCTGGACAATTCAGCAGCCTACATTCAGGCGTGGCTGTCGCGGCTGAAAGAAGACCGGCGCTTGATAGTTCAGGCGGCGGCGGCGGCGCAAAAGGCGGCGGACTTCATCCTTAACAAGACATGGGAAGAAAAGGAGGTTGAATGAAAGCGCGCACCCTCAAGATTGAAGCCGGTGGCGATTTCTGGCGGGGCAAGGTCACGCCGAAGATTAGGCTGGCCGGTCAATGGCTGGAACGAGCCGGGTTCAAGCCCGGTAATCGGGTCACAATTCAAATCAGCGAGCCGGGAATTCTGACGCTGAAATTTGTGGCGGAACACGATAACAATTCACTTCAACCGCACTCTGCGACATTACAGATTTCAGGCGGCTTGTTATGACTTTCTGTTATGACTTTGAGTTTTTTGAAGCTAGAAACTCACAATCTCCTTTGTTTATGAGGCTTGGAGCGGGTGAAGGGAATCGAACCCTCGTCTCAGCCTTGGGAAGGCCACATTCTACCATTGAACCACACCCGCAACGGTGACGGATAGTTTCTAGCAGACATCCGTCCGGCTGGCAACTGCTTTGCGCCCTACGCAAAGGCCTCGAGCTTGCCGATTTCCTCGCGCAACCGCGCGGTGATGCGTTCCAGCCGCGCCGGCGATAGAATTTTTCCGCCGTCCACATCGCTCACATAGAAGCTGTCAATCGCCGCGCCGCGCTCCGTCACGATGCGCGCGGCGGAAATATCCAGATGCAATTCCGCGAACGTCTGCGAAATCGTGTAGAGCAAACCTAAGCGGTCTTCGGTCTCGATTTCCATCAATGTCCGCTCGTCCGAGGCATGGTTATCAATTTCAATTTGCGTCGGCAGCCGTTCGCCGAGGTAGGCGGAATAATTCGAGCGGGCCGCCTGTTTGGCGATGAGCGCGCGGAAATCCACCTCTTCGCCAGTCAACACGGCTTCGAGCAGATCGGAAAATTTCTCACGCTGGTCTTTTTCCGCGAGCTTGCCGGTGCGGGCGTCGTTCACAAAAAAAGTGTCTAGCGCAATACCGTCGGCGCGGGTGAAAATCTGCGCGCCCAGAATGTTCAAACCGGCGGCGCTCAACGAGCCGGCGATTTTGCCGAACAAGCCGGCGCGATCCCAGGTGCAGACTTTGACCAGGCTGTAGCCGCGGTCGCGCTCGTCAATCCACGCAGTGACCGGAGCCAGCGCCCGCGCGCCTTCCAAAATCAGGCGGTGCATGAACCGGTGCGCCAATTCCACGTCATCCTGGATTTGCGCCGGCGTGTGGATTTCAAAATAGCGTTGCGGCAGATGCTGAAAGTGCGCGTCCAGTTCCTCGTCCGTAATGCGCCCCGGCGTCAATTCGCGGACGAGTTCGCGCACGCCTTCGCGCGCCTGTTCCGAGGCTCGGCGGAATTCCGTGCCGCCGGTGAGCAGCGCCATTGCGCGCGAATGCAACTGCCAGAGCAGGGAATCTTTGAAGCCGCTCCAGAGCTTGTCGCTGGTGCCTTGCGAATCGGCAAAGGTCAGCAGCATCAATAAATTCAACCGCTCCGGCGTGCCGACCTGCCGCGCGAAATTGCGGATGACGCTGGCATCATCCAGATCGCGGCGCTGCGAAAGGCTGGCCATGAGCAGATGATTTTCGACCAGAAATTTCACCACGTCGGCTGCGCCGGTTTCCAGTTGCAGCCGCCGCGCGGCGCGCATCGCGAGATTGGCTCCGGTGTGGGCGTGCTGGCCGCGCTCGTGTGCGGCGGCCTTGCCGACATCGTGCAGCAACAGCGCGAGGTAAAGCAGGCCGGGGCGTTCGAGTCCCTGAAACACCGGCTCGTAGTATTTGAACGGTGGCTCCTGTGCCTCCCAGATTTTATCGAGTTGTTCGAGGCAGACCAGCGTGTGTTCGTCGGCCGCGTATTGGTGATAAAATTCGTGCTGCACCAGACACGTCAGCTTGCCGAACTCGGGGATATATTTGCCGAGGAAATTCACCTCGTGCATCGTGCGCAGGATGTGGCCGACTTCACCGCGCCGGTCGAGAATGGTCAAAAATGTTTCGCGGACGTGCGCGTCGTTCAAAAACTCGCGGTCCACCAACGCCAACTGGCTGCGGATGAGTTGCGCGAGATCGGGATGCAACTGCAACCGCCGTTGTTGCGCGTGCAGAAATACCCGCATCAGCCGGCGCGGCGAATCACGAAAAATCCGGTTGTTGACCGCGCGGATCTCGCCGTCCACGAAGAGAAATCCGTCCACCGGCTCCGGCAGTTTGCGCGGCGCGCCGCCGGGCAGCATCCGTCGCAGCTTGGCGATTCGTCCGGTTTGTGCCGGCGACACCAACGCCATGCGCTGCTCCAGCGTGCGCGTGATGAGATACACATTTCTCATGTGGACGTAGAGGTCGCGCATGAATTTCTCGATGCGCTGGCTCGGCGAGCGGTCGCCGTAACCGAGATTGGTGGCGACAGCCGGCTGGATATTTTTCCCCAACACATCCTGCGCGCGGTTGGTGTGATAGTGCATCTCCGTCCGCACGCGCAGCAGAAAATCGTAGGCGGCCTCCAACTGTTTGCGCTCGGCGGCGCCGATAAATTCCTGCGCCTGCAAATCCGTCAACGACCGCGTGCGGTGCTTGAAAAAGGACATCCACAGCA
>CAIOUK010000271.1 GCA_903861445.1 uncultured Verrucomicrobia subdivision 3 bacterium
ATCTTGCGGTAGATGCCCAGAAGCGAACCGTCGGCGTCAATGATGGCGGCAGTGTTGTGATACACGCCGGACGCACGTTTTTCAAAAAGCGAAGCGATGATGACAACCTTGAGCTTCTTCGCGAGTTTCTGGAGAACGTCGGTCGTCGGGCCGGGAATCTTTTCCGCGAGCTTGAAATTATCGTGGTCTTCGCTCTGACAAAAATACTGCGACCGAAACAATTCCTGCGTGCAGATGATTTTCGCGCCGGCTTTGGCGGCACGTTCGATGAGCGCAACGGTTTTCCGCAAATTTGCGCCGGGATTGGCGGAGACAGCAGTCTGGAGCAATCCCAGTTTGACGATGGACGAGGCGGCGCGTTTCATGCGCTCAAGACGAGGTTTTTTTCAAGTGTTCCGACGCATCCAGAACAATCGTTTTCATGTGCGGACGGCTGGGCGCGGACTTGACAGGTTCCTGACCAAAAAGTTCGCGGATATATTTACCGAGCGTCTCGTTGGTCGGACCATAGCCGCTGCCGTAGATGTAAAATTCCAGTTCGGTGAGCAATTGGTCGGCGGTGGCGTAGCGGTGCGCGAGGTCGCGCGCGAGGCAGTGGTGTAAAATGTCATTCAGCCGGTCGTCAATACGTGAATCGAGCGAACGAAAATCAGGAATCGGCTGGTTCATGATGCGGTTGCGGGATTCTTCGGCGGTCGCGCCCTTGAAAATATTCCGGCCGATTAGCAAGTTGGACAGCACCACGCCGGTGGAAAAAATATCCGAGCGCTTGTCCGTGATTTGAAAATCCGCCTGTTCGGGGCTCATGTAGTCGGGCTTGCCGGCAACCACCTCGCCCTCCTGATCGGTGAGAAAACCCTTCGCCTTGGCGATGCCAAAATCCGTCAGCTTCACGTCGCCCTCGAAGGCAATCATGATATTTTTGAAGCTTACGTCGCGATGGACGATGCCCATCGGTTTTCCATCTTTGTCGGTTTTGTTGTGCGCGTAGGCCAGACCGCGCGCGACACGGCTAGTGATGAATACCGCGAGTTCCTTGGGCAGCGTGCGTTTTTTTTCAACCAGTTGGTGGGTGAATTGTTCGAGGTTCACGCCGCGAATCAATTCCATCGCGATGAAACTAACGCCGTTCGCCTCGCCGAGATGATAGGTCTGAACGATGTTCGTGTGGATCAAATCGGCGACGAGCTTGGCCTCGCCGACGAAATTTTCGATGAACATCTTCTGGCTCGCGAAGTTGGGCCGGATGATTTTGATGGCGACGCGCTTGACAAAATTGCGCGCGCCGTGCTGCTCCGCTTCATACACGATGCCCATGCCGCCCTCGAAAATTTTCCGGGTGATTTCGTAGCGAAATTCGTTCTGGATGGTGAACAACGGCACGAACGCATGGTCGGAAATTGTCCTGTGTTGTCAAGCCCCACGCGGGCAGGGTCTAAAAAAACTTTGATTTTTTCACTTTTTTCGCTTGCACGATTCCCGCGAAGGTTTTTAATTCGTCTCAAGTTCGTGATTTTTTCGGACTAAACAAACAACATTAACACCTAACCAAAGAGAACTAAATATGGCAAAAGCACTCTCCAAAGCTCAAATCGCCGCGCTCGTCGCCGAGAAGAACGGCCTGTCCAAGAAACAAGCCGTCGAAATCCTCGACTCCGTCGCCGCGCTCGCCTACAAGCACGCGAAAGACACGTTCACCCTGCCCGGCATTGGCAAGCTCGTCCTGAAGAACCGCGCCGCTCGCATGGGCCGCAACCCGAAGACCGGGGAAGCCATCCAGATCAAAGCCAAGCGCGTCGTGAAGTTCCGCGTGGCCAAAGCTGCGAAGGACGCGATCCTCGGCACCAAGTAATTTTCATTACTTTCAAAAGAGCGCTCCGGTAACGGGGCGCTCTTTTTTATTCCCCCAACAATTCAATGTCCGCGTAGTCACCGGTCAGCGTTTGGCCTAGGCTGTCGCTGTCCGTCATCACGCCGAGTCCGACAATCTTCGGCATTGGCTTGTCGGGGAAAACTTTGTTCCAATCCGCCGCCACGTCGCGCTCCTCGGTAATCCACTGGCCAGCCCTGGCGTTGCCAGATTCCAGAACAAAGATCTGCGCCCGGCTGGATTTCGGATGCTCCAGCACCGTGCCGACCGGTTCGACATTCGCCCACATATAATTCAGCGAGCGCGGCGGCCCGATGAACGTGTCGAACGCCACGAACACCCGCGCCGCGTGGTCGAACTTTTTCAGGTCGCGCTCCGAACCATTTGTCGCCACGCCGTCAATCCGCCAGCGCCAGCGCAGCTTCAGCTTCGCCGGTGGCGACAAATCCAATTTCATCGTCAGGCCGGAACAAGCGTTATCTGCCAGACCGTGCAGCCAGACATTTGTCCCATCGCGCATCACCGTATAATCCGTCTTCTTTTTGAAGAACGCCACGTTCTCCCAGCCGTTGGCAATGCCGTGCGAAAAGTTGGCGGCAAAAAGAATTTTCTCCGCCGCCGTCGCTGCGCAAAGCGTCAATGCCAGAAAAAGGCCGAACACAAAAAATATTTTCATCGCGGCTTAAGTTAACCGTTTCCGCTCCAAACCAAAAGTAACAAGCTGGCAAATTTTGTTTTCATCTGTGTCCATCTGTGAAAATCTGTGACTAATACATATATGAAACCACGCATCCGTTTTGCTCCTTCGCCCACCGGCTACCTCCACATCGGCGGCGCGCGCACCGCGCTGTTCAACTGGCTTTACGCCCGCCACACCGGCGGCACGTTCGTGCTCCGCATCGAGGACACCGATGCCGCGCGCAATTCGCAGGAGGCCGTGGACGTCATCCTCAACGGCCTGCGCTGGCTCGGCCTCGATTGGGACGAAGGGCCGATCACCGGCGACGCCACCGGGCCGAGCAAAGGTGATCGCGGGCCGTATTTCCAATCGCAGCGGAAGGAAAATTATCAGCGCCGCATCGAAGCCTTGATGTCGCGCGACCTCGCCTACAAGCACGTGGACGGCACGATTAAATTCCGCATGACGCGCGAACCAATTCTCATTCCCGACCTCGTCGTCGGCGACGTGTTGCGGCCGCTCACCGACCGCGAGGAACTTGAACCCGATTGGGTGCTCGTCCGCAGCGACGGCCAGCCGGTGTTTCATTTCGTCAACGTCGTGGACGATTTGGAGATGGGCATCACGCACGTCATTCGCGGCGAAGATCATTTGAGCAACACCGCCAAGCACATCGCGCTCTTCCGCGCGTTCGGCGTCGAGCCGCCCAAGTATGCGCACATCCCGCTCATCCTGAATGCCGACGGTTCCAAGATGAGCAAGCGCGACAAGGGCGCGTCGCTCACCAGCTATCTCGACGATGGTTTTCTGGCCGAAG
>CAIOUK010000272.1 GCA_903861445.1 uncultured Verrucomicrobia subdivision 3 bacterium
GCTGAACAGTTAAATAATCGTCCCAGACTCCGCCTAGGATTTAAAACGCCCAACGAGGCTTACTACTAACCATTTTGTCGCACTACAAATGTGAAACTAAACTGCTGGCTTCTTTTTGAAGCATAATCCAATGACATAAGCAATAAACTCAACGCTGGCGACATACAAACCGCCAACAATCACCCAAAGAATAAAGTGATGAAGAAACGAATGGTGGTAAAGCTTGCGCTGGGACTCGACATACTCCGTGGCTGTCATCGAATCCAGCTTGGTGAGAATCGTGCCATCCGCACTAATCGCAATGAAGGCGACGACGATGCTAACCAAAAGCAGCGCGATAAACTTCGGGATTGCGTTCTTGATGGTCATAAAATGTAAATGCGCGTAAGCAGCCTAACAGTATTATTAGGGTGAATGGAGTGGCGCGATTTTTGCCATGAGTTTGACTTTATTTAGGGCTTTTCATTTTGTCCAGAACTATTTAGGTCTGTGGCAGTGTAAAATATGAAAATGGGAAAAACCGCAGACAAGTTGATCCCCAATCCCAAGGCGCGCTTGCGGGAGCAGGTGCGGGAGGTGATGCGTTGGCATCATTATTCGGGTCGGACGGAGGACGCCTATTGGCAATGGATTCGCCGATTCATTTTCTTTCACGCCAAACGGCATCCCAAGGAAATGGGGGCGGCGGAGGTGAGCGCGTTTTTGACGCATCTGGCGGTGCAGCGGAATATGGCGGCGGCGTAGATTTATACCCATGTCATGCAGAAGCCGGGGCTGGGAGTGCGCAGTCCGCTGGATGCGGGATGAGGTTGGCTAAACTTTATCCAAGTCTTTCAAGGTCTGAGCCAGTTCAGCTTCGCCAATCGTGCCGGCGATGTAATGGCCGACCACACTCCGAAAACCGTGCGCCTTGACCGGCGGCAGCTTTCGCATCAAGTCTTGGATGATCGTCCGACCAATCGCCGCGAAGGTGTTGCCATTGTAGAAACAGAACGGCGCGAGTTTGTGACACTGGCGGCAGAGGTCGAGTGTTGCCCGCAAGGTGAGTTCTTGTCCGCGCGCTTTTTCCCAAAGCTTTTTGGCGGGTTCGTAACCGTCAGAAGTGGGTTTGTGCAGCGCCCTCTTTTCCTGACACAAGCCGGCGTTGATCGTCACCACGGTTTCCCACGGCCAATCCTTCAGCCAGTGCCGTTTCATTTCGCCTTGGCCGGACGGCGTTGGAGATTGGACTTGATGCGTTGTAGCGTGGAAACGCCCTCGCTCTTGAGATAGCCCCGGCCAGTCTTGGCAAATAACGGCTCAGCCACAAAACGATCCTGGATGCGTAACGCTTCACGCATGGCTGCTTGCAGGTTTTTTTGAACTTGGGTGGCCGTTGCCATGCAAAAACTCTAATACCGACTCTGCCTGTGGTCAACCCTGCGAAATAATCTGGGCGGTTGTTCCGCGCTTATTTAGTTTGCTGCGCGGCGCTTCGCGTCCCCACCGCGCAGAAGGTGGCAGGCCCACCTCCTTGGCGTTTTCACGTTTCTTGGCACGAGTTTCCCCAGCATGACCGGTCAAACAGTCGTTAAATTTAGGCATAGGAATTCTACAAGGAGCCTTAGCCGGCGACCGGCGGGCGGGCGCTCCGCGCCCACCCACCGGCCACCGCCCAAGGAATCCATTCAGTTTGACACAGGCCGTGGAAATCCGGCGTTTTATCGCAGCATCCGCGGTGGATTGTCGAGAATTTCTAACGGGACAACATCCCTGCTATCAGGGGCAAGCCATCCATTCTCGTTTGTGCCCACAAGCTGCGAGACAGTCTCATCGCGAAGGCTACTCGCCGGGGGAAATGACAAACCATTTATCGCCCCACCGGCTTTGGCCACCTGTCCGTTCTTCCGTGTGTCCGCCCTGTGGCGTCTGTCACCCACGGCGTCAAGATGCGTGATCAAGCGCACCACCGACGCTGACAGCGTCACCGAGTTGGCAAAGGCGTATTTGTTCACCTCGTATGAGTTTGCCCCCAGGCACTTGCTCACGTATTCCGGTCCAGAGCGTGACCGGTCATATTGCCGAACTACAACGCGAGCACCATGCGAGACTTGCTTCCAAATGAATTCAAGCCGCTTGGCGTCTGCGTGACCATTGCGCGAAAAGATTCCCCCTAACAGATAGTGATAGTGGAATCGCCCCTTCAATTCTCCTTCTTCGCCGCGCAGTGCCACGAGAAGGTTTTTCTGGGGCACGTCAAACGATTCAATGATTCTACGCTTCCAATTTTCAAAAATAGACCGGCAAATTTCCGGTCTGGGGACTCTGCCCGCGAATGTTGGTGTGCCAAAAAACTCCCAGGGAACCCGGGAGAGAATCACTGAATAATCTGTGCCGACCTCAAGCCGTCGCCACGGCTCGCGCCATTGCCTATCTGCTTGAGGATTTCTGAATGCCATAACCCTTTTATTTCGCAGTTATGATCTTGCCGATGAGCGTCGCTTTGCCGCCATTATCGCCGTGGCGAATCTTGGCAATGCCGACCTCGATGATCTTGCCCACGCACTTGCCCCAATAGGCCAGCCGTTCTTCCGGCTTGAGCCGGTAATACAACATTTCTTCCATGCGGTGTTCCGCAGGTTCGGAAATGTCGAGGCAGAGCAAATCCCAGGCTTCCCCGGCTTTGCGTTTATCGTTGGCGTCCCAGGCGTTGTGAACTTCCTTGAACACGGTTAGTTTAGTTACCATTTTATTTTTCCTTTCATTTCTGCCGGTTTAGTTGAATTCCCCACGACGGGCAGCACGCCGCGCGGAAATTGTTTAAGCGGGTAGGAGTTCATCGGTTGCCCTCCGATGACTTGACGATGGCGAGGATCGCCGCCTTAAGCGCGGGCGGAAGTTGGGGCCACGATTCAACAACAGAATCTAGGCCATGAAGTGCCTCGCCTAATTTTTGTGAGGCGATTTGTGAGGGACTATCGCAATTCCCTAATGATTCAGCAGATTTCTGGAGGTTCGAAACCTCCACCGCGCACCATTTCTTACCCGCTGTTTACCCGGTCAAACTGGCTGGCGATTATTTCCTGGCATGGGCAAAAAACGCCAAATCTTCCGTCGCCAAACGCTGTCCAAAAAAAACAGCGTTCACAAAACCATTGTAGATAAAGGGGATTCTGTCTTTCGCTCCGTTTAATTTTGCAGTTGGCATTACCGTTGCTAAAGGACGCAAGCGCCAATGCGTAGTTGGCCGGACGAGCATATAAACAAACCATTAAAAATGAAAAAAATCGAAGCAATCATCAAACCGTTCAAACTCGAAGAGGTCAAGGATGCCCTCTCGGAAATCGGCATCGAAGGCATGACCGTCAGCGAGGTCAAGGGCTTTGGCCGCCAAAAGGGTCACACGGAAATCTATCGCGGCAGCGAATACACCGTGGACTTCCTGCCCAAAATCAAAATCGAACTCGTCATCGCCGACGCCCAGAAGGACGCGGCGGTCGCGGCCATCATCAAATCTGCCAAGACCGGCAAGATCGGTGACGGCAAAGTTTTTATCTCCACCATTGAAGAATCCGTGCGCATCCGCACCGAAGAAAAAGGTGATTCGGCTCTCTAATCAAAACCTCAACGAACTAACTCGATAAGAACATGAAAAAATATTTACTGACTCTTGCTTTGATCGCCGGCACTGCGGTGGGCACCTTCTCGGCGCGCGCCGACGGCACCAATATGGTGGCCGCTGTGACCAATGCGGTTGCTGCGGCAGCGGCTCCGGCTTCGACCAATCTGCCCGCCGCCTCGATTGACCAGCGGCTTTCGGTGGTTGAGGCTTACATCGCCAACACCGACCCGACGGCGGCGATGAAGGATACGAACGGCAACATGACCGTCACCGCGCCGGCGACCATCGGCAATCCCGGTCCCGGCCACAATGCGTGGCTGCTCACCAGCACGGCGTTCGTGCTGTTCATGACGCTGCCCGGTCTGGCGCTGTTCTACGGCGGCATGGTGCGCAAGAAAAACGTGCTGTCCGTCCTCGCGCAATGCTTCCTGATCACCGGCCTCGTGACCATCCTCTGGGTGTTCGTCGGCTACGGCATGATCTTCGGCGGCACGGGTGACATGACGAAGGACTTGATTCCCGGCTGGGTGGGCAGTCCCTCGGTCAACTGGATGTTGAACGGCGTCACGTCCGCGCCGAACACCAATTATTCCTATTGGGTTTCGGAAAACGTGTTCGCCATGTTCCAATTGATGTTCGCCATCATCACGCCGGCGCTCATCATCGGTGCCATCGCGGAACGCATGAAATTCAAGGCGATTCTGGTGTTCATGACGCTGTGGATGTTCATCGTCTACTTCACGCAGGGTCACGCGATCTGGGGCATCAACGGTTACATGAACGGCGTGTGGAACCCGAAGGCGACGATCAAGGCGATTGACTTCGCCGGCGGCACGGTGGTGCACATGACGTCCGGTTACTCGGCGCTCGTGCTCTGCTTGATTCTCGGCAAGCGCAAAGGTTTCGGCAAAGAAAACTTCGCGCCGCACAGCCTCGTGTTGACCTACATCGGCACCGGCATGCTCTGGGTCGGCTGGTATGGTTTTAACTCGGGTTCAGCGGTTGCCGCTGACGTGGTTGCGGCCAACGCCTTCACCACCACGACGATTGCCACCGCCATCGCGTCATTCGTCTGGCCGATGTGGGAGTGGATCGTCAAAGGCAAGCCGAGCGTGCTCGGTTTCTGCTCCGGTGCCGTCGCCGGCCTGGTCGTCATCACGCCCGCTTGCGGTTTCGTGACGAGCACGGGTTCAATCTACATCGGCATCGCGGCCGGCACGATCTGCTGGTTCATGTGCTACAAAGTCAAGGCCTGGTTGGGTTATGACGACGCGTTGGACACGTTCGGCGTGCACGCGATCGGCGGCACCACTGGCGCCATCATGACCGGTATGCTCGCCCGCAACGCGGCGAACGGCAATCTCGCGACGAACCTCAAGACCTACGTCACCGACAAATGGAATCAGCCGCTCGTGATGGAGCAGCTCAAGGCCGTCGTCATCACCATCGTGTTGAGCGTGGTCGCCACCGTAATCATCGCCTACATCACCAAGTTGCTCGTGGGTCTGCGCCCGACGGAAGAAGTCGAAATGACCGGTCTCGACGAATCCGAACACGGCGAACTCGGTTACCACGGCTGATCTTCAGTCCAAGGAGGAGGAACAAGGGAACACCCGGTGGGCAACGTAAGTTGCCCGCCGGTTTTCGTTTTTTGAATTAAACAACTTCGATCACCAGCGCCGTCGTGTTGTCGCGCCCGTCATTTTTCACTGACGCTTCCACAAGCGCCTTCGCCGGGTTAAAATCTTTTCCCTGCATCCGCAGTAAATCCACGATTTGATGGCCGTGCAGTCCTTCCGTCAAACCATCCGAGCAGATCAGAAAAATATCGCCGCGCCCGCACTCCACCGCGCCGACCTGCGGATCCACGAATTGATTTTCGCCGCCGAGCGCCTTTTGCAAAACATTCCGGCGCGGATGCGTGCGGGCTTCGTAATCCTTGATTTTCCCATTTCGCAACAGCCACGCGACGTGCGTGTCGTCCTGCGTGAGCTGGAGCAATTCATTTTTGCCTTTCGCCAGTTGATAAATCCGCGTGTCGCCGACATGGCCGAAATACAGCCAGCCCGGCGTGAACCACGCGAGGCTCATCGTCGTTTGCATGCCGTGGCATTCGTCGTAGCAACTGCCGAGATACACCAGCGCCCGATGCACCTGTTCGTAAAGTTCCGCCAGCACGTCCGCAAAACCGGCGTTCAGGCCGCGCGCGGAATGTTGGAAAGAGCGGGGGAGCAGCGTAGTAATTTTCTCGACGGCAATGTTGCTGGCGAATTCGCCCGCCTTCGCGCCGCCCATACCGTCGCACACGGCGAAAGTTAAATCGTGTTCCGCCAGCGACGCTTCGCCGAATTTACCAAGCCGCTGCACTTCCCGCGCGTCGAACCGCAGGCCGAGGAACGCGTCCTCGTTGTTCTTCCGCACGCGGCCCACATCCGTCCAGCCGAACCATTGCAATGTGTCGGCGCGGGCGGCGGATTTTTTTGACGATGGCTTCATTTTTCGTTTAACCGCGAAATACACGAAATACGCGAACGAGAAAAATTTATTTTCGTGTGGTTCGGGTATTTCGCGGTTCAATGTGTTTATTCTTCATCCGGCAAAATCGTGGCGAACTCGAAATCAATCACGCAAAAACGCCCGTCCGCAAACCGATACGTCACATTCCGCACGTCCGGGTCGTCGTGGCGCACGCCGAATTTTTCCAGTTCCGCAAAAATTTCCGCGCGCCGTTTTTCGTCGAGCTGCTCCACGCGCCCGCCGCAGTTAGTGGTGACGATGCGGAGGTTTTCGCGGTCGGCTTCGAGCAGGCGCGGCACGAACGGGCAGCCGCGTTCCTTGAGGTGGCGCAGCACGCGCACCTCGTTATCGAAGCGCGCCGCCGCCTGCGGGCCGTGGTAGGCCTTGAAGACGCGCCCGTCGAAGCTCAAGTGCACCGTCGCGCGCAATGTGTCCTTCACCTTCAGCATCTCGCCGGACTATCGCCGATTCCCGCGCCGCTGCCAAGCGCGACGCGATTTGGCCAGCGCGGTTAAATTTCGCCAGTGTCAGCCGTTCGTGCAAAAATCTTTCGCGCCGGCGAAAATTATTTTCCCCCTGTTAAATCAATTGTTGCCAGTAGTTCCCGCAAAATTCTTGCGATATGGCACCCGCTTTGCTAATCATTTCGCCACACAGGTTCAGCCCGCGTTTATGATGAACGCGGGCCGGATGAACCGTTCCTCACTGACAACAACATAAAGCAAATGGCAAAATACATCCTCGAATACCTCTGGCTCGACGGCTATGAACCCGTCGCCAACCTCCGCGGCAAAACCCAGGTCAAAGAATTCAAGAGCTTCCCGAAACTCGCCGAGCTTCCGTGGTGGGGCTTCGATGGCTCCTCGACCC
>CAIOUK010000273.1 GCA_903861445.1 uncultured Verrucomicrobia subdivision 3 bacterium
TGAATCGCAACCTCGGCTACGCGCCGCCGCATTCATAAGGACCGGGAGCGAAAACGTATTTCATCACCGTTTTTGCGTTGTCCGCGCCGTTGCAAATCGCCTTGCCGCCTTCCCAGGTGAGCCGCAATGTTTTACTTACCGCCATGAAAGACCTTGTGCTCGACAGTGCCGAGTTGAAGTTCACTTACGACCGAACCCGTTTTATTCAACAAAACGGCGACGACCGTCCGCCGCGTGAAAACAATCCTGACCGGCCAAATCCCTGAACTACTTTTGAACTTATGAAATTGTTCACGACGCGCAGAAAATTTATCGCACTGCTCTCGGCGACCTTTGGCTGGATGATGACGCCCGCCATCGCGCAGCAGAATCCTGATCCGAATCGCCCGCGCCGTCACGGGCCGGGCGGTGGACGTGGTCGGCGCGGTGCGGACGATTATGTGCTGCCGCCGGAACTGGCGGCGTTCAGTTGGCTCTCGCTCGTGCTTGGCCGCGTGAGTGATCAGTCGGTGACCGTGAATTCGCTGGCCAAGGAAACCATCGAAGGATTTTTTGAATATGGAACTTCGGCTGGCAATTATTCCATCAAAACTGGCGTGCTTAATTTTCCGGCGGGCAAGCCGGTTGAAACTGTTTTTGCAAACCTGCGACCAAACACACAATACTTTTACCGCCTTCAATTCCGTAAGCCGGGCGAAACAAGCTTCACAGCGCGACCGGAGTGCCGCTTTCATACGCAGCGCACCACGGGCAGCACGTTTACGTTTGCGATTCAGGGCGATTCACATCCCGAACGTCCGCAGATGAGCGAGCCAAATCTGTATGCACGCACGTTACTGAACGCCGCCGCCGACAAACCGGATTTTTACATTTGTATGGGCGACGATTTTAGCGTCGCCCCAGTGCAGGAAGTTAATTTTGATTCAGTCGCTGCACGCTACACCTTGCAGCGCCCGTTCATCGGACTCGTCGCCCAATCCGCGCCGGTTTTCCTCTTGAACGGGAATCACGAGCAAGCCTCGCTATTCAATTTCAATCAGAATGACGAGCGTCACGCCGTCGCCGTCCATGCACAAAACGCGCGCAACCAGTTTTATCCCACGCCCGCACCGGACAAATTTTATTCCGGCGACACCGAGGCATTGCCGTCTGTCGGTCTGCGCAAAGATTATTGCGCGTGGACTTGGGGCGATGCGTTGTTTGTGATTCTCGACAACTACTGGCATTCACCCGTGCAAGTGGATAGCGGTTTTCATGAAGATGACATGGGTGGCGGCAAGGGCGGACACACTGGCGGCAAACAGCGTGATTGGTGGGCACTTACGCTCGGCGATGTGCAGTATCAGTGGTTCAAGCGCACACTTGAAACCAGTAAGGCGAAATTCAAATTTGTCTTCGCCCATCACGTCATGGGTTCAGGTCGTGGCGGCGTTGACCAGTGCGATCTGTATGAATGGGGCGGCAAGAACCGTCGCGGTGATGATGAATTCAAGTCGCGCCGGCCCGGCTGGGAATTGCCGGTGCACCAACTCATGGTGAAGCATGACGTCACGATTTTTTTCCAAGGCCACGATCATCTCTATGCGTTGCAGCAACGCGATGGCATCATTTATCAGGAAGTGCCGATGCCTGCTGATCAGGGTTACCAAACTTACAACGACGAGCGTTATCAATCTGGCGTGAAGCTTCCGAATTCCGGCCACCTACGCGTCACCGTCACGCCGGAAAATGTGAAAGTAGATTACGTCCGCAGTTTTTTGCCGAAGGACGAAACTGCGCAAAGTAAAACCGGCGACATCGCGCACAGCTACTCCGTGAAAGCAAAGGGCCTCCATGCGTAAAAATATTTTTGGCATCATCGCGATTATTTGTTTTGCCGGTCTGTCGGTTGCGAACGCGCAAAACAACCGGGACAAACCGAAAGGCGATCACGGTCATCATTCACAATCGGGCGCAAATGTTTTCAACGTCGTCGTGCCGGCGCATGATTACGACGTGATTCTCGCCCGGCCGGAAAATGATTCGGTCACGCTCAGTGTTCTGGCGTATCAAGACCTGGAAGGTTTTGTCACTTTCGGAACGCAGCCGGGTGCTTGCACAAACCAAACCACGACGCGCCAACTCAAGGCTGGTGTGCCGCTTGAGTGGGTGATTCCTTCATTACAAGCGGACACGAAATATTTTTGTCAATTCCATTCGCGGCCAGTTGGCGCGACTCAATTCAAAGACAGTCCAGAATTTTCTTTCCATACCGCGCGACCGGCGGGCAGCACATTCACCTTCACGATGACGGCGGACGTGCATTTGGACGAACACACCAGCGCCCAAGTTTATGAGCAATCGCTCGCCAACATCCGTGCCGATGCGCCGGATTTTCACATCGACCTTGGAAATCTCTTTATGACAGACAAGCATGCCACGCGCGACGAGGCTTGGCGGCAATATCTCGCGCAGCGGTATTATCTCGGACAGCTTGGCTCGCCACTTTTTCTAGCGCTTGGCGTGCACGATGGCGAAGCCAGCCGCTACGACGACGGTTCGCAGGACAGTCTGGCGGCTTTAGCCAATACCAATCGCAAAAAATATTTTCCCAATCCCGAGCCCGACGCGTTTTATTCCGGCAACACCAACCGACACGTTAAATCTGGTCTGTTAGAAAATTATTACGCATGGACGTGGGGCGATGCGTTGTTTATGGTGCTCGATCCCTACCGTTATTCCCTCCGGTCCAGCGGTCGTGACAGTGATGGCTGGGCGTGGTCACTCGGTCGCGAGCAATACGACTGGCTGGCGCATACACTCGCTAGCAGCAAGGCGAAATACAAATTCATCTTCCTGCACAACCTGCTTGCGGGCGATCAGGCTTCACGCGGCGGCGTGGAGATCGCAGGCTTCAATGAGTGGGGCGGCAAAAACCTGGATGGCACCGACGGATTTGCGCAACATCGCCCTGGTTGGCCGCTACCAATTCATCAACTTCTCCTCCGCAATCACGTCACGGCGGTGTTCAAGGCGCACGACAATTTTTACGCCCGTCAGGAACTGGACGGGATTCTTTACTTGATGGTTCCGCAACCGAGCTTTGCTGGTAACGATCGCATCCGAGACTTGCAAAACTATGGTTACAAGCAGGGGGTATTTCTCGGTAATGCTGGCCATGTGCGTGTCACAGTATCGCCTAAAAAAATGATTGTAGATTATGTTAAGTCCATGCCCAACGTCCCTGTGGCAGACAGTTACACAGTAACGGGCAAATAAAAACCGGCCACATATTTTAATGTGACCGGATGATTTTCTACTCGGCTTTGAATTTCAACTGCGAGGCCAGACATTCGCCCGGCTCGACGTCGTCACGCGGGCCGAGATAAACCGGCTGATACAACGCAAGACTGTCGCGGTAGGCGTAGAGATAACGAACATCCACCACATCGCCGACTCTCGGTATTTGATGATTGGCGGGGATGGTGACATTGCCGCAGGAAACCAGATTGCGACCCTGTAACAGACTCACCTCCACGCTGCGCTGAACGTTGATCTTGGCAACTACCGCCGACACCGTGGCGACGAATTTGAACTTCAACTGCGGCCCACCGCTGTTCGGTCGGCCCGGCACATACGGCGCGTCCAACCGCTTGAACACGATGCCTTCGCGATTCTCCCGCCGGAGCCGCTGCCATAGTTCGGTCTTCTGTCGGGTGCTGAACGCCGTCTCGACCAAGTGGATGTGTTGGTAGTCTGCACGCGCCAACATCAGCAGGTCAATCAAGCGCGCCAGCCGGATCCGATATGGCAACACCCGCAGGTTTTCGCCGTTGTATTCGAGCAGGTCGAAGGCGTGATAATCATCGCCGATGGATTCGCCATCGGGAATGAAACTGCCGGGGACGCTGCGCAGTTCGTTGGCGACCGTCTGCGGCAAGCCAACGATGAATCCCTTCTTATTGATGCCTTCGAGGTCATCATCCTGTTTGCGAATCAGCAGATGTTTGCCGTCGAATTTTTCCTGCGCACAATAACTGTCGTCACGCAGGAGCAATTCCACTTCGGCTTCTTCCACTGGATTCAGCAGTTGCGGCAGAATGCCGGATGCCTGCTTCTCGGCGTGTTGATATGGCGTGCCGTTTTCACCCTCCGTGTAACCCTTCGATTTCTTTTCGCTAACCAGTTTGGTGTAGATTTTCTTCGCGGCGGGATAATCCACCGGCGAAGAAGTTTTCGTCCCGGTGGTCAACGTTGCTCCCCGCCGCCCGTAGGCAAAGTTGACGACGAACTGACTGCCCGCCGGTTCAATCGCGGCCTGATAGACCTTGTCGGATGAACCTTCTCGGTAATATAACGAAACGCGTTCGGAGGTGACTGCATTCATGTTTTTCCTTTCTTTTGGTTTATTGTTTTGTGAAGAACCCTGTGAACCCAACGTGAAGATTAAAACGATGCGTTGTTCTGTGGGAGACGTGTGAACTTGCCAACATCCGCAATGATTGTGTTTGATAAACCGGCGGCGGCGGTTATTTTGCCTGCATGGGTTACGTCGAAGCCATTCAACGCTGGCAATTATTGTCAGCCCGCACGCAACAACAGTTGCGCTGGCAGGCCATTCCCCAACAGGTGGCCGACAGCATGGCGTTTGAAGGCGAACCCGTTGACCTCGCATGGCTGACGAAACTCCATCCGCCCACTCCACCCGCTGGCTTGAAA
>CAIOUK010000274.1 GCA_903861445.1 uncultured Verrucomicrobia subdivision 3 bacterium
CAACAGGCCGTAAAAACCGTGTTTGGCATGGAGATTTTCACGCTCCCCGCCGTTGGTTTGCAAAACCGGAATTATTTTTCCTTCGCCAAAAATTTCTGGAATTCCTTCCGCGCCGCGCGAAAATTTTTCAACCAACGTCATCCGGCGGCGGTCCTCGCGATGGGCGGCTTCACCAGCGCGCCGCCGATTTTTGCCGGCAAATTTTGCGGTGCAAAAACTTTTCTGCACGAGTCCAACACCATTCCCGGCCGCGCCAACCGGTTGCTCGCGCGGTTCGTGGACGCGGCGTTCATCGGTTTTCCCGAGGCCGCCGCGTGGCTGAAAACGAAAAATACCGTCGTCACCGGCACGCCGGTGCGCCCGCAGTTTTTCCAATCCGTAATCCGCAATCCGCAATCGCCCTCGGCCTTGACCCAAATTTGCCGGTTGTGCTCGTTGTCGGCGGCAGCCAGGGAGCGCGCGGCTTGAATGATTTGGTTTTATCTGCCCTACCGCTACTCGCGCAAAAAAACTGGCAATGGCTGCACCTCACCGGCGCGGCCGATTTTGAGAAAGTTCAAGCTGGTTACGCCAAGCTGGGGTTGAAATCCGTCGTGAAGCCTTTTCTTGCCGAAATGAATTTGGCGCTCGGTGTCGCCACCGCCTGCATCAGCCGCGCGGGCGCGTCGTCATTGGCGGAAATCGCCACGATGCGTTTGCCGTCCGTGCTCGTGCCGCTGCCCACGGCGGCGGATAACCATCAGTTTTTCAACGCTGTTGCTTTCGAGAAAACCGGCGCGGCCAGATTGCTCGACCAGAAAAATTCCCCGCCAGAAAAAGTCGCGGCGACCATTGCCGAGCTGATGGAAAACGAAGCGTTGCGTTCTCAAATTCAATCCGCGCTGGCACCGTGGCATGCGCCAAACGCGCCAGCGGAAATCGCCGAAAATATTTTGTCCGCGCTGGCCGCCGATTCCCGGCATCCGTCGCCGGCGTTACCGGCGAGTGAAACCAAGCGGGAAGTGATTGTCTGATGAACGATAAAAATAAAACCATTGCCGCCGATTTGGCCGCAGGTGTTTCGCCGGAGACCGTCATCCGGTGCGACGAGCCGCTGGCGCCGCACACGACGTTGCGGGTCGGCGGGCCAGCCGATTTCTTCGTGGAGCCGGTGGATGAAAAAGATCTCGTGGCGGTCCTGCGGTTTTGCGGTGAACACAAACTGCCGTTTTTAATTTTGGGTCGCGGTTCCAACCTGCTGGTGCGCGACCGTGGTTATCGTGGTCTGGTGATTTGTTTGTCATCACCCGAGTTTGCGCGCATTGAAATTTTGGATGCGAAAATCCGTGCCGGTGCCGGTGCCCGGCAGAAGGCGCTGGCGGTCGAAGCGCGGCGGGCGGGTTTGAGCGGGGTGGAATTTCTCGACGGCATTCCCGGAACCGTCGGCGGCGCGCTGCGGATGAATGCCGGCGCGATGGGCAGCGAGACTTTCGACGTGGTGGAATCCGTCCGCGTGATGGACTTTGCCGGCAATATTCGCGAGTTGAAGCCGAACGAAATGCGGGTCGGTTACCGCTGTTGCGCGCTGCTGAAAAACCATATCGCCCTCAACGCGGTATTCCGGTGCATGCCGCAGCCGCCGGCCGAAATTGCCGCGCGGATGCAGGTTTTTAGTGAAAAACGGTGGAGTTCGCAGCCGGCGGCCCCGAGCGCAGGCTGCATGTTCCGCAACCCGTCGGCGATTCCGGCGGGCAAACTGATCGAGGAACTTGGCCTGAAGGGGGCATTTGTCGGTGGCGCGATGATCTCGATTAAGCACGGCAATTTCATTGTGAACGGCGGCTCCGCTTCGGCGAAGGATGTGCTGGAACTGGTCGCGCAGATTCGCGCGCGCGCGCAGGCGGAGCGCGGCATTGATCTGCACCCGGAAGTTGAAGTGGTAGGCGAAGATTGATTGACAACCAAAATGGTTCCGTTATGGTTCCGAAATGATAACGCTCACGCTTAAAGGCATTCCCAAAGCGACGCACCGCGAGCTGAAAAAGCGCGCGGCGGTGAATCGGCGCAGCCTGAACAACGAGATCATTTTCACGTTGGAAACATTACTGGGCAGCGCGCGGCAAGAGGCTGTTCAGCTTTCGCAATTTCGCAGGTCGGTCAAAAAAATCACTCGTCGGAAATGAGCCGAAAATTGAAAATTACCGTGATGTTGGGCGGACCGAGTGCAGAGCGCGAGGTTTCGCTGCGTTCCGGCGCGGCGGTGGTCAAGGCGCTGCGGTCGCTCGGCCATGAAGTGAACGAACTTGATCCGCGCACGCCGGAATGGAATCTGCCGGTGGAAACCGACGTGGTGTTTCTGGCGTTGCACGGAACTTACGGTGAAGACGGCACGGTGCAGAAACGGTTGGACGAACTCGGTGTGCCTTACACTGGTTGCGATGCCGAGGCGAGCCACATTGCGTTCGACAAAGTGTTGACGAAGCAAAGCTGCATCGAGGCCGGTGTGCCGACGCCGAAATTTGTATCGCTGCATTCGGTAACGGAGCCGTTTCCGGCGAATTTCTCCGTGCCGCTGGTGGTGAAACCGTCGCGGCAAGGTTCGAGTGTTGGACTGGAATTTGTCGAACGCGCCGAGGATTGGCCGACGGCGCTGGCGGCGGCGCTGAAATTTGATTCGGAAGTGCTAATCGAAGAAAAAATTATCGGCCGCGAGACGACGGTGGGGATTTTGGACGGTCAGGCGCTGCCGCTAGTCGAGGTGCGCCCGAAATCCGGCAGTTATGATTACAAAAATAAATACACGGCCGGTAACACCGAGTATTTTTGTCCGGCGAATTTTGACGCCGCAACGACTCAACGGATTCAAGCTGCCGCGCTGGCGGCGTTCAATGCCGTGGGCGGACGCGATTACGCGCGAGTGGATGTGATGGTGCGCGCGGATGGTTCGCCGGTGGTGCTGGAAGTGAACACGCTGCCGGGCATGACCGAGACGAGCCTGTTGCCGAAAGCGGCGGCGGCGGCGGGTGTTAATTTTGCTGAACTCTGCCAGCGCATGGTGGATTTGGCCTTGAAACGAAAGGCGGCGGTGGCCGCATAAAATCAATGTGGTTTAAGCGCGAACAAAATAAAAACCGCCGCCTGCACCGCCACAACGTGCTGGACGTGAAGCTGCGCTCCGATCAGGTGCGGGCGAACCGCACGCGTTTTGGTTTATATTTGTTTCTGGTCGTGGTCGGCCCGTTCTTCGGCCTTTATCTGCTCTGGCGCGTCGGTGAGGTGGCGCTCAATGCGTTCGTCTATGAGAATACCGATTTTGCCATTCAGCAGATTGATGTGAAGACTGACGGTATGATTGCGCCGGAACAGTTGCGTCGCTGGGCCGGTGTTAAACCGGGGGCCAATCTCATTGCGCTCGACCTCGCGGCGGTGAAGCGCAATCTGGAACTCGTTTCGGTCATCAATTCCGTCTCCGTCGAACGCGTGCTGCCGCGCACCTTGAGAATCCGCGTGACCGAGCGCGACCCGATTGCCCAGGTCAATGTCCCGCGCGCGGATGGTGCCAGTGGCATCGCCGTTTCCGTTTTCCAACTCGACGCGGAGGGCATGGTGATGCAGCCGCTCGATCCGCGCCTGAGCACGGTGTCGCTGGCGCAAATAAATTCGCAGTTGCCCGTCATCACGGGCGTGAATGCGTTTCAATTGCAGCCGGGTCGGCGCGTTGAACTTTCGCAGGTGCAGGCGGCGCTGCGGTTAGTGGCCGCGTTTGACAGATCGCCGATGGCCGGGCTGGTGGACTTGCGGCGCGTGGACGTTTCCGCGCCGGGCGTGCTGGTGGCGACGACGGGGCAGGGCAGCGCCATCACTTTTGGTCTGGAAAATTTTGACGGCCAGTTGCGCCGCTGGCGGCAGATTTTTGATTTGGGCATGAGTCAGCAAAAGGCGATTGCCTCGGTGGATTTGGCAGTGGCGAACAATGTGCCGGTGCGCTGGACGCTGGCCAGCGCCGCGCCGGTGATCGTGACACCGAAGGTGGTGAAACCAGTTAAAAACCGGAGAAAAAATGTTTGACGATTCCAACATCATAGCCGGCCTCGAGATCGGCACTTCAAAAATTTGCGTCGTGGTTGGCGAGCAGAACGCCGACGGCGCGCTGAACATCATCGGCCTCGGCCAGTCGCGCTCGCGCGGTGTGCGCAAGGGCGAAATCATCAATCCCGAACAGGTCGAGGAAGATTTGCGCACGGCCATTTTTGAGGCCGAGCAGATGGCCGACGTGGAAATCCGCAGCGTCTATCTCGGCGTGAGCGGCGGCCATATCCGCGGCTTCAACAATCGCGGCGTGCATCCGGTGGTTTCCGCCGACCGGGAAATTTCCCCCGACGACGTGGACGACGTGGTGAAGAACGCCAAGGCCATCAATCTGCCCGCCGAAAACACCGTAATCCACGCGGTGCGGCAGCATTTTTTTGTGGACGGCCAGGACGGCGTGACGAATCCCGTCGGCATGCTCG
>CAIOUK010000275.1 GCA_903861445.1 uncultured Verrucomicrobia subdivision 3 bacterium
GCTCAGTTGGTAGAGCGTCTCGTTCGCAATGAGAAGGTCAGGAGTTCGAGCCTCCTAGGCTCCACCATTCTTCAACAAAAAATTTAGCATCGTTCCTCAACCCGCCTATGTTTCAACTGAAAAATAAATGGGTTTTCATTACCGGAGCCTCCAGTGGCTTTGGTGCCGCCGCCGCGCAAGCGTTCGCAGCGCAAGGCGCAAAATTAATTCTTGGTGCTAGGCGCGTTGACCGCTTGGAAAAAATCGCCCGGCAAGCCAAAAGCAACGGGGCTGCTGCCGCTGAATTTCAGGCCTTGGATGTTTCGCAAACCGCCAACGTGGAAAATTTTATGAGCTGGGCGAAGGCAAAATTGAAAACGCAATCGCTGCACGTTTTGATCAACAACGCCGGCGGCGCGCACGGGCTTGATTCCGTGGCGGAAGCCAAAGACACGGATTGGGAGACCACGTTTCAAACCAACGTCCTCGGCATTTTGCGCGTCACGCGCGCCGCGCTGCCGCTGCTCGCGCGCGACGCGGGTGCGAGCATCCTCAACATTGGTTCAATTGCCGGTCGCTCGGCCTACGCTGGCGCGGCGGCGTATTGCGCCGCGAAGTCCGGCGAACTCGCCATCACACGCGCGCTGCGGCACGAATTGCTCGGCACCGGCATCCGCGTCGGCACGGTGGATCCGGGATTGGCGGAAACGGAATTTTCCGTGGTGCGCTTCAAGGGCGATCGGCAAAAAGCCAAGGAGGTTTACGTCGGCATGAATCCGCTCACGGCCAAGGACATTGCGGAAACGCTTGTCTGGATTGCCAGCCGTCCGCCGCACGTCAACATTGATGAAATTCTCGTGAAGCCAACGGATCAGGCGGACATCGGAAAAATTTTCCGGCGAAAGTAGAAGTGAAATTCGGAAGTTGTCAGTGTCAGGCGATTACCACAATAGCCGTAGAAAAAATCCACCAACTTAATAAAAGTGGTGGCAGGAGCCGGAATTGAACCGGCGACACAAGGATTTTCAGTCCTCTGCTCTACCAACTGAGCTATCCTGCCAAAACTATTGGTATTATTGACGTTTTGCTAAACTGCACCAGTGGGCGAACCCCTGTAGCCAGCGCCATCAAGAGAAACATTCTATTGTCGGGTGCAGGCCAATGGCAAGATGATTCGTGCGTGAAACGTGTTCCATTTCTCAGCGCGTGGCCACGGCGACCGGCGATTTGCGACCGACGCCCTGAATGTAGAGCCGAGGCGTGGCGAAGCTGTAGATGAACGCCACCGAGGCGGTGGTGTAATTGCGGACATTGTCGCGGTAGTAGGCCAGATCAGCGTAGTCGCGACCGGGGAGAATCACATACGAGTCGCTGCCGGCGCAACGGGCCATGTTGAGCCAAGCAATGTAATATTGGCTGACGGTCTTTTTCAGCGCGGCATCATCGGACGCCAGCACACCGGCAAAGCCCCAGGTGAAACCCATCATCGCGTCGGCGTGGCCGTCAGGCAAATCCTTGTAGGAATTTTCGATATGCGAAAGATGCAGCTTCATCATCGCCGCCGAGTCGGGCCGGTCAGGCGAAAGCATATAGGCCGCGTAGGCGAGTCCCGATTTGGCGGAATAGGTGTATTTGTTGTCGCGCCCGGTTTTCCATTGCTCGGGATCCACCGGGCCGTTGTTCAGCGTGAATTCACCGCCGTAGGCGACGTGACCATTGACCGTGGTGCCATGTTCCAGAAACGTGAAAGCGTGTTCCAATCCCGGATGATTCTCCTGAACGCCGCACAACTTGCCGAGTTGCCAGGCATCGATGGCGAGGAGGGTGGGCCATTGCATCGGGCCGTAGCCGCCGCCGCCGCGCGTGACGATGACGCTGCTGTAGGGCGCATGACCGAAGCCACCATCATAAAGATCCATGTGCTGTTGGAGAGTTTCTTGATCCACCTTGATCTTCTTTTTCGTGAATTCCTCCAGTTTGTAGCAAACGATGTTGGGAGCTTTCCACTGAGCGTTACGGATCAGGTCACAAGTGGACTGCAGCGTCGGCAGCACCGCCTTATCTTTGGTGATCAAATAATATTCTGCCAGCGTGATGCCTTGGAAATCCAGATACCAAGACCACACTTGATTGTCATAGGGCTTGTTCCACGAAAGCGCCAGTTTCTTGCCGGCGGCAAATATTTCAGGGTCAGGCGAACTGAGAAAGGCCAGCGTTTCGACGCAACGCCCCTGACCGTCAACCTCACCGGGATGAGCCAGCAGGTATTTATAAGCCCGCGCCCGGAGAATCTGAATCTTCTTACAATCTTGGGAGAGCGAGTCGCCGAAGCGTCCGAGTTTTTCGAGTTGAACCTTGACCGCAAGTTTCTGCTCGCCGCGTTTGACCATGAGGTGCAATACGCCGTCGCTGCTGCCTTCGCTATCTTCAATCGCCAAGCCAAGATCCTGAATTGGGCCTTCGATGCCGTGAATCTTCGCGCCGAACGTATGTTCCGAAAATTCCTTGCCATTGGCACCATAGACCACATCGTCCAGCTTCAGCAGATTCGCCGCCGGCGTGTCGGGGAAGATAAACTTCACCACGAATGTCCGCTTGGTAAGAATACCGCGCGCACCGGTCGGCCCCATGTTCACGAGGAAGCCGGGCACCACCGCATCCGGCCCAGCGCTGCAAGGCTTGTTCCAACGGCCCTGATTCGTTTCGTCGCGCAGGGCATAAACATTTGTTGCCAAGGCAAGCAATACTAGAATGACACTCGCTCGCGTCAGGACTCGACCGTTGAAGGGCTGTGAATGTGGCATGGTTTGGCTCCGTGTGTTGTAATAATTAGTGGTGTAGCAAAAATACTCGCTACCGCAGTGGTAGCCGAGGTGCTACTGCCGTTGAAAACTTTAAATGGCAAAAGACTGAAAGGCAAGTTTCCGGTGGGAATATGGACGCCAGCAAGTTGAAGTGATTGGCGACGGCGGCGACGACCGGAAGTTTGGTGGCGTTCTTTCTACGCCCAACAAGTGAAATTTTTCACAAACTTTTCTTGCACAGTTTCGCCCCACTTGTTAAAACACCGGCTCGATTTTGCGGTTAGAAAAACAACTTTTAACCGGTAGCGGATTTAATTTTTAGAACGCAGTGATTTTTCCCAAGTGGACAAATAGTTTGCCGCTGGTGCTGGGCGCGATTGCCGCCTTCGCGGGCCTCGGCGTGGCGGCGGGCGTGACGATTTACCTCACGCCCAAATACACCCGCGCGGGCTACCAGCCGGTGCAGCCGGTGCCGTTCTCGCATCAGATTCATGCCGGTCAATTGGGCGTGGACTGCCGCTTCTGTCATAACGGCGTGGAAAAATCTTGGTTCGCGAATTTGCCCGGCGCCTCCACCTGCATGAATTGCCACAACGTCGTCCTGAAAGACGACCCGCGCCTGCAAATCGTCCGCGACAGCGCGGCGAACAACACGCCGATTCCGTGGGTGCAGGTTCACAAGACGCCGGATTACGTTTATTTCAACCACTCCGTTCACGTCGATCGCGGCATCAGTTGCGTGAAATGCCACGGACGCATTGATCAAATGGATGAGGTTCGCCACGAAAAATCGTTGAGCATGAGTTTTTGTTTGGATTGCCATCGTAATCCGGCGGCGAATATCCGTCCGACGGATAAAGTCACCAAGCTCGATTGGCAGTGGAGCACGAATGCCGCTGAAGCCGACAAAATGCAAACTGTCGAAGGCAAAATACTTGTGGAACACATGCGCGTCGAATCGCTGCAAAGCTGCTCGGCCTGTCACCGTTAAATGAATTCAAACCCGACCAATTCAACGCCCGCGAATGGCCGCCGTTACTGGCGCAGCCTCGATGAGATGGCCGACACGCCGGAGTTCAAGGACTGGCTGCACCGCGAATTTCCCGTCGGCGCGAGCGAGATGGTGGAAGACGGTTCCACGCGCCGTCAATTTCTCAAGCTCATGTCCGCGTCCTTCGCGTTCGCGGGCGTGGCCACGCTTGGCGCGGGTTGCCGGCGTCCGGAAGAAAAGCTCGTTCCCTACGGCCAGCAGCCGGAAAATTTCACCTATGGTGAGGCGCAATATTTTGCGACCGCCATGCCCACGCGCACCGGCGCGATTCCGCTGGTCGTCAAATCTTACGAAGGCCGGCCGGTCAAGATTGAGGGCAACGCGCTCTTTCCCGGCAGCAACGGCGGCACCGACCGCTACGCGCAGGCTTCGATTCTCGACCTTTACGATCCCGACCGTGCGCGTCATTTCAAACACGACGGCAAAGTGGTTTCGCGCGAAGAAGCGTTGAGCTTTCTCGACGAGCTTTCCAAGAAATTTGCGGCGAACTCCGGCGAAGGCTTGGCGTTCCTTGCGGAAAGCAGCACCTCGCCGTCGCGGGCGCGTCTGCAAAAAATCATCGCGCAGAAATTTCCGAAATCGAAATGGTTCACCTATGACGCGATTGATTCCGGCATCCATCAGCGCGCGGCCACGCAGGCGTTCGGCCAGCCGGTGAAGCCGGTGTTCCATTTCGACAAGGCGAAAGTCATTCTGTCGCTGGATTGCGATTTTCTCGGCGGCGAGGACGGCGCACACGAACACATCCGCAAGTTTGCCGCCGGCCGCAAGGCAGAGCAAGGGATGAGCCGTCTTTACGCGGTCGAATCGCTTTTCACGCTCACCGGCGCGAATGCGGATCATCGGTTGCGGATGTCGGCGAATTCAATCTCGATAGTAGCTTGGGATATATTGAAGTGTATTGAGGCTGGCGATTCTTACGACTCCATTTTGGATATACATGCCAACCAGTTTTTGTCGCCAATCAATTATTCAAAGTGGATTAAGGAATGCGCGATTGATTTGAAGGCGGCAGGCGGTAAAGGGCTGGTAGTTGCCGGTCAACGGCAGCAACCAAGCGTTCACTGGATTGCCAACGCCATCAATTCAGCTCTTGGCGCGATTGACAACACGGTGACTTTGCTTCCAACGGAGAAAATCGCTACTTGGGACAGCGAAGCTTTTGAAAATAGCTCAGCCGACACACTGGTCATTCTCGGCGGGAACCCAGCTTACAATCTGAATTGGAAGCCAAAACAAAAGACGGTGGTCTGTCTTGGCTATTACGAGGACGAAACGGCGGACAAATCCCACTGGAATTTCCCGGCGACGCATTATCTCGAATCTTGGGGCGATGCGATGACGAGCGACGGCACGCTGGTCGCCATCCAGCCATTGATTCAGCCGTTGTTTGGTGGGTTGACTGAATTGGAATTTCTGGCGCGGCTCGCTGGCGACTCGCAAATCAATCCTTATGAAATTGTTCGCGCAACATTCAGAAATTCCGAGGAAGCGTGGAAGCAATTCTTGTTTAATGGTTTTTCAACCGACTTTGCAAGAGGACTGACGGGTTTAAAGGTTAAAGACAACATTCCCGCAGGCATGATGGGGTCGCCTTCGGCAGCCAGCCTCGAAGTCATTTTCTTTCGCGACGCGAAGGTGGACGACGGTCGTTACGCGAACAACGGCTGGATGCAGGAATTGCCTGATCCCATCACCAAGATGACTTGGGACAACGCCGTGCTCATCAGCCGCAAGACGGCGAAGGAACTCGGCTTGGCGAATGGCGACATCGTCGAGATTTCGCTGAACGGCAAGAGCGTGCAAGGTCCGATCTGGGTGCAGCCGGGCATGGCGGATTATTCGCTGGGCCTCGCGCTTGGTTACGGCCGTCAAAATGCAGGTCGCGTTGGCTCCGGCGTCGGTTTCAACGCCTACAAAATTTTCTCCGGCAAATATATCGAGACTGGCGCGACGGTGAAGAAGACCGGCGCGACGCATGTGCTCGCCTGCACGCAGCATCACTGGAGCATGGAAGGCCGTCCGGCGGTGCGCGAATTTAATTTATCGGATGCCGTCGAAGCGGCGGAGAAAAAAGAAAATATCGCCGAGGAAAAATTTCACGGCGTCGAACCGCCCATCGTCAAATCGCTTTATCCGAATCCGCTCGATGAGACCAAGAAGACGGCGTTGCACCAGTGGGGCATGACCGTGGATTTGAACGCCTGTGTCGGCTGCGGCACCTGCGTGGTGGCGTGTCAGAGCGAAAATAATATTCCGATTGTCGGCAAGGATCAGGTGTTGCGCGGACGCGAGATGTCTTGGATCCGCATTGACCGCTATTTTACGACCGATCCGAAGCGCAAAAATAATAAGAGCCGGTTCGACTGGAATGCGGACATGAACCAGCGCGACGACGCGCAGCAATTTCAGGAGTGGATTGACGACGTGCAGGCGGTGAACCAGCCGATGATGTGTTCGCATTGCGAGTCCGCACCGTGCGAAAACGTCTGCCCCGTCGCCGCGACCGTTCACGACCAGGAAGGTCTGAACGTGATGGCTTACAATCGTTGCATCGGCACGCGCTATTGCTCGAACAACTGTCCGTATAAAGTTCGCCGGTTCAATTTCCTCGATTACAACAAGCGCCCGCTGACGGAGCTGAAGGGCACGATGTATTCCACGACGCTCACGCACAAGACGGACGGCGAATGGGATTTGTTCCGCTGGTGGAAGGATCC
>CAIOUK010000276.1 GCA_903861445.1 uncultured Verrucomicrobia subdivision 3 bacterium
ACGGACAGCGGTGCCACCACCACCAAAATCGCCGCCGTCTGGGAAAACGGCGAGGCCGTCACCACCAAGCTGCTCCAGCGTCCGACCAACGCAGCAGGCGGACGCGCCGGGGTCATCGCCGGCTGGATTGCGGCCGTCGGCGATTTTCTGGCGGAGAATCATTTGCAATGGTCGCAAGTCGCGGGCGTGGGTCTGGCGGTTCCCGGCCCGCGTTCCAGCTATGGCGTCATGGATTGTTCGCCCAACCTGCCGGCGAGCTTTGCGGGCTGGAATGTTTTTGCCGATTACCAGAGCGCTTTGAGCGCGGCGGCGGGGCGAACGATGCCGCTGGTCATCGGCAATGATGGCAACTACGGCGGCGTCGCCGAAGCGCGGCTGGCGCGCGGCGATTCAAAAACTTCCGTGCTCATGCTCATGCCCGGCTCCGGCCTCGGCTGCGCCTACGTCGGCCCGGACGGTCTCCCGCTGGAAGGCGACACGCTGGCCGGCCTGGAATCCGGCCATGCGCCCGCCGCCGTGCATCTGCTCGGACTTTCCGGCCCGCCGTTTCCGTGTGGCTGCGGCCGTGATTGGGGCTGCGTGGAAGCCTACACCACCATTTCCGGCCTGCCGCATTTGCTCGCGGAAAAAATTAAAAAATTCCCCGATCACGAACTCGCGAAATCCACCGCACCTAGCAAGGAAAAAGTGCTTTCGCTCCGCACCCGCGCCCAAAAAGGTGACCCGCTCGCGTTGGAAATTTTTGATTTTCAGGCGCGCGTCATGGGACTGCACGTCGCCAATCTGACGATGACCCTGGATGCGGGTATCGTGATCATCGGCGGTGGCCTGATGGATCATGAAGCCACCACGCCGGAATTTCGCGAACGCTATCTCCGCCGCGTCACGGAAGCCGCGCACCCGTATCTCTGGAACGCGCAACGCAGCCGTTTGAAGATTGTGCCCGCCGTGCTGGGCGATTTGTCGCAGGCCATCGGCGGCGCGCTGGTGGCGCTGTATCAGCACCGGGGTTAATCATTGCAGGACTGCAAAATCCAATCAGCCATCTGGCTCAAGCCGTCCACGACCACCGCGCGCGAAAGTTCTGCCGCCGATTTTTTTTCCACCTCCGCGCCGTAGCCGGTGCGGACGAGCAAACTTTTTTTCACGCCGGCATTCCAGCCACATTCGAGGTCAATGAGCTTGTCGCCGACCATGAAACTTTCGGCGAGGTTCAAGGCAAATTCATCCCGCGCATCAAACAAAAACTGCGGCGACGGCTTGCGGCCACGACTCGGCTGGTCGGGGGCTTCCGGTGCGATGTAAGTTTTTTCGAAATGCACGCCGTCGCGTGCAAATTCGCGGCTGACACGGTCATTCACGCGCTCGGCGTCGGCGAGCGTGAAGTAACCGCGCCCGATGCCAGACTGGTTGGTGACGATGATGAGCTTGAAGCCGGCGTCCGCCAGCCGTTTCAACGCCGCGCCCGCGCCGGGGAAAACTTCGACGTCTTCGGGCCGGTGCAGATAATTTTTTTCCACGATGAGCGTGCCATCGCGGTCGAGAAATACAGCGCGGTTCATTTTGCGGACAAATTGTGGGCAGATTACGGCAAGAATGGAATTGAAATTATTGGCCAAGGCGGGCAGGATACGCCGTCTTGGCGGTCGGTAACTTAATATTTAAAAACTATGAGCACTAAAGGACGTTTAGGAATTTTGGTCGGTGGCGGCCCCGCGCCCGGTTTGAACGGCGTCATCGCGGCAGCCACCATTGAAGGCATCAATCAGGGCTACGAAGTCATCGGCTTCCGCGACGGCTTCAAATACATCGCGCAGGGCGACACCACGCAAATCAAGCCGTTGTCCATCCGCGACGTGAAGGATATCCATCTCAAGGGCGGCTCCATTCTCGGCACCGCGCGGACGAATCCGACCAAGTCCGAGGAGCAGATGAAAAATATTTTCAATGTTTTTGAAGAGCTTGGCATCACCGCGCTTGTCAGCATCGGCGGCGATGACACGGCGTTTTCCGCCAGCCACGTCGCCAAGCGCAGCGGCGGCAAAATCAAGGTCGCGCACG
>CAIOUK010000277.1 GCA_903861445.1 uncultured Verrucomicrobia subdivision 3 bacterium
GCCGAAAACACCGTCATCCACGCCGTGCGGCAGCATTTTTTCGTGGATGGTCAGGACGGCATTACGCAGCCCGTCGGGATGCTTGGCGCGCGGCTGGAAGTGGACATGCATGTCATCCACGGCCACGCCAACCGTCTGCAAAACATCGTCCGCCTCGTCCGCGCCACCTCGCTGGAAGTGGACGACATTGTTTTCAACGGTATCGCCACGTCGCTCGCGCTCTTGTCGAACGAGCAGAAGGAACTCGGCGCGCTCGTGATTGACATCGGCGGCGGCACGACGGAATTCGTTGTTTATTCCGACGGTGTCATCCGGCACAGCGGCGTGCTGGCGGTCGGCGGCGACCACGTTTCCAACGATCTGGCCTACGGCTTGAAAGTGCCGTTGAGCCGCGCGGAAAAACTGAAGCTCGAACACGGCACCGCGATTGCCACCGAAGCCGCCAAAGGCCAAACCTTGAGCATCACCAACGAACTCGGCCTCGAACTCAAGCGCATCAACCTCGGTCATCTGCAGCGCATCATGTCGCTACGGCTGGAGGAATTGTTCCAGCTCATCGCGCAGGATTTGGAGCAGGCCGGCCTGACGGATTATTTGCGTGCCGGCGTTTTCCTGTGCGGCGGCGGCTCGCGCGTGCCGGGCATCGTGCAACTGGCGGAAAATGTTTTTCAGATGAACGTCACGCCCGGTCACGCCGGTGCCGTCAGCGGTCTGACCACTGCGCTCGACCAGCCGGAATTTGCCGCCGCCATCGGCTTGGTGAAATATGGCTCGTTGAAAAATCGCCGCCGCGCCGCGCGGCCGTCGCTCGTATCGGGCATCAAGGGCGTGTTTGGAAAATTTTTACCCCGCAACTGAAAGGCCGACCATGTCCACTGAAAACGAAATCCCTCTCTTTGAAACGCCGGAAGTTTCCGGCCGGCCCGTGGTGCGGATCATCGCCGTCGGCAATGCCGGCGACGCGTTGCTCGGCGGGCTGACGCCGGCTGAATTTGCCGGCGCGGAATCGGTCGCCGTCAACACCGATGCCGCCGCGCTCGCCGCGACCACCGCCACGGTGAAGATTCATCTGGAAAATAAATTATTTCGCGGCCTTGGCTCCGGCGGCGATCCTGAACGCGCCCGTGCGCTGGCGGAAGAACAATTTTCCACGCTCAAATCCGCGTGCGCCGGTGCGAATGTGGTATTCATTTTGGCCGGACTCGGTGGCGGCGCGGGCAGCGGCATCAGCCCGATTCTGGCGAAGGCCGCGCACGAGGCCGGCGCGCTGGTGCTGGCGTTTGTCACGCTGCCGTTCGAGTGTGAAGGCAACCGGCGCGACGCGCAGGCGCAGGCCGCGCTGGAACAGCTCAAGTCCGCCGCCGACGGCGTCATCTGTCTGCCCAGCCAGAAAATTTTCAAGCTCATTGACGAAAACTCCACGCTCGTCGAGACCTTCCGCGTCACCGGCGGATTTCTCATCGAAGGCGTGCGCGGCGTGTGGTCGCTGCTGACGCGGCCGGGGCTGATCCAAGTTCACTTCAGCGATTTGTGCGCGCTCATCCGCGACCGCCATGCGGAAAACGCCTTTGCGTTCGTGGAGGCCGCCGGGCCGGGCCGCGCGCGCGCAGTGGCGGAAAAAATTCTCACGCATCCGCTGCTGGACGAGGGCCGCGTGTTGGCGGAATCCGACGCGGTGCTGGTGAGTTTGACCGCCGGGAAAGATTTGACGATGGCCGAAATCAATCGCGTGATGGAGCAGGTGAAAAGTCAGTGCAGCCACGCGCAAATCATCATGGGCGCGGCGGTGGATGGCGCGTTGAAGGAAAAATTGTGCGTGACGGTCATCGCCGCGCGGCAAAATGCGCAGCCGACGAGCGTGACGCCGCGGCACGAAACGCGCAGCGTGACGCCGACGGCGGGTCATCGCGAAGTGGTGGTCGCGCGCGGACGCCAGCGGCGCGCGGGCGGCAAGGCGGTGCAGGGGCAGTTGCCGCTTTCGATTGTGTCCAAGGGCCGGTTTGACAAGAGCGAGCCGACGCTGCACAAGGGCGAGGATTTGGATTTGCCGACGTTCATCCGGCGCGGCGTGCCGTTGAATTGATTTTTACCGGAAACCTTTCGGTAAATAATACTGTCGGTCAACTACGATGCGAACCGTCCTCCAGATCATTCTCTGTGTTGCAGCGTGCGCAGGTTTTTTTGGCTGCTCGCCTACCCAGTCACCCAAAGCGCAATGGCGGGAACAGTTTCTCATCTCTCATGGCTTCCATCGCGAAGAGCGAGATACTTTCAGTCGTCATTATGACAGCCTCAGTGAAGCGAGCCGCCACATTGGATTCTCGATGCGCTCGGCGTTTGTGCCACCCAATGGTCCGGCATTTGGGCCGGACGTGCGCGTGTTTGATTTAGACGGCTGGGGCTTCGTTGTCACTGCGGATAGAGGCCGGACTTTAAATGATTTGAGCACACCCTGCACAGTGGGCACAGCATTGTTCCAAGTGCCACCTGAAAAGGAGATGCCGAAAGGATTCAGATAGTTAGTTCAACAGATAAAACCAGTAGTCAATTTTCCGTAGAAAAAGTTGCTACGATGGGGCGGTGGTCAGAGCCAATCCCCCAATTGGAAATCGCTGGAATGTAGGTGTCCTGCTTCACCCAATGCTTCAAAAGTCCAGAGCTGATTAAAATGTAGTCAATCCGGCTGTAGGTGTCGTTCTTGCCGTAGAAATAAGTCCACGCGACGTTGCGCGGCGTGAAGTAGGGCGGCTCGCCGGGCGCGGTGTCGCCGTTGCGCTCGGCAGGGCGCGTGTCGGTAAGCTTAACTTTTCCGCGGCCGATGATTTGCTTGATGACGGCAGAATCTTTTTCGTCATTGAAATCACCGAGGACAACGAGCTTCGCGTCGGGATTTTGGGCGAGGCGCATCTCAATGATTTTTCGCAAAATCTTGGCTTCGCCCAATCGTTCCTCGGCTTCGTCGGCTTCCGGCGTCGAGAGATGCGATTTCAAATGTGCGGCGATAAACGTGAAGGTGAAATTGGTCGCGGCCTGAAGGTCGAGTTCGGCAAAGCCGCGTTTGACCTGAAAGCGTTTGCCGTCGAGCAGAAATAATTCATTCGTGTGCGGTCGGCGCGCGACGATGGGCAGTTTGCTCAACACGGCGATGTGGATGTTCGTATCAAAACTCTGGATGTGTTCCCAAAACGGAAAATCCTGGCCGTCGGCCTTGAGCGCGGCGCGCAGTTCGAGCAGCGCGTTGGTGCTGCCCATTTCTTCGAGCGCGAGCACGTCGGGATTCAGGGCGCGGATGGTTTCGCGGACTTTGGCCTTGGCCTCGGCGGATTTAACGGCGTGGCGGGAAGCGGTCGGCTGATCGAGATAGTTTTCGACGTTGTAGGTCGCGATGCGAAAAGTGCCGGCCATGGCGTTTAGGCCGGTCAGAACCGCAGCAAAAATGGCGACGCGACGAAGCACGGAAACAGGGTAAATCCGCCGCGCCAAGGACGAAAGCAAAACTGCTGGTCGGCGGGTTAAAAATAGTTTGAACAAATTTCCGCCCGCCCGGTCTATTTATCTGATTGGTTTGGGTTATGGGTAAAGCGCCTGACTTTTAATGGGTTTTAAGTCAGGCGCTTTTTTTTGCCAAAACCCGCAAAGCTGCTACTTTCCTTCCATGTCTCGTAAAGCCAAAAGCAAAATTTCGGCGCTCAAATTGGACGACAAGCAGAGCGAACGCGACCATCGCGAGCTGCGGATTGACAAGGTCGGCGTGCGCGGCTTGAAATTTCCGATCCAGGTGCGCGACCGCGTCCATCGCGTGCAAAACACCGTCGCCACGCTGGGGATGTTCGTGGACTTGCCGAAGGAATTTAAGGGCACGCACATGAGCCGGTTCGTGGAGGTGCTCACGTCGCACGGCAACGTCATCCACGTCGCGAACATCATGGAGATTTTGCAGGAGCTGCAACGGAAGCTGAATTCCGCCACGTCGCATCTGGAAATTGAGTTTCCCTATTTCATGAGCAAGAAATCGCCGGTGTCGCGGCGCGAGAGCCTGATGGATTACATCGCGCGGTTCGACGCGGCGGCGTGTGGCAAAGAAACAGATTTTGTCCTGACGGTGAGGGTGAACGTGACGACGCTTTGTCCGTGCTCCAAGGCGATTGCCAAATACGGCGCGCACAACCAGCGCGGCGAGGTGACGGTGGCGTTGCGGTTCAAGAAAATTGTCTGGATCGAGGAAGTCATCGAGATGATCGAGGCGTCGGCGAGTTCCGAACTTTATGCGCTGCTCAAGCGGCAGGACGAAAAAGCCGTGACGGAGCGCGCGTATGAAAACCCGGTTTTTGTTGAGGATTTGGTGCGTAACGTGGCGCTGCGGCTCAACGCGCATCCGCTGGTGACGTGGTATAAGGTCGAGGCAGAAAACTTCGAGAGCATCCATAACCACAATGCTTACGCGTGCATTGAGCGTCAGCCGGAAATCCGCATCAAGCTGGCGAAGCTGCCGCGCGGGGCAGTGTAGCGAAATTCCGAAAAATTTTAGTGGCTTATTTGGGATACTTTGCTACATTCCCGCCCCTTTGAAGCATTGAATGGGCCGGTTTCGGCCCGCAGACAATTTTGATTTTGTGACAACCAAGAAAAAAGCCGTCAAAGCCGTTAAGAAAAAAATCGCGAAGAAGCAGGTCGCGCCGCGCGGCACGGCCAAGAAAATAGCCACGTCGTCGGCTATTTTGGGTCGTCCGGTCGCCAAGGCGAGCGCCGCCGTGGACTTGAAAAAAGTGAAGCGCGAATGGCAGAAGTATTGCCTGCGTTTGCTGGAGTTGCGCGAGCAATTGACCAAGCAGATGAACGGGCTCGCCCAAGAATCGGCGCAGGAAATGGCCGGCTACAGCCTGCACATGGCGGATTCCGGCACGGATAATTTTGACCGCGATTTTGCGTTGAGCCTGTTGTCCTCCGATCAGGATGCGGTTTATGAAATCGAGGAGGCTCTCAAGCGCATCGAGCGCAAGACCTACGGTGTGTGCGAATTGACCGGCAAGAGCATTCCCAAGGCACGGCTCGAAGCGATTCCCTGGACGCGCTTTACCGTGGACGCGCAAGCGCAACTGGAACGCGAAGGCGCCTTGAAATCCCGCCGCCTTGGCACATTGGGAACAATTGATGCAGTCGGCACGACCACAGATGTGGACGGCGATGACGAAGAACATTCCGAAGAACCCGCAAAAGCGAACAAAGAGAAAGAATAATATTTATGGCCCGCGAAACCATCACCATCGAATGCTCCGAGGCACGCAAGGAAGGCAAGTCCCCTTCGCGCTACACCACCAGCCGCAATAAAAAATTGCAGACCGAAAAGCTGGAGGTTAAAAAATACAACCCCGCGCTCAAGCGCCATACCTTGCACAAGGAGATCAAATAATTTATGCCCCGCAAGACCAACACCGACAAGAAAACCGACAAGCGCGGCAAGAGCGTCCGCGAACAGCGCACCCCGCGCCCCAAGCCGAAGTGCGATTTCACCATTGACGCGCTCGACTACAAGAACGTCACCCTGCTCAAGACGTTTGTGACCGATCAGGGCCGCATCCTGCCGCGCAAATACACCGGTTTGCCCGCGCCCTACCAACGCCGCATGACCGCCGCCATCAAGCGCGCGCGCCAGATGCTGCTGATGAAGTAATTCTCCCGCCGCCCCGTTTTGCGCGTGCGAAACGGGGCGGTTTTTTGTGGAAATCAGTTGCAAATGGTTTGCAATTAAAATAAGTTGCCGCCGTCACCATGGACTATCTTGTTCTCCTTTCGAGTATCGCGCTCGGTGCGCTCACCGTTTTCTGGCTGCGCTTGACCGACCCCAAACGGGTGAAAGTGCTGAACGCCTTCACTGGCGCGTATTTGCTCACGCTGGTGATGCTGCATCTGCTGCCGGATTTGTATGAGTTGGAAGCGGGTCTCACGCTCAAGCCGCTGGTCATCGGCGGATTTATCCTCTTTGGTTTTTTTCTACAGATTGCGATGGATTCGATTTCGATGGGTATCGAACACGGTCACGCGCATGAAATCCATGGGCGGATGGCCTTTGGTATTCTTGCCGGCCTGTGCATTCACGCGTTTGTCGAGGCTCTGGCGCTCGGAAAAACTTTCGGAGTTCAAAGTCCGCACGACTTAGCCGCACATCATTTCCTACTCGTCAGCGTCGTCGTCCACAATTATCCCATCTCCATCGCGCTGCTCGGCATGCTGCTGCAAAGCGGCATGAAAAAATCCTCCGCACTCCTGTGCCTCGGCCTGTTTGCCATCATGGCGCCGATTGGAATGTTTGTCAGCGGCTATACCGGTCTGGCAGTTTATTCGCGCTACCTGATGGCGATTGTCATCGGCATTTTCATGCACATTTCCACGACAATTTTATTCGAGAGCGAAGATCACCACCGTTTTCCCATCGCAAAAATGCTGGCAGTCATCGTCGGTTTGATTTTGGGAATCGCCTGCGTCCTTTTTGAAGCGTGAAAAAAACTTGCGCGCACCATCACCACGAGAAAAAGCAGGAACTCGCCTCACTGACTGGCCGGCTCCGCCGCGAATCGCGCAAGATCACCGGCCCGCGTGCCGCGATTCTGGAAATTTTGCGTCACCATCCGCATCCGCTGACGAACAAGGAGATTTTTGCCGAACTGCCGAAAGGCGAATGTGATCTCGTCACAATTTACCGCGCGATGCAAATGCTGGAAAAACTGGGGATGGTCAAGCGCTTCGATTTTGGCGACGGCACCGCGCGCTTTGAACTCGTCGGCGAAGGTGACGACGGCCATCACCACCATTTGATTTGCACCCGCTGCACTGGCGTGGTGGAGATTGACGAATGTTTTCCCGAAGAAATCGAGCGCCGGATTGCGAGAGCAAACAGATTCACCGGTGTGACCCACCGGCTTGAATTTTTTGGCGTCTGCCCCGACTGCCAGAAATAAAAACGGCGGCGATGGCACGCCACCGACATTTTAAGCTATTTCCTCGGACAACCAGTCGCCGAGTTGGAGATACTCTCTTATTTTTCTGCGCTCATGTCTGTTTTTGAGCGACTTTTTGGAATGATGTTCAGCTTTGCGGAACGGATGTTTCGGATTGCGAATTGCTTCGCCCATGACTGCGAGTGTTTTCATCATA
>CAIOUK010000278.1 GCA_903861445.1 uncultured Verrucomicrobia subdivision 3 bacterium
GCGATTAGGCGCATTCATGCTCGAGCAATTCAAAAGCCTGTTTTCCAATGACATTGGAATAGATTTGGGAACCGCAAATTCCCTCGTCTATGTGCGGGATCGTGGAATCGTCCTGCGCGAACCTTCCGTAGTAGCCATTCAAGCCGGCACAACCAATGTGCTGGCCGTCGGTGACGAAGCAAAACGTATGTTGGGCAGAACGCCCGGCAACATCGTGGCCATCCGCCCGATGAAAGACGGCGTCATTGCCGACTTCGAGATCACCGAGGCCATGCTACGGCATTTCATCCAAAAGGTGCATCACCGGAAACTCATCGCCCCACGCGTCGTGGTCGCGGTGCCCTCCGGCATCACCGAAGTGGAGAAACGGGCCGTGAAAGATTCCGCCACCCACGCCGGCGCGCGCGAGGTGTATTTGATCGAGCAACCGATGGCGAGTGCCATTGGCGTTGGTCTGCCGGTGCATGAACCGGCGGGCAACATGATCGTGGACATCGGCGGGGGAACTTGCGAGATTGCAATCATCTCCCTCGCCGGCATCGTCTTCAGCCGCAGCCTGCGGGTGGGCGGGGACGAACTGGATTCCACCATCGTCGCGCACATGAAGCGCGCCTATAACATGATGATCGGTGAACGCACCGCTGAAGAAATCAAGATTCGTATTGGCTCCGCCTTTCCGCTGGAACAGGAATTAACCATGGATGTCAAAGGCCGCGACCTCGGGTCCGGCTTGCCGAAGACATTAACCATCCGTTCCGAAGAAATTCGCGAAGCCTTGCAGGAACCGCTTTCGAGCATTCTCGAATCAATCCGCATCACCCTCGAACGCTGCCCCCCAGAACTCGCCTCCGATCTCGTGGATCGCGGCCTGGTAATGGCCGGTGGTGGTTCGTTGATTCGCGGCATTGACAAGCTCGTGGCCGGCGAAACCGGCCTGCCCGTGCATCTTGCCGACGACCCGATGAGCGCCGTCGCCGAAGGCACAGGCCGCGTGTTGCAGGAAATCGAATTCCTGAAACGCGTTGCGACCAACGCAAAATACTGATTCTTCCGGGGAGTTCACCGCAACGGCGGAAGGCCGTTTAGCGGATGTTCAAACAAAAAAATTATTTAGCGCTCGGCGCGGTGGTGATCGTGGCGGTGGTGCTTTTGAGCCTGCCCACGCGCACAACCGCGCGCTTGAAGCTCGCCGTGGGCAGTTGGTTTCTGCCGCTGTCCGGCCTCGCCGGAGCCGCGCAACAACTGCCCGCCGACCTCGCGGACGCCGCGATGACCCGACACGAATTGCTTCGGCAAATTGACTCCCTCCGCCGTGAAAACCAGCAGCTTAAATCGCAAGCCGTCCAAAGCCTCGCCAGCGCACGCGAAAACGACCAGCTTCGTTCGTTATTCAATCGCGCGAAACAGTTGCCTTGGCGTTTGAAAATGGCTTATGTCATTGGCCGCGATCCAGCGAATTGGTGGCGAACGGTGCGCATTGATCGTGGCGGCCAAGATGGCCTCACTAATAATTTGCCAGTTTTGTCAGCCGAAGGTTTTTTAATTGGCCGGGTTTCGTTGGTCAACAATCATGATTCACAAGTCGTTTTGATCGGCGACCCGAATTGCCGTGTCTCTGCGACCGTCGAAAATGCCGCGCGCGACATGGGTGTCGTTCTCGCCAGCGGTCCGCTCGACACTTCGCTCGTGCAACTGACGTATCTTTCCAGCAGCGCGAATCTGAAACCCGGCCAGGGCGTCGTCACCAGCGGTCTCGGCGGCGTGTTTCCGAAAGGCATTCCCATCGGACAAATCGTGGATTCGCGCTCGGTCGAATTTGGCCTCTACACCGACGCGCGGGTGAAACTCAATGCAAACCTCGGTTCGCTCGAACAAGTCTGGGTGCTGTTTCCATGAACCCGTTTCAAACCATCCTGATTTTGTCCGCAGCGTTTCTCGCCGTGTTCGGCGAAACGGTTTTGTCCGCGCCGCGCTCATTGCTCGGCGCGCAAATTGATTTGCTGCCGGCCATCATGGTGTTCGCCGCGCTCAACGCCAGTCTGCCAACGATTGCCGCGCTCGCCATTCTCGGCGGGCTGTGGCTCGATACTTTTTCCGCGAATCCGCTTGGCATCTCGATTTTGCCGCTGATGTTCGTCGGCTTTCCGATTTATCTGCGCCGCGATTTGATTCTGCGCGACCTGCCGTTCGCGCAATTCGTCCTCGGCGCGACTGCCAGCGCGCTGGTGCCGGCGCTGACGCTCTTGATGCTCTTGAGCGGCAGCACGAAACCGCTGCTCGGCTGGGGCACGCTCTGGCAATGGCTCGTGATGACCGCCGGCGGCGCGGTGGCCACGCCGTTCATTTTTGCGCTGATGGATTGGTGCAACGGATCGCTTGGCTACAAGCTGCGCACGGAAGTCAGTTTCCGTCCCGACCGCGAAATCCGGCATCGGAAAATTTTGAAGTATTAAAATGCTCGTTTTTGACGAACTGAAAAAGAACGAACCGCAGCTTCGCCTCGTGGCGGTGGTGCTGGCGGGCGGGCTTTGCATTTTGTTCGCCGGCCTGTGGTGGGTGCAGGTCGTCTCGTCGCGCGAATATCAGGAGCATTTGACCACGCAGGCTTACCGAACGATCCGGCTGCCGGCGGTGCGCGGAAAAATTCTCGACCGTGAAGGCCGCTTGCTCGCCGAGAACCGCCCGCGCTATAACCTGAGCCTTTACCTTGACGACTTGCATCAGCAATTCGACGCCGCTTACGGCGAACTTCTGAAATCCGCCCGCGCCGCGCAGAAAAAAAACATTGCCGCCGCCGAGAAAAAGCTGGGCCGTTCGCTGAACAAGACAGAACGAAAACAATTCGCTTTCAAACCGGAATATCTCGCGCAACTGCGCGAACAGGCGCGGGAGCGCGTGGCGAATTCCGTCGTGGCGCAAGTCAGCCAAAAGATCGGCGAGCCGATGGCCATTGACACCGCGCAACTCAAACGCCATTACGCCACCCGGCTGGCGCTGCCGTTTCCGGTGCTGAGAAATCTCACCGCTACCCAACTCGCGCGTTTTCAGGAAAACGTCACTAACGGCCTTGGCGCGGATTTGGAATTGCAGTCCGTGCGGCATTATCCGCTCGGCACCACGGCGGCGCATCTGCTCGGCTACCTGACGCGCGACGACAGCTCCTACGAAGGCGAAGAATCATTCTTCTCGTATCGCCTGCCGGATTATCGCGGCGTCGTCGGCGTGGAAGCGGGTTTCGATCCGCAGTTGCGCGGGCGTGCCGGCGCGGAGTCGGTGCTGGTCAACAACCTCGGCTACCGGCAGTCGGAAAATATGTGGAGCCAGCCCGAGCCGGGACAAAATCTCGTGCTGACGATTGACCTCGATTTGCAGCGGGCGGCGGAAACCTCGCTGCTGAATCATCAGCACGCCGACGCACGCGCGGCAGTCGTGGTGATGGACGTGCGGAACGGCGATGTGTTGGCCATGGCGTCGTCGCCGTCGGTGAACCCGAATGATTTCATTGACGGCTTCACGCCGCAAAATGCGGCGCGGCTGGCGGATCCGAAATTACGTCCGCAAATCAACCGCGCGACGCAGGAAAATTACGCGCCTGGTTCCATCTTCAAAGTCATCGTTGGCCTTGCGGCGCTGGAGGCGGGCTTGAATCCGGAAAAGTTTTACTCGGTGCAGGCCGACCCGACGCGGCCGGGTCGCGGTTGCGTTTATGTCGGCAAGCGCAAGATTGACGACACCGCGCCGCCGGGTGAATACAACTTCAAGCTCGCGTTGGAGCGGTCAAGCAATTCGTATTTCATCCAGATTGGCCTGGAGTATGGGGTGGAACGCATCGCCACGCTGGCGGAAAAATTTCAACTCGGCGAAAAATGCAGCTTGCCGACGCGGCAGGAAACCGCCGGCAATATGCCTTCGCTGGAACGCATCCATGAAGGCTGGAGCGAGGGCGACACGGCGAATGTGTGCATCGGCCAGGGCGAAGTTTCGGTGACGCCGCTGCAGATGGCGGTTGTTTATTCGGCCATCGCGAACGGCGGCACGGTTTTTTGGCCACGCTTGGTTTCGCGGATTGAGCCGCAGGATCCCTCGTCGCACGACGCGATCACGAATTTTCCCGCCGGACTGGTGCGCGACCGCATCGGCGTGAGTGGACGCAGCCTGCGAATTTTGCACAACGCGATGGTGGCCGAGACCGAAGATACCGAGGGCACCGGTCAGGCGGCGAAAGTGCCGGGCCTGCGGATTTGCGGCAAGACCGGCACGGCACAGGTGACCGACGAACACAACCGCGTGGTGGATCATACGACGTGGTTCGCGTCGTTCGCGCCGTATGAAAAGCCGCGCTACGCCGTGGTCGTGATGGTGGAAAGCGGCTCGTCCGGCGGCGGCACTTGCGCACCGATTGCGCACGACGTTTACGAAACGATTTTGGCAAAGGAAAAAACTTCCGCCGGAAAATTTCTGGCGGCGGCGATGAATTGAAATGTATCACCCGATTCCCAGAGAGAAGTTCGACAAGCTCCAGTTTCTGGCGCTGGCGGGACTGATGTTTCTGGGCACGGCGTTCGTCTACAGCGCCACGATGGCGAACGACACGGCAGGTTTGCTGTCGTGGTATCAGCAGGCGTGGGTGCGGCAGATTTTTTGGTATGCCGTGGGCATCGGCGCAATCGTGGCAATCTGCCTCGTGGATTATCACACGCTGGCGCGGTGGTCGTTCGTTGGTTATTGGGCGATGATTCTCTGTCTAGTCGCCGTGCTGATTCCGCACATCGGTTCGATGCGGTTCGGCGCGCGGCGGTGGATTGACCTGGGCTTTTTCCAATTTCAGCCGAGCGAATTTGCGAAGCTCGCGTTCATTCTCGCGGGCGCAAATTTCCTGAGCCGGCCGGTGGACGAATTGAAGCGCACGGAAGTTTTCTGGCAGGGCATCGGACTGATGGCACTGCCGTTCCTGCTGATTTTGAAGGAACCGGATCTCGGTTCGGCGCTGGTTTTGCTGCCGACAGGTCTGGTGATGATGCTGGTCGCAGGCGTGCCACGCGGCTATTTGCTCAAACTTGGCGGCATCGTCGGATTATTGGTGGCGCTGTTTGTCGCGGACATTTTGTTCGCGCCCGCCAAATGGCAGGTGCCGCTGGAGCAATATCAGAAGAACCGGCTATTAATTTATTTCGGTCGTAATTACACAGATTTGGCTTCGCCGGGCGCCACGCCGGCGGAGTTGCAACGCCTGCGCCAACGGCAGTTGGATGACGCATATAATGTGCGGCAGGCGTTGATTTCCGTGGGCTCCGGTGGGCTCGTCGGAAAAGGTTGGCGGCAGGGAACCCAGAATGCTCTGGGCTATCTGCCGCGCGCGGTGGCACACAACGACTTCATTTTCTCGGTGATTGCCGAGGAGGAGGGATTCGTTGGCAGCGTGATCGTCATCACGCTTTATGCGGTGGTTCTCTTCACCGGATTGAGAATCGCCGGCTCGGCGCGCGACC
>CAIOUK010000279.1 GCA_903861445.1 uncultured Verrucomicrobia subdivision 3 bacterium
GGACTTTGAGTTCGCGTCCAACGAAACTTTCCGAGACGGCGATGGCGACCTTGTGCTGTGCGGCCATGGCGAGTTCGCGACGCTTTTGCTTCAACTTGTCGGTAAGCTGGCCAGCCATCGCGCCGGCGCGCGTGCCGTCTTCCTTGGAATAGGCAAAGACACCGAGCCGCTCGAACTTGGTCTCGCGGATGAAATCCAGCAGCGTGTTGAAGCTCGCCTCAGTTTCGCCTGGAAAACCGACGATGAACGTCGTGCGAATCGCGATGCCGGGAATGCCCGTGCGGATGCGTTGGATGAGATCCACGATATATTGCTGCGAGGTTTCGCGGCGCATCCGTTCGAGCATATTCTCATGGATGTGCTGGAGCGGGATGTCCACATAGCGCGCTACCTTCTTACACTCGGCGATGGTCTGGATGAGTTCGTCCGTCCAATGCGCGGGATGCGTGTAGAGTAGGCGAATCCAGAAATCGCCCTTGAGCGAATTCAGTTCGCGCAGCAGTGTGCAAATTGTGGTGGCATCGGCGGCGAGCGATTTGGCGGCGGCGGAAAACTTCTCCGGCGAAGAAATCGCGCGGCTGTGATTCGCGCGCAGGTCGAGGCCGTAGTAAGTCGAGTCCTGTGAAATCAGGTTGATTTCCTTCACGCCGTCGGCAATGAGTGCTTTGACTTCCTTGACGATGTCCTTTTGCGTGCGGCTGCGATGCGAGCCGCGCATGCGCGGAATGATGCAGAAGCTGCACGGATGATTGCAGCCTTCAGCAATCTTGACGTAGGCAAAATGTTTCGGTGTCAGGCGAAAACGCGGCGTCTCGAAATCGGGAATAAAAATGGGGCGCGCGGTGACGTCGAAAATTGCGGATTGCGGATTGCGGATTGCGGATTGGGGCGCGACGACAGTCTTGGTCTTGCCGAATTTTTCTGTGCCGCGCAAAGATTCTTCTTTTTCGTGTTCAGACAGGTCGCGGGATTTTTCCAACTCGTTCAAGCGACCAACTACTTTTTTCTTCTGACTTCTGACTTCTGCCTTCTGACCTCCCACTTTTCCTGCGCGACTGGCAATTGCCTGACCCACGATGTCGCCAACCTGCGCCACCTGATCAATGCCCATGAACGCGTCCACTTCGGGCATGAGTTTCGGTAGTTCCTCGCGAAAGCGTTGCGAGAGACAGCCGGAAACGATGACGGCCTGACCGCGCTGGTTGGCATCGCGCAGTTCGACGGATTCGAGAATCGTGTCCACGCTTTCTTCCTGCGCGGAGTCAATGAACGAGCAGGTGTTGACGATGACGGCATCGGCGCTGGCAGCGTCATTGGTGATTTCAACTCCGGATTTCAGAAGCGAGCCGAGCATGATTTCGGCGTCCACGAGATTTTTGGCGCAGCCGAGCGAAATCAGGCCGACGCGCAGCGGTTGGGAACTGGAATTTTTCTTGGTCACAGTCGGCGAAGATTAGCAGAGTTTTAAGGCGAAGCAATCTTGCGCAGACAGTCGCCGTTGGCAAAAATTATTTCACGGCTGCGCCGGCGGAACCGCGTTCGTCGTCGCGGCATTGGTGGAAGCTAAATTGGTGGAGACATTTTTCACAGCGTTGGTCGTGGTGACAACGGTTTCCAGCAGGTTGGCGGGCAGACCCAGTTTAGTGACGAGCGCCGCGCGGGCGGTGTAGGGCGCGCCGGCTTTGGTGTCGAGCAATTGCCGCAGCACGGTTTTATTTAAGATGTCAAATGAGGGCAGGGGAATGCGCTCATTGCCGCGCGCCACCGCTGTTTTCCTGGTGTAACGCTCATAGACTTTGATCGCGAGGCGTTTGAGATTTTCGTAGCGGTCGTCCTGGCCGAGGGCGAGGTCGTAATAGGCGTGGAGCAGCAATCCTTGCAGGGCGGCGGTCACGCGATCCTGCGAGGTCTCGCCGATGTCAATCTGCACCACGGCCACGGCATACTCATCGAGCGTCAGGTTTTTCGGCAGCGAATCCGGCTGATTTTCAATGATGGGCTTGTCGGGAAATTTGTCACCGAGGTATTTGAACCATTTTTGCGCCTCGCCAATCCGGTCGGCTTCATAGAGAAAATAAACGGCGTCGCGCAGAAAATTACGCTGCGCCCGCAGGATGCCGTCCTTTTGTCCCGAGTCGGTTTCGGCGGCATACATTTGTTCGTAGGTCGCGTTGACTTGCGGTGTCAGGTCAAGGTTGGGGCCGAGCGAATAGGTTTTGGCGAACGGGTCAATGATGATCCGCCCATGATGAAACGCCTGCAACATGGACTGGTAGATGATGCGGCGCAGCTTGATGAGGTCGTCGGCTTTCACTTTGTCGGGATTTTCCTGCGCCGCTTCCAATCCGCGTGCGCCCCAGTAAATCGCGTGGGCTTCCGGCAGGCGCCAGTCAAACGGCCCGTATTTCGCATCCACCTTTTTGATGAAGGCGGGATCCATCTTGAATTTTTCGCGGAAGAGCACAGCATTGGTTCGCGCTTCGGCGTCCGGCGGCTGGAGCAGCAGGTCAAGATTGGTTCCGTTCGGTCCGAAGAAAGCTTTCATTTCCTTCGCCCACTGGCTTTTGTAATAGATGTTTGCGTCGTCGAGATTCGCGCCCAGCTTGTGCTGGAAAAACCAGGCGAGCTCGCGGTAGATGTCCACACTGTTTGGATTGTAATGCAGGCCGTCGTCGCGCAGCAGCTCGATGCCGTGCTCCACCCAGCGCCAGCGATCGGGAAAATCTTTGAACTTCACGGAAATGTTGTAGGCCATGTTCCAGCCCTGAAAAATCCAGACGGCGGGAAAGGTCGGCTCCAGTTTCGTAATCCAGTCGGCGAGCTGGGCCGCCTCAAAAAATTTGTCGTCCTGCTGCAAGTCGCTGGCGCGCATCCAGAGAAAATTGGAAATCAGCCCGCGAAAACCACCGAGCGCCACCGTCGTGAACGCCAGCATCGGTGGCGCGTTTTCCAGCGCTGTCGTGCGCGTCAAGCCGAGCGTCTCGCGGTCGTGGTTCAAGGATTTTTGAAACTGGCCCGAACCGAACAGCAGTGCGCCTGTCAATAACAGCAATAGAATTTTTTTGAGGCGCGAGTTCATTGGGTTCCCTGCGCGGTGGCGAGTTCACGCCGGTTGAATAAGACGATTCCCGCCACCGCAAAAACGCCGCCCACCAGCAAGACGATTTGCGCAAACGCCGAGCCGAGTTCGCTCCAGGTAATGCTTCGCCCGCTGCTCAATGCGTCAATCGGCGAATAACTTTTCACGAGGTTGATGACCGCGAGCACACCTTTGAATGCTGGAATCAAAACCACGTCCGCCACCGAGTGACCAGCTTGACCGGTCTCTTCATTGCCCGCCGCCACCGAGCCAGTGTCAACCGCCTCAGTCAGCATCCCGCTCGACAAAGCGACCAGCAGCAGCGCCAGCGAAAAAAACGTCGCCACCGGAAACGATAGAAAGCTCGCCGCCATCAAACCGAGCGCCGACAGCAACGCCATCCAGCAAAAAATAATTCCCAGCCCACGCGCAAAATTCATGGCGAATCCACCGTCGGGATACAAAACCTCAAGTCCGTCTTCGAGCGGGAAGAGCAGGGCGGCCGGGTTGGGATTGACGAAGGTGACGGTGAGCACGCCGTTCGCGTCGAACAGATCCGGCGGGATGGCAAATTCATGAAAGGTATCCGGCGCGAGACTCATCGGTTGGCTCCGCCAGAACTTTGTTTTCTGCGGCACGCCGACCTGCCACAGCGCCGCATAAGTCCCTGAAGCGCTCTTCTGGGCCGCATTGAATTTCACCCGCAGTTGCAGCGATTTGCCCGCGAGCTGATTCTTTGCGAAGCCCAAATCAATCTTCCAAACCCGCTCGTAACTCGGCGGCACAATTTGGAGTGCTGCCTTCACCTGCTCGCGGAGCTGGCGGCGAATTTCCGGCAGATCCGCTTTTTCAATGGGACTGGATTTCAACCGCTCCCGCAACACCTGTTCCGTATCGGCTTCAATCTCCGCCGGATTGACGGGTTCCTTGGCCGAACCGCGCGCGACGAGAATTTCCTCGCGCAAAGTTTTTTGCACGGACGCCGGCAGCTTTGCCGCCCGCCACTGCAACAAGCCGAACACACACGCCCCGGAAATCATCAGCAAGGCCGCGTTCAACGTTACGATGCCCAGCCATTTGCCGAGCCAAATTTGCCAGCGCGCAATCGGTTTCGTTGCCACCACTTGAATCTGGCATTCCTCGATGTCGCGTGCCAGCGTGCCGCACGCGAGCCACAGTGTGGAAAGCCCCAGCAGCCCCGTGATCGCGCTCAACGTGTAGGTCAAAATAATCTGCGTGAAACCCTGCGCCGTGCCGTCGTCTTGGATCACCAACGGCAAACCGACCACCGCGAGCATCAACAACGCCGCGATGACGAGGAACAACTTGAACCGCAGCGCGGCCTTCCACGTCAACCAGGTGATGGCGAGAATTTGTTGCATTTCAAATTTTATTTAGCCACGGACTGAACACGGATTGAACACAGATAAAAATTTATTTCTAAATCCGTGTTTCATCCGTGTTCAATCCGTGGCTAGAAATTATTTCTTGTTTCCGAGCAGCGATGAAAGTTTTTCATCCGCTTTTGATAAATCCACCGGCTTTGCTTCCGGCGCGGCTGTTGGATTGGCCGTTTGCGGCGCGGGTTCGTTGGCTTTTCCCAAAGCCTCAAGTTTTTTATCGTCCACTTTTGGCGTGGCAGCTTGCGCTGCTGGTTTTATTTCAATGCTTGGCTGCGCCGCCTGCGGCAATGACAATTTTTCCAGAACTTTTTCCGTTGTCGGCTTGGTCTCCGCGCCACCGCGCAGATACTCGGCCACGCGCGCGCCGGATTCGGCACCGCTGGTTTCATGCGCCGACAGCTTGGCTTTCGCCACCACGTCGAGAAAATAGCTTTCGAGATTTTGCGTCGGATTATCCACGCGCACTTCGCCGGTGGCGATGTCGTGGCGGATGGTCGCCAAAACTTTTTCCAACGTCTCGCGCGAGAGCACCGGCGTCGTGATGCGCAGGCTGTCTGGTTTTGCGAGCAATTCTTTCAACGTGCCATCCGCTTGGATTTTGCCGCCGTAATAAATCACCACGCGGTCGCAGACGTCTTCCACGTCGGACAGCAAATGGCTGCTCAAGATGACCGTCTTGCCGCGCTTGGCGAGTGCGGCAATCAAATCCTTCACCTCGCGACAACCAATCGGATCAAGGCCAGCCGTCGGCTCATCGAGGATGACCAAATCCGGATCGTTGATGAGCGCCTGCGCGAGACCGATGCGGCGTTGCATGCCTTTTGAAAATTCGCCCACGGCGCGCGTTTGCGTTTTGCCGAGGCCGACCATTTCCAAAAGCTGTTCCGCGCGATTGTCACGGTCAGTCTTGTTGAGATGAAACAGATTGCCAAAAAAATCCAGCGTCTCGCGCGAGTTGAGGTAGCGATACAAATACGATTCCTCCGGCAGATAACCGATGCGCGCCTTGGTCTGCACGTGCCGGGGCGAATGACCAAAAACTTCGATGTGACCTTTGGTCGGATTGAGCAAACCGAGCAGCAGCTTGATGGTGGTGGATTTGCCGGAGCCGTTCGGTCCGAGTAGGCCAAAAATCTCGCCCTTGCGGACCTCAAAATCCACGCCATCCACCGCGCGCGCCTTCGGGCGGTTCCAAAAATCTTTGAATACTTTCGTCAGCCCGCGCACGGAGACGACGACTTCACCATTGGATGTTTGAGCGGCGGACATAATTCAAATTGGAAAAACTACGCCAGCTTCGGCGTCAGTTCGCCAGTCGGTTTTGGATGCGAATCGTGGTCGTGTTTGTCGGCGATGGCTTCGGGCTGGAAATGTTCCAGTTCCTCGCCTTTGCGCACGAGGCGCGCGCTGTTGAAAATCACCATCAGCGAGCCGATGTTATGCAATATCGCCGCCACAATCGGGCCGATGTAACCAAATGCCGTCGCGGCCAGACCGACGATGATGAACAACACGCCGAACAGGAAATTCTGGTTGATGACGGTGCGGGTGCTGCGCGAGAGTTTAACCAGGAACGGCAGGCGACGCAGATCGTTGTTCATCAGCGCAATTGTCGCGCTGTGGATGGCCACTTCGCTGCCCGCCGCACCCATCGCGATGCTGATGTCACCGGCGGCGAGCGCGGGCGCATCGTTCACGCCGTCACCGACGACGGCGACTTTGTAACCTTTCGCTTTCATGGCGCGAACGAAATCCACTTTGTTTTGCGGCAGACAATCGCCTTGCGCTTCTTCGCAACCGATTTCCGCAGCGACGCGCGTGGCGACAACGTGACGGTCGCCGCTCACCATCGCGATGCGGCGGACGCCTGCGGCCTTCAAGTCGGCCAAGGCTTCTTTCGATTCCGCGCGCGTCTGATCTTGCATCCCAACCCAGCCGACGCAAACGCCATTGCGCGCGACAAAAATCAAACTCCAGCCTTCGGTCTCGTTCAAGTCCACGGATTTTTCGAAGCTCGCGTCAATGCCGTTGTCCTTGAGCCATTGCGCGCGGCCAACGAGAATTTTTGCGCCATTGATTTCCGCCTTCACGCCGCGACCTGCCGTTTCGGCAAAATCTTTCGGCTCGGCGAGCGGAACTCCGGCTTCACCTGCAAGATTTGCGAGCGCCTTGGCGGTCGGATGGTTGCTGTATTTTTCGGCGGAGGCGGCAAGCAACAAAAGTTCGGCGGGCTTCGTGTCGCCAATCGGCGCGAGGCGGCTGACGGCGAGTTGGCCGGTCGTGAGCGTGCCGGTTTTATCGAAGACGAAGGCATTTATTTTTGCGGCAAGTTCGATGTCGGCGACATTCTTGATCAAAATGCCGAGTCGCGCGGCGGCGGAAAGCGCGGCGACCATCGCAGTTGGCGTTGCGAGAATAAATGCGCACGGGCACGAGACGACAAATACGGCAATGACGCGGTTCAAATCGTGATAGCCCACCCACACCAGCGCGCCGATGACCAGCACGAGCGGCGTGTAAAAACCCATGTATTGATCCACGATTTTCTGGATTGGCAATTTGGTTTTCTCCGCCGCGATGATGAGTTCGCGCACGCGACCGAGCGTTGTGTCCGTTCCGGCGCGGCTGACTTTGATTTCCAAAACGCCCGTCAAGTTCTGCGTGCCGGCAAAAACTTCGTCGCCGGTATTTTTTTCAGCGGGCAAAGATTCGCCGGTGATTGTCGCTTGATTGAACGAGCCTTCGCCTTTCACGATTGTTCCATCCGCCGCCACGTTGTCGCCGGGACGAATCCGAATTACATCGCCAACTTTAAGTTCGCTCGCGGCAACTTCTTCTTCATTGCCATCTTTCAAAATGCGCCGCGCTTTCGTCGGCGTCAGCTTGATGAGCGATTCGATGGAGTCGCGCGCGCCTTGCGCGGTGCGGGTCTCGATGATTTCGCCGGTGAGCATGAAGAAGGCGACGATGCCAGCGGTCTCGTAATTGCCGGACGCGAACGCGGCGAGCACGGCGATGGCGACGAGTTCGTTGATGCTCAGATTGCCGCGCCGCAAATCTTTGACGGCGGTGACGATGATGGGATAGCCAAGGATGAGCGAGCCGATCATGGCGCTGGCGCTGGCGAGCGTGCTGCCGGCGTCGAACAGCCAGTCCACGATGAAGGCGTTGAGGACGAAGACGACGCCGAGGACGGCCTGCCAGAGATGCACGACGGAATGTTCGTGGTCGTGGCCGCAGCCGCA
>CAIOUK010000280.1 GCA_903861445.1 uncultured Verrucomicrobia subdivision 3 bacterium
ATTCAACGCCGGCGAAATCAGCCCGAAAATCGGCACGTCCCACAGTAGACCGTGGCGCAACCGCGCCGCGCCGTAACCGTTCCACGTCCGCCAGTCGTCGGAATTGGCGTGCGTCACCATCACCGTGCCGGACAACGCGCCGGCGAGCTGGTTCGTCGCCGACCACAACGCCACACCCATCCGGTGAAAATCCACATTCGTCCCGGTCAGGTAAAACTGGAAGTCCGTGCCTACCGTATTCGGCCGCACATCGAAAACGCCCCAGCCGCGCGCCGCGCCGCCGTAGCACTCGGTCACCGCGTTGGTGATGATCAAATCATTTTTGAGCCAGTGAATCGTGCCGGTGGCGGCGGGCGTCGCGAATTTCCGCCAGCGGAACGGCGTGGTGCCCACGATGTCCACCAGCAAATCCGCGTCATCCTGCACCACCTCGCCGTCCTTTTGCTTGAGAGGAATCCAGCCGCTCACTCGCGCGTCCGGCGCGGTGGAAAATTCATACGGCGCCATCGCTCCGGCCGTCTGCGGCCCGATGGCGCGGCCCACGACCATCGGCGTCACGCGACCCACGCCACTGGCGATGAATAATTTTTCCCCGGCAATATCCAGTAAAACTTTTTCCGCCGAAAAATATTCCGCGCCGCCCGCCCGGGTCAGTTGCGGATGTAAAAATTCTGCCGTCAGATTGGAATACGTCACGTCCGCCGTCAGCCGGTCCACCGTCTGCCCGCGAATGGCGCAATCGGCCAGCGCCACGCGCCCCGTCGCGGCAAGCTGGCCGAAGTCGTGGAGATTGCCGCGCACCGCCAGATCCAGCCCGACCGGACGATGGAAGGTGAGCAGATCAAAACCGCTCCGCGCATTGGTCGTCGTCAGAAACGGGCGCACGCTGGCCGCAGCCAGCGCGCCGGCGACGTGCGCGGAAAAATCTTCGGTCGCCAGATTCAGCCGCGCGCTGGCCGCCAGTTTTTCGCGGCCATGAATCTCAGTTAGTTGCGTGACGGCGACTTCCGGCGCGCGCCAGACGCCGTCGCAGCGGAGTTCGTCCGCGTGGATTTTTTCCGACCGGAAATCCGCGCACCGCAGAATCCAGGCGAGGCGGAACGGCTGGGCGTTCGTCCACCAACCGAGCGCCGGATCGGCATTCGTCGCGATGTCGGCGGGCGCGGTGAGTTGTGCCGCCGCTTGCAAACGCCGTGCGTCGCCCCACGGCGTCTGCACCTCCGGCACGCGGGCATTCAACCACACGACGAAGGAATGCACGTCGCGCGCGTCGCCGTGGAACGTGACGCTCAACTGCGGTTGGCCGGTGAATTTAATTTTGGCGAGCGTGTCGGAAAATTCCTGCAACGAACGCGCCGTCGTGCCGCGATCGCCGCCGGGGGACGTGGCAAACATCTGCCACTTGCCCGCCTCCAGCGGATGGGCGACCAATCCTGCGAGGGAGATTTGAATGCCGGAAAAATCCGCGCGAAACTGGTCGAGGGACCAGACATCGTTCGTCGCGAAGCGCAGTTCGGTCTGAAGCTGCCGCAACGTCAGGGTGTTCGTGGCGGACAGCGGCAGGGAAAAATTACCATTCCGCACGACGATGCCATCGACCTGGAATTGCCGATGGAGCAACGCACCGTAATCGAGGCGGAGTTGCACTTCGCCGGCGGTGAGCACGGGCTGACTTGGATTCTTTCCGCCCAGCCGAACATTTTCCGCCACGAAGCCGTGCACCAAGCGCAGGCGCATCCGGGAAAATTCCAGTTCCACGCCGCGTTCGTGCAGCGTCGCGGTGAGGCGGGTTTTTAGAAAATCCGGCAGACCGACGAGGTTGAACCAGCCGAAGCCGACCAGCACCACGAGCGCGAGCAGCCACACTGCGAAGCGCAGGCAGCGGAGGGCGATGCGGCATTTGCGCCAGAAGGCCATATCACGGGGCGTTCGCCGGAATCGTCAGATACGCGGCGACCAGTTGGTAAAGCACCGGCGGAAACACAAACACCCAGCGCTCGCCGTCCAGCGTGACGGCGGCCAGCGCGGTTTGCGCCGCCGGCAGTTCCAAGCCAAAGTCCACGGTGAATTTTTCACCGGACTTGAGTTCGGCGGTGATGGAAAGATTGTTGGTGTCGAGTCCGTATTTTTCCGGTGCAGAAATGTTGCGGCCGACCCAGCCCGCCGCCGCGAGTTCGCCCAGGCGGTGGATGGATTCCTCGATGGCGTGCGGATTGATGATGCCCTGCGAGCCGGCGGCAAACGCCCAAACATTTGCGCCGCTGCGCACGAGCTGGCGCGTCTTGCCACCCTGATGCAGCGTGACCTGCACGATGTTTGTTTCGGAAAAATTCCAGAGGCGTCGCTCGCGAAATTCCCAGGCGTGCTCCGGCAACCGGCTCACGTCCGCGGCCGCAACGGCATACACAAAATCCTCATCGGCGCGTTTGGCAAAAATGCGGTTCGTGCCACCGCCAAACAGGAGCCGGGCCAAGACGCTGTTCGTGTCGCCCGCCACGGTGCGCAGTGTGACTTGCCGCGTTGGCGCGGCGAGGCCGAAGCTTTCCAGATCCGGCTCCGTGGCGACATCCTTCACAAATTCCGCCACGCGCAGACTGGCGAGCAACTTGAATAACGCCTGCACATTTTCCGCGTCCACAGGAAATTTTTCGCCGGCTACACTCCAGCCCTTCGCCGTGTGCTGCAAGGTGAAATTCGTTTCCCCGCGCATTTCGATTTCCGCAATCGGCGCGGTCAGTTCGAGCAGATGCGGATCACGGAAGTCATTCACCGCGCCGCGCCAGGCGGCCAGCGCGTCCTTGGCCACGGTGATGACCGAGCCGTAATTTTCGCGGCGCGCAAAAACCAGCGCCGGATTTTCCGGCGCGGCCTTGCCGGCGTGAACGGCGGCGAAAAAATTCGTGCCGCGCCCCAGCCACACGTCCAGTTCCGCCGGCTGCAAGCCGTAGGTGGTAAGGTCCGCCTTCGGATCATCCGTGACAAATTGCGCGGACTGCGCGGCGCGCAACTGCTGCAACGCAGCGGTGAGGCGCGGGCTGTTGGCGCGGGCGGGCAATGGGCGCAGCATCTGCCAGAGCTGGTTGGTCGGGTCGCGCCGCAACTCAATGACCTTCGCGCCGTTGGTGATGACAATCCAGTCGCACGCGTCCGCCGCCGCGACGAGGGAAGTATCGCGCCATTCGCCGACGCTGTGCGGCAAAGATTGCAACCAGTCCACCGGCGTCACAAACGCGCCGTCCACGCCGACGAGCCGCACAAACACCTGGTCGCCGGGCGCCGTTTTGTTGCCGATGAGCAACTGCCAGCGTTGCTCGCCGGCCTCGACGATGAGCGAGAACTGCGGGTTTTCAAAACCGAATTCCGCGTCGGCATTTTTGTGCGCGCTCAATTCGGCGGCGGTCAGGCGCGTGACGGCGGCCAGTTTTTCCAGCGCGGCCAGCAAGGCCTGAATGGCGGCGGGTTGCGCGGGATAGACCACGGGTTTTTCGAGCTGCCAGACCTTGCCTTCGCGGTGCGCGCTGATTTCCTTCGCGCCGGCGGGAATGATTTGAATGCCTGTCACCTCGGCCGCGCGGAGGCCGGATAAAAGATTCGCGCTGACGGCCGGCGGCGACTGGAAGTGGTGTTCAAAAATCCAGATGAACGCGAACAGCGCGGCGGCGAGCACGAACCAGATGACGGTGGTTTTGGCTTTCATTTTCGGCGAATAAACCAGACGAGACCGCCCAGTCCCAGCAGCGCGCCGGGCAAGGCCCCGAGCAGCAGCCAGCGCAACTGCCGCTGTTGCTGGCGTGTAAGCATGAGGCGATATTCCGTGACCGGGCGCGGGTCAATGCCCTGAAGCAACTGCGGCCGGTCCAGCAGCCAGTTCACCGCGCCATTCAGAAAATCGCGGTTGCCGCCGCCCTCGATGTAATAATTGCCCAGGAAAATCGAATCGCCCACAACGATGATCCGCGCCATGCCACGCGCAACTACGACGCCGGCGACGGGCTTCTGCTCAACGGCGCAGGCGAGCGAATAATGGTGCGGCGGCTCCGCGCGATCGCCTGCGAGCGTGGCGTTCGCGCCGGTGGCGATGAGTTCATCCACCGTCGGCGCGTTCGCGGTGGCGGCGGAATTCATTTTCAGCACCGGGCGCGGGAGGACCAGTTGCAGCGAAAGTTGCGAAAGCGAATTGACCACCGGATGCTGATTGAATTCGCGCACGACCACATCCTGACCATTGTTGACGGAGCGATCCGGATCCTGCACGACATCGGCCAGCACCTTGACGTTCCAGCGTTCAAGAATCGCCTCCAGTCCAGTCGGCTGCTTGACCGAGGCGTAATTGAACAGCGCAAGCAAGCGGCCGCCTTCCTGTAGATATTTTTCAATTTTTTTCAATTCCGTCTCCGCCAGCGGCACCGTCGGCGCGGCGATGACGAGCAGGTTGCAATCCAGCGGCACGCCGGTGTCGCCGAGCAATTGCAGTTCGCTGACGGCGACGTAATTTTGCTGGAGCGTGCCGGCGAATTTCGCATAGTCAAAATTGCCGGTGCCGGTCAGCGACGGTTCGCCGTGGCCCTGCAAAAAATACGCCTTGAGCGGTTGCGGGCTGGCCAGCGCCAGCAACATCGAGGTGAAAATCTTTTCGCCGGCGAACGCCACCGGCTTGCGGCGGAACTCGCGCTCCTTCGGATTTGGCACCTGCTCCAGCGTGTATTGCGCGAGCGCGTCGCCGGGCACCATTTTCACATGACCGCCGCAATCGAAGATGACGAGGTTTTTGTCAGACAGCGCGCTGAAGTATTGATGATATTGCTGCTTGATCTTCTCGGCTTCGCCGGCGTCGCGGACGTAATCCACCGTGCGGATGGAAATTTTCGGATTCGCCGCGCGGTATTCGTTCAGCAGCGCCACGATGTCCGGGAAAAATTCATCCTTGCGGTCGTAATAGAGCGTCACGTTCACCGCGTTGGTCAGTGAATGCAGCACGGTGTCGGTGCGCGACGAAAGCTTTACGCTGGTTTGCGGGCTGAGGAAAAACCGGTGCGAAAATTTTGCGCCAAGATAATTCGCCATCAGCACGACCGCCAGCACCAGCGCCGTGCGCAGCACCACGTCAAAGCCGATGCGCCACCGGCTCGCGGCGGAGAAACTGGGGCGGGATTTCAGATCGTGGCTCATGTCATTTCCAGCGGCGGCTTTCCACCACCCGCAGCGTCAGGAACAGAAAGAAAAACGTGGCACTCAAATAAAAGATCACCACCTGCGTATCCACCACGCCGCGCGTAAAATCCTCCATCTGTTTGAACAGGTTGAAATAATACAGCGGCTGCGCGGGCGATTGCCCGGCGGACGGCATTTGCGCCATGTAGGCCAGAATAAACAGCAGCACGCCCACCGCCAGACTCACCATCGCCGCCACCATTTGACTGCGCGTGAGCGACGAGGCGAGGCAACCGATAGCCAGAAACAAACTGCCGCTCAGAAAAATTCCCAGATACATACCACCCAGCGTGCCAGCATCCAGCGGCGGCTGGTGCGTGAAGCGTTGGACAATCATTAGGGCCGCCAACGTCGGCAGCCACGCAACGAGATAGAAAACCACCGCGCCGATAAATTTCGCCGCCACCACCGACAAATCGCCCGCCTGCGTGGTCATCAGCGTTTCAAACGTGCCGCTCGCCTTTTCCTGCGCGAACAACCGCATCGTGATGACCGGCGCCATCAGAATGACGATTAGCCAATACATCATGCTGTTGAAAAACAATTCTGTCACCGGCAAAGAAACCGGGTCCGTGCCGAGGTTTGCGATCAGCATTACAAAACTGGAACCGATGACCAGTGTCACCGCCGCGATGATGACGTAGCCGGTCAGCGACAGAAAAAATGCGGACAATTCGCGCCGCAACAAAGCCATGAAGATGCTCATTCCACCGCCTCCGTGGTGGGTTTCGTGACCTGCACGTAAATATCCTCCAGCGAATGCCGGCTGCGCGTCAATTCGCGAATCGTCCACCGGTTTTGCTGTGCCAGCGCGAACACCACCGGGCGCAAATCCTGCCCGTCACGCGGCGTGAGCGCGCAGCGAAAAAATTCGCCGTCAGTCGCCGAAACATCGGACTGCGCCACCTCCGGCAGATTTTCCCACGCGGCCAGCAACGCTTCGCGTGGTGCGGCGATTTCCGCGATGACCTGGCTGCCGCCCGCCATACGCCGCTGCAAATTTTCCGGCGTGTCGGACGCCAGCACGCGGCCGTTGAACATGATGAGCACGCGGCCGCACATCATTTCCACTTCCGGCAAAATGTGCGTGGAAATCAAAACCGTGTGTTTGCCGGCGAGACTTTTGATCAAGGCGCGCACGGAACGGATTTGATGCGGATCCAAACCGATCGTCGGCTCGTCCAAAATGATCAGCTCCGGGTCGTGCACCAGCGCGTCGGCAAGACCGACACGTTGCTTGTAGCCTTTGGAAAGTTGCCCGATGATGCGCCGCCCGACATCCGTCAGACCGCATTGTTCCATCACGGTGGTGACACGCTCACGGGATTTCTTCCAGCCAAGACCTTTGAGCCGCGCGCGAAATTTCAGGTATTCGCGAACGC
>CAIOUK010000281.1 GCA_903861445.1 uncultured Verrucomicrobia subdivision 3 bacterium
GGTTGAAGGACATCCAGCAGTTGTTCATGGGCACCGGCATCGGCCGCACAAGCTACAGCATTTTGGCGCAGGGCCACATCACGCAGATCCTTTCCAGCAAACCGGAAGACCGCCGGATGATTTTTGAGGAAGCCGCCGGCATCACGAAATTCAAATCGCAGAAAAAGGAATCGCTGCGCAAGCTGGAATACACCGAGCAAAACCTGCTGCGCATCGCCGACACCATCAAGGAAGTGAAGCGGCAGATCGGCTCGCTGCAACGTCAGGCCGGCAAAGCGCGCCGTTACAAGCAAGTTCAGCACGAGCTTCAGCACCTTGAAACCCAGCTCGCACGGCATCAGTTCGATGTTTTGCAGGGTGAGATTAACGAGCGTCAGGCGGCGGTGGAAAACCTGCGCAACGACATTGAGACCGGCTCGAACGACATTCTGCGCTTTGAAAATGAAATTGCGAAATTGCGCGAGCGGCTGATGGAATTGGAGCACGCCGTCGCTGCGCAGCAGCAGCGCGGGTTGGAATTGAAGTCGGAAATCGAGCGGCACGAGAGCCGCATTCATTTCAATGAAGAGCGCATCCGCGAAATTGAAATGCAGAACGCCAAGGCGCTGGCGGACATCACGCAGGCCGAGGAGCGGCATCGCGCCGCGCAGGAAGAGCTGACGGTCATCACTGCGAATCTCGCTACGGCGGAAGCCGCGCTGACGCAGCACAAGGAGGTTTTGCAGACGAAGCAGAACGCGTTGCGTGCTGTTGAAGACGGCTTGCGCGAGCGGCAGGAACAGTTGCGCGCGGCGCAATCCGCCGCGTTCACGGCGGCGCAGGATTTGTCCCGCGTGCGCAACGAACTCACCGCGCTGGATCTGCAAAAGCAGGGAAACAGCCTGCGGCTGGAAAAACTTTCCGCCGAGAAAGTGCAGTTGGAAGAGGAGCGCACGCGGCTCGAAGCGCGGCTGCTGGAATTCACCGCGAGCGTCGAGGTCGAAAAACTGAATGTTGCCACCACGCGCGGCTCCGTGGAGCAGCGGCAGAATCGGTTGCGCGAATTGCAGACGGAATTGCAGTCGTCGTCGCTGGAGCAGGATAAGTTTTTGCAGCAGCAGGCGGAGAAGCGTTCGCGCCTTCATGTGCTCGAACAGCTGGAAGGTTCGCACGAAGGTTTTGATGCCGGCGCGGTCGCGGCGCTGCGGCAGTCGCGTTCCGTCATCGGCTCACTGGCGGACCGAATTCGTGTGCCGGATCAGTTTGTGACCGCCGTGGAAAATGCGCTCGGCCACAATTTGCAAATCGTGCTGACGGAGCAGCCGTCCTCCGCGCAGGAAATTCTGGCGGAGTTAAGCACGAATAAATCCGGCCGCGCGAGCGTCGCGGCGCTTGCCATTCAGCAATATCAGGACGAGAAGCAGCTCGCGTTTGCGGGCGAAATGGCACCGGGCGAAAAGAGCGAGGCGGCGCAAAACGGTTTGCAGGCCGGTCAGATCGTCCACGCGATGAGCGTGATTCAGGCCGAGCTGACCGTGGAACCGCTGCTGAAATCGTTGCTGGGCCGCACCTTCATTGCCGCCGATTTGCAAACGGCCACGGCGCAAATCCAGAACGGCCACGCCGGCTGCGACTTTGTGACGATGGGTGGCGACTTGCTGAATCGTCACGGGATTTACACGGGCGGTTATTTGAACAAAGGCAACAATGGCAAAGCGCCGTCCTCCATTCTTGGCCGCAAAAATCAGATCACCGAATTGCAAGCCGAACTCGGCGAATTGCAAAAGCTGGTTGAGGAAGCCAGCCGCCAGCGCGGCGCGCTGTTGAGCGAGCAGACGGAATTGTCGGCCAGTTTGCAACAAGCGCAGACGGAATTGCGCCAGCAGGAAGTGGCCATCGCCACGCGCGAAGGCGAGTTCAAGGCGCTTAACAATTCCAACCGTTTGCTGCACCAGAAGATTGACACGGTCGTCTTTGAGGTGGAAAGCCTCGCCGCACAGGCCGCAGAAGGCTTGCAGAAGCGCGAGGCGCTGGCCGTGCGCTTGAATGATTTGGAAACGCGCGAACGCGACGCGCAGGAGCAGGTCGCAGGACTGACGACGCAATTGGAGGAATTGCGCGCTGCGCGCGACGCGGCCATGGCGGCATTGTCCGAAAGCAAAGTGGCGCTGGCTTCCGACGAACAGCTCGCGTCGTCATTCCGGCAGCAGAAAACCTCGCTCGGCCATCGCCTGGGCGAATTGGCGCAACTGGTGGATGCGCGGCGCAACGAGTGTTCCGCCTTCGTTTCCCGCCGGGAACAGGCGCAGACCGAGATTCAGGATTCGCAGGCGAAGATTGAAACATTGCAGCACGAACGCGAACA
>CAIOUK010000282.1 GCA_903861445.1 uncultured Verrucomicrobia subdivision 3 bacterium
ACATTGACGCCGGCGATGGTTGCCGATATGCTTTCGGCTCCGTTCCAGCATGAAGCTTGGACGGCAAAACTTTTTATGTCTGAAGGATACTGCGTCAAGTGCAAGGCCAAACAGCCCATCGCCGATGGCGTTGAAGAAACCATGAAAAATGGCCGCAAAGCCATCAAGGGCAAATGCCCGGTATGCGGCACCGTGATGTTCAAGATTTTGGGCAAAGCCGCCGCCGCGCCGGCTCCCGCCAATCCCAATCCTCCGCCGCAAGCTTAATTATGTCGCAACAGCTCGCTTACGTCATTGTCACTCCTTACTCGCTTTATAAATCCCGCACCGGCGGCATCCTGACCCGCCTCATCACGCGCACCGGCCTTGACTTGGTCGGATTGCGGATGTTTGCACCCAGTGCGGAACTGGTGAAGGAATATGCCGAAACCATTATTTCCGCGCATGACACACAGGACCGGAAAATCCAGGAACTGCTCAAGGAATACGTCCTCACCAATCTTGCCCCCGATCCGAAAACCGGCCGCCACCGCCGCGTCATGATGCTGCTGTTCCGCGGCGATGAAGCGGTGCGCAAGGTGCGCTCCGTCGTCGGCAATCTCAGCCCGAACCGGCGGGGCGGGGAGACCATTCGCGACACTTACAGCGATTTGATTACGGATGATAATGGTAATGTCCGTTATTTTGAGCCGGCGGTGCTGGCGGCCCCCACCGCTGAGGAAGCGGAACGAAAATTGAAGCTCTGGTCCCGCTATTCCGACGCCGACGGCGGTGTATTGGAAAATACCATTCCCTACGCACCCGGCGAATTACCCGAGCGCACGTTGGTGCTCATCAAGCCGGACAATTTTAAGTTTGCCACCGGCCGGCCCGGTAACGTCATTGATTTCTTCTCACGCACCGGTCTTTACATCGTCGGCGCAAAAGTTTTTCGCATGAGCACCGCTCAGGCGATTGAATTTTACGGCCCTGTCCGCGAATTCCTCCGCACCAAACTCAAGGACGGCGTCGGGGCCAAGTCCAAGGAAATTCTGGAGAAGGAATTCGGCTTCAAAATTACCGAAGCCGACCAGAAGGCACTCGGCGAAATCCTCGGGCCGCTTCAGGGCGATTCCCAGTTTGACAACATCGTGCGCTTCATGTCCGGCCATGCGCCCGGCGAAATTCCAAAAAGCGACTGGGACAAACCCGGCACTGAAAAGTGTATCGCGCTCGTCTATGAAGGCGTCGGCGCGGTCAACAAAATCCGCGACGTGCTCGGCCCGACCGATCCGTCCAAGGCGCCGCCCGGCTCCATCCGCCGCGAATTCGGCTCGACCATCATGGTCAACGCCGCCCATGCCAGCGACTCAGCCGAAAACGCCAAGCGCGAATTTGGCATCGTCAAACCAGGTGAAAACAATTTCAAAAAGGTCGTCGAAGAAGTTTTAGGAAAAATCTGAAGTCCCCTGCCCGCTTTACCGGCGAAGGTGACAGACACTTTCGCCGGTTTTATTTTCGGTCAAGCACCCGCGAGCGCAAGCAAGCGCGCGGCCTGTTCGTTCGTCAACGGCGTGACCGACAAACGCGATTGTTTAACCAGCGGCATGGCGGCAAGAATTTTATCGGCCTTGATGTTTTCGAGCGTAACCGGTTTTGCCAAAGTTTTTTCCGGTTGTAAATCCACACACGACCAGTCGCCCTCCTCGGCCGTCGCGTCGGGATAAAATTCCTTCGCCACGCGCGCCAGACCGACAACCTGTTTGTCGCTGACGCTGTGATAGAAAAAAACGGCGTCGCCTTTTTTCATCGCGCGCAGATTATTTCGCGCCTGAAAATTCCGCACGCCCGTCCACGCCGTCCGGCCATCCTTGAGCAATTGCGTCCAGGAGTAAGCTTCGGGCTCCGATTTCACGAGCCAGTAATTCATGCGGGAAAATTAACCACAGATGGACCCGGATGCACACAGATAATTGCTTGCTCAAAATCTGTGTTTATCTATGTGAATCTGTGGTTAAAATCAGTCATGGACTTTGCGGAAAATCTGAATTCAATCCGGCAGCGCATTGCCGCCGCGTGCGCGCGGGTGGGACGAGACCAGCATAGCGTCATGCTGCTGGCGGTTTCCAAATCGCATCCGCCGGAAACGCTTCAGGCGGCGGCCGCGTGCGGCCAAATATTTTTTGGCGAAAACAAAGTGCAGGAGGCCAAGGCCAAGATTCCGCTGTGTCCGGGTAAGCTGCGCTGGCATTTCATCGGCCATCTGCAATCGAACAAAGTGCGCGACGCCGTGGAACTCTTCGAGTTGATCCAAGGCGTGGACAGTCTGGCTATCGCCCGTGAAATTTCCAAACGCGCGGAGCAGGCGGGCAAAACCATGCCGATTTTGCTGGAAGTGAACGTCGCCGGCGAAGGCAGCAAGTTCGGCTACGCGCCGGAAAAACTGCTGGCGGAATTAAACGAACTCAACGCGCTGCCAAAAATTGAAATTCACGGACTGATGGCCATTCCGCCCTATTCGCCGGCGGCAGAAAAATCGCGGCCGTATTTTCAAAAGCTGCGCGAATTAAAAATTCAAGCCGAGCAAGTGTTGGGCGCACCCCTGCCCCACTTGAGCATGGGCATGAGCGGTGATTTTGAAATTGCCATCGAAGAAGGTGCAACCATCGTGCGCGTCGGCACGGCGCTGTTCGGCCCGCGCGTCAACCCGATACGCCAAACGGGCGAGTAAAATTCACCGATCACGAACGGTGTCGCCCACTTTCGCCTCGCCGGAAGTAAGGTCGGCGACGATGGCGTTATCCGCTTGCGGGCCGGTGATTTTGACTTCACCCACCTTCAAACCGGCGCGATACAGGAAAAAGGTTTGCTGCAAGCTCGGCACCCGGCCATTGGGAAAATCCAGCACCACGAAACGACCCACAACATTCACTGAAAGCACTTTCGCCGTAAGTGATAAATCTGGTGTCACGATGGCTTGTGGCACCATCGCCGCCGGTTGGGTCGCCGCCTTATTTTTTTTGGAAGCGCAACCAGTGGCCATGACCAGCGCGAGCAACAGGAAAACCGCCAAAGAATTTTTCATATTTTTGGTGCCGCCCCTTATGGCGCGACCGACTTTGACGCTTTCAATCCCAGCGCCCATTCGATGCCGCCGAGGATATGCTGCTGGTAGGCCTTGCTGGTTTCGACGGAATTGATGCGACCCTTCAAATTCGGGTCGGCATCAATGATGTCCTCGCGGTGGCCCAGCGAGGTGTAGAAGACCTTGCCGGCACCGAACGGCTTGCACCAGGAAACCGGATAATGACCCGGCGTAAACGGCACCTGCGGCTGTTTATCGAGCGACAACAAATCATGCACCTTCGTCGCGTCGTAGTTTTTGAATTGGTAGATTTCTTCCTGCTTGATGGTCCAGGTCTTGCCCAGATGCGCGGTCGCCGGATGTTGCGGGTCTTCGCTCAGACATTCCACGCCCACCTGCGCGCCGTGATGCGCAAATTCGCCACCCAGCATGGCGGCAAATTCTGGAAAACCATGAAACGTATCGGCCGCCGCGTGAATACCGATGAAGGCGTGGCCAGCCTTGATCCAGTCGAGAAAGCCTTGTTTGTCGGGCAGCGGCAAATCGCCGGTGGTGCTGGCGAAAATGACCCCGTCATAATTTTTCAAATTCTCCGGTGACAGCTTTTGCAACACGACTCTCAAGCTGTCCATCCACTTGGCTTCGTCTGCTGCAGCAGCGGTCAATTCCTCAGCCGTCATATTTTTTTTCAACTTCTTGGGAAAACCGGTGGCGGGATGACCCGGCGGCTGCTGCACCAAATCCACGGTGAATTCGCCGCTGTCCTTGCCCAGCTGGGTGATGACTTTTTCCAGCGTCGGAATCGAGCTATGGCGAAACCCAGTGGTAGTGGTGACGACGAGCAGTTTTTTCGGTTCGGCGTGCAGTGAAGTCACCGCCAAGGCGGCAACAAGGAGGGTAGCTAGGATTTTCATTTTATGTTGAAGGGGTTGATTGATTCAGTTCAAGGTTCGTTGTCGAGCGACACCGGGCGCACCCAGATGTTGCGGAAGGCGACGGCGTTTTTGTGATACTGCAAGGCCAGCGGCAGTTCCGCCGCGTGCGGCGTGTATTTGCCGGGACTCTTCCAGTTCGTCGCACCGCGAATCACCTGATGGTTTTGCACGACCACGCCGTTGAAAACCACCGTCACGAACGCCGGCGTGGTCACCTCGCCATTGGCGGCGAAATGCGGCGCGGTGAAAACGATGTCGTAGGTCTGCCATTCGCCGGGCGGACGACTGGGATTCGCAAGCGGCGGATGCTGGCCGTAAATGCCGCCGACGGCACCGTCGGCATAAGTCTTGTTGCGGTAGCAATCGAGAATCTGGATTTCATACCGCCCCATCAAAAATACACCGCTGTTGCCGCGATCCTGACCTTCGCAGCCTTTCAGCACCGGCTCGCGAAACTCCAGGTGCAATTGCATATCGCCAAAAACATTCGTCGTCACAATGTCGCCTTTGGCGGAGATGGCCACGCCGTCTTCCACTTGCCATCCCGCCGGCCCGCCAGTTTTCTTGTCGCGCCACTGCGACAAATCCTTCCCATCAAACAAAACAATCGCGTCGCTCGGCGGCGTGGCGTTGGCGCTAAAAGTTCCCGAAGTAACGACCGGCGGCTGCGGCCGTGCGGGATCGTGAACGTGCCATTTGCCATCCGGCTGCATCGGCGTGTCTTGAAACCCCTCGACGCCGTCAATCGTAATCTCCTTCGACTGCGCGGAAATTGCAGAAAAAGCAGCCAGCACGGCGAGAATGATAACTTTGTTTTTCATATTCGGCCCGATAGCAACAAACCCCACTCAATCATTTGAGCCGAGATGCATTGAACGAATCCAGATATTGCGAAAATGCACCGGATTGTGGTGATCCTGCAATTGGACAAACACTTCCGGCGCATGCGGCGCGGGATATTTTGAGGCCGACTTCCATTTCACACTGTTGATGCCATCGGTCATGCCCACAAGTTCATAATGATTTTGGATTACAACCCCATTGTGCAGCACAGTAATGACGGCCTTCTTGAGCAGTTCGCCTTTGTCATTCCAACGCGGCGATTCAAAAAGAATGTCATAAGTCTGCCATTCGCCCGGCGGTTTGCAGGCATTCACCAGCGGCGGTTTCTGGCCATAGATCGCGCCGGCCTGACCGTCGGGGTAAGTTTTAGATTGGTAGGAATCCAGAACCTGCACCTCATACATATTGTTGATGAGAATGCCGCTGTTGCCGCGTGCCTGATCCTGGCCCTTGGGCGGATTGGGCGAGGCCCATTCGACGTGCAACTGGAAATCAGCCCATTTGCCCTTGGTGCGGATGCCGCCACGCGGCGTATTTTCCACCGCGACACTTTCCACAAAATTCCCGTTGGTTTTCCAGGTGGCCGAACCGCCGTGTTCATTTTCCCATTTGTCCAAACCATGGCCATCAAACAAAACTTCCGCATCGCTGGGCGCGGGCGCTTCCTGACTGAACATCGCACCCGGCGTCACAACGACCGGCTGCGGACGCTTGATATCGTGAACCTGCCACTTGCCATCCGGTTCCATTTCCGCCGCCGGCAGCCGGCTCATGCTTGTCAGCGTCACTACCAAAGCCACGGCAAATAATTTTTTATTCATTTTGTTCCGGTTAAATCTTGGGAAATTTTGTCCACTTGCCGCTAGACGCAGCGGACTGCACGCAGGTTTCAATAAACGCGATGCCGTTCCAGCCATCTTGCACGTTGGCATATTTGCTGCCGTCGCAATTAAATTTCTCGCCCGCTTTCCACTTGCGCACATCCGCCTCGAAACAGCGGTGCAACCGTGCGAAGGCGTCGTGGAACGCTTCGGGATGGCCTGCGGGAATCGTCGGCTCGGCCATCAGATCCGCCGGTAAATCTTTCGGCAGGAAACCATCGCCGCCCACAACTGCGCCGCGCCAATACACGCGATCCGGCTGGTTCGGCAGACAAATCGTGATGGATTCCGGCTCTTCCTGACGCCAGCGCAACGTGCCTTTCGTGCCGGCGATGACGATGCCCAGATCGTTTTTGGAGCCGATGCAAATTTGCGACGCGCGCACGAGCGCTTTGCCGCCGTTGCTCAATTTGCAATAGATCGTGAAATGATCGTCCAACTGACGGCCTTCCACAAAAGTTTCCATCTGCGCGGAAACTTCTGTGACGTCCAAACCAGTGACATAGCGGAGTTGCATGAGCGCGTGCGTGCCGATGTCGCCGCCGCAACCGGAACCGCCGGCGCGCTTCGGGTCCACGCGCCAGGACGCCTGCTGCTGGCCGGTGGCTTCGAGCTTCGTCGCAAGCCAACCCTGGATGTAATAGCTGTCCACCCAACGCACGTCGCCGAGCAGTCCGCTCTGCACGATGTAGCGGCTGAACCGGCTCGTCCAGTGGCCGAGATAGGTGTGCGCCACGCCGAACGGCACGTTCAACTCGCGCGCCGTCTTGACAAGTTCGTCAGCCTCCTGAAGATTCAGGCACAACGGCTTTTCGCAGAACACCGCAATGCCGGCCTTCATCGCCTTCATCGCCGGATCAAAGTGGACAAAGTTCGGCGTGACGATGAGGATGTAATCCAGCTTCTCGGCCTCCGGCAAAGTTTTGTTCGCCGCAATCATGTCGTCGTAAGAGCCGTAGCCCTTGATCGGATAAGGCCACTTGGCCGCTTCTTCCATGGCGATCTTCGGATCGGGAAACAGCGCTCCGGCGACCACGCGGCGGGTGCCGTCAAAGTGAATGGCTTTTTGGTGGGGATTGACGATGAACGCGCCTTTGCCGCCGCCCACCAGTCCGACATTGAGAGGTCTGTTTGACATAATATTTTTTGTTGGTTGAAGTTGAAATTATTACTTCTGGGAAAACGTCGCGCCAGAATAATTTTTTGCCCAAAACGCCGCCAGTTCTTCCGGGCCAAAATCCGCGAGCACCTTGCCCTCCATCTCAATCACCGGTGCAAGACGTTGGCCGGAAAGATTGACCATTTCCGTCATGGCTTTGCTGTCGGAAATCACGTCAAGCGTTTCATATTTGATGCCGCGCTCATCCAACCAGCGCTGCGCCTTGTGGCACCACGGGCAATAGGGTTTGATGAAGAGGCGGATTTTCATGGCGTAATTAGAAACAAAGGTTCGCCAGCTTAAACCAAGCCGTCAGATTATCAAAAAAAATAATCGTTCAGCGCGCCGGCATATCGACAAACCTCTTTACGGCGCTTTTTTCAAGCCTTCCCATTTTACCGTCCACGAACCGTCGGCCGGAAAACCCGGTGCCGGACTCGTCGGCCCACCATCCCAGCCCGCCGCCATCATCGCGACGGCATACAAAAGCCCGCCGTTGCCGGGAAGATATGGACATGGACCACCGTTGTTCACGCCCCGTTGGTCGAACTGATTTCGGGTGCTGTCTTTGAGCAGCGCATCCACGGCCAGTTGCGGTTCGCCGACGCGCGCGGCGGCCATCGCCATCCAGGGCAGATCCCAGCCCCAGCATTTGTTCCAGTTCCAGATTTTCCAAACTTTGAGAACAGTGCGATGCGCCGTATCCGCACCCACACCACCCATCGGCGGCAACATCCCCAAAACGCCCACCGGATCGGGATGCTCCCACGTCCGATTGGTATAGGTGTCCAACCATTCGGGCGAGCGGATGTAAACCCCATCGCTCACCGGCAACAGGGCGAGATGTTGACGGACTTCATCCCAATGCGGTTCGCGCTTGAGGCCAAGGCGCTGTCTCCATTTCTGTGCCTGATCAAGTCCCCAGCGCCAATACGCCAGGTCAAACACCGTATCGCGTTTGTAGCCCAGTTCGCTCGGCGGCATGACGGGATCAAGATGATAAATTCCTGTTTTTAGATCCCGAGTTGGATAGTCGGCCATGTTTTCCGCTGTGCCAAAAACGATGTCCGCCCATTTCTCCAACGTCGCGCGGGTCGGGTGCAGGCGATAATCCAGTTCCGCAAAAAAAATCGGGTGTGGTTGTTTCCAGAGCAAAACCTGATTGCCGGGCCACGGTGCGCTGCGACCTTCCGGGCCGACCGACTTCGGCCATTTAAGCCCCTGATAGCCGAGCTGCGCCGCCAGCGCGCGGGCCGCCGGAGTAAAACGCTGATAACAACCCAGCGCCTTTTCCGCCAGCGACCAGCGATCCCACAAGGCGTAATGCGCCAGATGCCACCAGACCATTTCCATGTGAAACTGACCACGCCACGGGTCAATTTCCATCAAGCCCGCTTCCGACGATGGAAAACTGCCGGCGGACTGCGCCGCCATCAGGTATTGCGAGAGCACGATGCGCCGTTCGAGTTCAAACCAGCGGGGATCCTTGCTGCCGGAAAGATCAATCGCGCCGCCCGTGCTCCAAAAATTGCTCCAGTGCCGCGCAGTTTCCGCCAAAGATTGTTTCACCCCTGGCAATTCTCCAGAAAGTGGATTGGGCGAAAAAGCACAGACGAATTCCAGACAGTTGGTTCCCGCCGCCGACAGGATAAAATGGTGCGGCGATGATTCCGCCGCAGAAAATTTTCCGCCCGCCGACCAGCTCAAGCCGACTTGATAGGTGGTGCCATCCACGACGCGTAAAAAATCCGCGCGGGAGCTGCCGCGCGTCGTCATTTCCGTCTGGTGACCGTTGATTCGCGAAAAATCTCCAGCCCACGCCTCCTGCCGAAGTGAGGGATACGGAAAATCCAGAATTACCTCCAACTCGCCGCGCGCCATGAGTGGCGATTCAATCCGCACCACCACGGCGTCCAGCGTGGGCTGCACCCACGTCTCAACGCGAACTGGCTGGCCGTCAATCTGGTAACTCGAAGTCTGCACGCCGGACCACAAATCGAGCGTCCGTGCCAGACCGGTGATTTCATTGGTTTTCAGTTCCACGCCGCCAGCCTTGGCCAGCCGCAGCCGGCCCAGATTCATCATGTGCGGATTGTCGAACAGCCAATTTCTGATTTTGTCGGTGTTTGGCGGAAACCGATCCGGCCCCCGGTTGCGTCCTTGCTGGAAAGTGCCCGTCGCGGGAACCCGGTCAAGCGGCCAGCCGGCCGGCAACGGAAACGAATGCCAGCCCCAATGGGACAAAATGCTGCCACCGAACGTCTGCAATCCGGTGGCATCGGCGTTGCAACAGAACTCGCCGTTGCCCAGCGGAATCCGGCCGCTCAACTCGTTCCACGCGATATTATGCCGTTCCACCAACGCGTGCCGGTCAATCGGCGCATTTTGAATTTTTTGATTAAGTTCGGAAAGATTGCCGGCGGGCGATTTTTCTGAAGCCGCCCAAGCCGACAACGGAGAAATTACCAAAACGACATTGAACAGTAATTTGCCAAAGAATGAACTTCCGTGGCACATGCAAATTTTACCCACCAATCTGCTTTTTGTAATCGTCCGGCGAGAGCAGTGCGTTGACTTCAGCGGCGTTGCCCAATTTGATTTTGTAGAGCCAGCCGTCGCTGTCAGCGGCGGTGTTCACCAGCGCGGGATTGTCCACCACGGCGGAATTGACGGCGGTGATTTCGCCGCTGACGGGCGAATAGATGTCGCTCGCGGTCTTGACGGATTCCACCACGGCGCACGCTTCGCCGGCCTTCACTTTGCGGCCAACGGCGGGCAGCTCCACAAACACGATGTCGGTCAGTTCCGCTTGCGCGTGGTCGGTGATACCCACGGTCGCGGCATCGCCGCTGACGCGAACCCATTCGTGAGATTTTGCGTATTTCAGGTCAGAAGGAATGTTGCTCATAAATTGTGAGGAAAGATTACTCGGATTCATTCAATCCAACAAACTCAAAATATCGCGCGAAGGTTGCGAAGGTGAAGAAGAAAAGAAGTTTTCAACCCTTCGCCCACTTCGCGTTCTTCGCGCGACCCAATTCGTTCACAGAAATTGTGTCAGCAGACTCGGTGCGCAGCCCAACAAAATCACTAAGAACGCCAGCAACACCAGCGCCAGAAACGTCAGCAGCGGCACCTTGATGGCGGGCGTGCCATCCGCAGCGTCCTCGACATAGGCCGCTTTTAGCACGCGCAGGTAGTAGTAGAACGACACCGCGCTCATCGCGATGGCGAGAATCACCAGCCAGAGCAGACCGAGGTTGTTGCCGAAATCCACCGTGGCGGCGAACAGGAAGAACTTGCCGATGAAGCCGGCCAGCGGCGGAATGCCGCCGAGCGACAGCAGGAAAATCATCAGGCACAGTGCCAGACCGGGCGCGCGTTTGCTGAGGCCTTTGAAATTCGCGAGCGCATCGCTGCCCGTCGCCTCCTCCACGACGAACACCACGCCGAACGCGCCGATGGTCGTCACGGCATAGGTGATCACATAAAACATCAGCGCGCGATGGCTGTCCACGGTGTTGGTCAGCACGCCGAGCAGCATGTAGCCCGCGTGCGCAATGGCCGAATACGCGAGCAGACGCTTGACGCTGGATTGCACGATGGCGGTAAGATTGCCGATAACCATCGAAAGCGCCGCGACGATGGCGATGACCGGCGTCCAGCCGGAAATGAATTGGTGATAACCCGCGCTGCCGATCACGCCGGCGAAACCGAGCGTCAGGATTTTCGCGAGAATGAAAAAGCTGGCGACCTTGGAACCGGAACCAATGAACGCCGCGCTGGGTGTGGGTGCGCCTTCATACGCATCCGGCGCCCACAGGTGAAACGGCACGGCGGCGACTTTGAAACCGAAGCCGATGACGGTCGTCACGAGTGCGATAAGCAGCAGCGGATCAAGTCCCTTGCCGGCGATGGCGGTGGCGACGGCACCGAGGTTTGTCGAACCGGCAATGCCATAGAGCAGGCTGAAACCGAACAGCATGAACGCCGCCGACATGCCGCCGAATAAAAAGTATTTCAGCGCCGCCTCGGCGGATTTTTCGTTGTGCTTGTTGAACGCCGTGAGGATATAGAGCGAGAAGCTGGCGAATTCCAGCGACACAAAAATCATCAGCAAGTCTTCGGCGCTGACCAGAAACATCAGCCCGACGGTGCCAAGCAGAATCAGCGAGAGATATTCGCCGACATGGTCGGTGAACTTGGCCGGCGTGGAAATCAGGATGGTAAACACCGTCAACGCGAGGATGACGACTTTCACAAAATCAATCTGCGGGCTGACGACGAGAAAGCCGTCGAACGGGTTCGCGGCAAGGTGGCGATGAAACGCAAGGCCCGCCGCCGAGGCGCAGCCGAGAATCGCGAGCAGTGCACCGACATGGAAACGCGCCGCGAGCGATTTGCCGCGCAGCACGGTGAGGTCGGCACCGAGCACCACGAGCAGCGTCACGGTGACGATGGTTTCGGGCGCGGACAGTTGCAGGAGTTGCAGGTAGTTCATTGCGCACCTCCGCTCAACAGCCGCGCGAACAGCGGCGATTTGAAGCACGGTTCAATCCAGTTCATCAGCAGGCCGGGGAAAATACCGATGACGAGCGACGCGCCGATCAGCATTACCGCGCCAAAACGCTCGGCCACGGTAATCGGCTCAAACGGATGGTCGTGGTCAACCGGCTTGGGCGGCGAGTCGGAGTAAAATCCTTTTTGCACCGCGCGCAGCGTGTAGGCCACGCCAATCAAAATGCCGACGCCGGCGAGAATCGTCATTTTCGGGAACACCGCCCAAGCGCCCATGAGCACCTGCAATTCCGCGATGAAACCGCTGAAGCCGGGCAAACCCATCGAGGCGATGCCGGCGATCACGAACGTCACGCCTGCGAACGGAATTAATTTTCCGAGCTGCATGGTTTCGAGGTCGTTGAAATCGCGCGTGTGCGTCCGGTCATAGACCATGCGGCCGACCACGCCGAACAGCAGGCCGGCGATGATGCCGTGCGAGAACATTTGCAGCACCGCGCCGTCGAGCCCGATGGTGTTGAGC
>CAIOUK010000283.1 GCA_903861445.1 uncultured Verrucomicrobia subdivision 3 bacterium
AGGGTCGGAATCGAACCGACGGATGAGGCTTTTGCAGAGCCCTGCCTTACCACTTGGCTACCCCGCCGTGAAAGGGTGACTAAACTAAATTTGTTTTACCGTCCATGCAAGTTCAATCGCGATTCAAATTGGGTATCCTAGTTCGCGCCGCTGCTGCCAAAGTTCTCCGGGCTTGAAAATTCCCGCCGGCGTGATGATGCCGGTGATGAGTTCTGCCGGGGTCACGTCGAAACCCGGGTTGCGCGCACCGCTGTTCGGATTCGCCACACGGAGGTATTCGCGGTGACCGGTTTTGGTCACGCCCCAGGCACCGAGCACTTCGCTTTCGTGCCGTTCTTCGATGGGGATATCAAAGCCGCGTCGCAAGTTCCAATCAATGGTGGAGCAGGGGATGGCGACGTAAAAAGGAATTTTGTGCCGCGCGGCGAGCACGGCCTTGGTGTAAGTGCCGATTTTATTGGCGACTTCGCCGGTGCGGCCCAGCACGCGGTCGCTGCCGACGATGACCAAATCAATTTCGCCGCGTTGCATCAAATGCCCGGCGGCGTTGTCGGCGATGATTTGATGTGAAACTTTTTGCTGCGCCAATTCCCAGGCGGTGAGCGACGCGCCCTGTGAGCGCGGCCGGGTTTCGTCGCAGAAGACATGAAATTTCTTTCCTTGCGTTTGCGCGGCATACATTGGCGCGGTGGCCGTGCCCACGTCCACGAACGCCAGCCAGCCGGCGTTGCAGTGCGTCAATATTTTCATGCCATTACGAATGAGCTTCGCGCCGTATTGCCCGATGGCTTCGCAGTGACGCACGTCTTCATTGGCAAATTCCTCGGCAGCGGCGAGGGCAAGGAACTGCCGTTCAGCCATCGTCTTTCCGGGCGTCATTTTTTGGCGGACATCGTTCATCGCATTCACCGGATCCACCGCCGTGGGCCGCGCGTCGGCAAGCGTTTGATAAACTGTGGCGACGTGGCGGGAAAACTTTTTCAGGTCGCGACCACGAAATGCCAGTGCGCCTTGCGCCAAACCGTAAGCGGCTGTGGCACCAATTGCGCCCGCGCCGCGCACGACCATGTCGGCGATGGCTTTTGCGGTCTCGCAAAAATCTTTGGTGCCGATGATTTTGAATTCGTGCGGCAGCAACCGCTGCTCGATGAGGCGGACAGAATTGTTTTTCGCATCGAAGCTGACGGTGCGGAAATGTTCGGTGCGGCCGCGCAAGGTGACGTTCATGGCGCGATTATTTTTTGAGCTGGCGGATTTTTTCCTTCAGCTCCAGAAAAGCCGGATGGGCGCGGAGTTTTTTCAAGTCGGGATCTTTGGCCAGCCACTTAAAATCACGATAGCCGAGGGCGATCGCCTGGTTCAATGACTGAAGGGCAAGGTCAAATTCATCGGTCAGCGAGTAGCTGCACGCGAGATTGTAAAAGACCAGCGGGTTGCCGGGTTCCAATCGGGCGAGGCGTTCATCCACGTGCAAACCCTCGGTGAAGAGTCCGCGTTGCGTGTAGTGGTCGCCCAGCAATTGCAGCGCATCCACGTAATCCGGATCGCGCCGGACGAGTCCCTCGATGAACTGAATCTTAGTGTCCAGATCGCGCTGTTCGGTGTGCGTCAGTTTGGTTTTGGAGCTTTTCTTGGCTGGCATACGACGGGAGAATTTTTTCCGAGCGGACCGGTCAAGTCAAGCGGGCGCGAACAAATTATTTTATGGAATAATGGTGGGTTTGGTTTAACAATGCTTTGGAACTGGGCTTATGAAATGTTTTGTGACAGGGGCGTCAGGTTTTATCGGGGCCAATCTTGTCCATGAATTGCTGGCGCGTGGGCATCGCGTGCGAGCGCTGCTGCGGCCGCACACCGATGAGCGTGGGCTGATGGGGTTGAAGTATGAGCGCGTCACCGGCGATATTTTCGACCGGGATAATCTCTGGCGGCAGATGGACGGCTGCGACTGGTGTTTTCACGTCGCGGCGAGCTACCGGCTGTGGATGCGCGATTACACGCCGATGTATCAGACCAACGTCGAGGGCACACGCAATGTCATGGAAGCGGCGGGGCGCGCGGGCTGTCAGAAAATAATTTATACCAGCACGGTCGGCTGTGTTGGCCTTCCCAAAATGGTGAATGGGGTGATCACGCCGTCGAATGAATCGCAAATTGTCACACCCGATCAGTTTAACAATGATTACAAGCAATCCAAGTTTCAGGCCGAAGCGTTGGCGGTAAAATTATTTCGCAAGGAAGGTTTGCCCATCATCATCGTCAATCCCACTGCGCCCGTCGGTCCTAACGATGTGAAGCCCACGCCTACCGGTCGCATCATCGTCGATTTTCTCAACCGCCGTCTGCCCGCGTATCTAGAAACCGGCCTGAACTGGGTGCACGTTCGCGACGTGGCGGTGGGTCACATTCTCGCCGCCGAAAAAGGCCGACATGGCGAGCGCTATATTTTGGGCAACAAAGAAGGCAATTTGACCATGCTGCAAGCCTTGCAACAACTGGAAGCGCTGACAAAAATTCCCGCGCCGAAATATCGTCTCCCGTATGCGCTGGCGTTGCGCATCGCCGAGATCAATGAATATATTTCTTTTTTCACCGGCAAAGAACCGCGCGCGCCGATGGCTGGAGTCCGCATGGCCCGCCATAAAATGTGGTATGACCCCAGCAAAGCCATCCGCGAACTGGGTCTGCCCCAGACGCCGGTGACGCAAGCATTTACTGAAGCCGTTCAATGGTTCACGGTCAACGGCTATATGAAAACCCGCTCCATTTCGCCGGCCGGTATTGTTCAGAAATAATCGTCTTCGTTTTCCGCCGCCGGAGTTGGCGGCAAAAAACGTCGCAGCATCACGAGAAAGACAATCACGCAATTCGCCCACATCAGCAGCGAAATCATCAGGCCAAATTTAAACGCGGAATCGGCGTAATAAAGATGTAGGCGATGCTTGCCGGCGGGAACTTGCACCGCCTGAAACGCGACGTTCGCGCGGAGCA
>CAIOUK010000284.1 GCA_903861445.1 uncultured Verrucomicrobia subdivision 3 bacterium
GACCTTGATCGGAAGCTCATCGTTCCAATAATCAAAGACCGTCCGTGGCTTGAAGAAACACGGAAGGCAATGCTGAATCGTGGAGCAAAACAGATTCCTGAAACGGTGTATGAGGATTTGAACGCCGATTTAATTATTCTCTATGCGGAAGATTCGCCGAAAAATATCCGATATTTTTCCCCGAAAGATTTGGAAAAGTCAGGGATTGATCGAAAGGAATTAAGAAGTCTGGCCTGTGAGAACTTAAAACGCCTATTGCCAAAAATTGAGCGACACGGGGCAAATGGCCTATTTATGCTGACCGCTGGCGGAGATTACGAAGCGAGTTTAATTCTCTTTAATTCCCTTTGGGAAGATTTGCGAAAAGAGGTGCATGGCGACATTGTTTTCGGCATTCCGAGCCGTGACTTGCTGGTTGCAACCGGAAGCGAAGATAAGCAAAACATAGAAAAGCTTAAGCAGATTGTTCAAAAGGGCTTTGGCGAAGGCTCCTACCGACTCACGCCAAAATTGTTTATTATGAGTGACGGAAAATTTGAAGAATTCAAACAATAGGCTTCAGTGGTTCGGATGAATAGTGGCATCGCCATAGTTGGCGGCAGATTTTGGATTCCAAATCGATAGCATCCGCGTAACCTTCGCGGAATGAATTCTCGCTTTGAAAACCGGCTGCTCGCCGTTGTCGGCGTGAGCCTGATGTTTTTATTTTCACTCCGCGCGGAAGTTGTCACGGCCACGATTCAAACGCCGCCGCCCGCCGAGACCGGCTATTTCAAACTCGGCACCACGAAAAATCCTGCCGGCCACGAAATCGGCGTGAACAGCCGCAGCCTGCTGTTCGACGGCCAGCCGTGGTTTCCCATCATGGGCGAGATGCACTTTTCACGCGTGCCGCAGGCCGAGTGGCGTGACGAGTTGCTCAAGATGAAGGCCGGCGGCGTGGACATCGTGGCGACTTACGTTTTCTGGATTCATCACGAGGAAATCGAAGGCCAGTGGGATTGGACCGGCCAGCGCGATTTGAAAAAGTTTTTGCAGACGTGCAACGAGGTCGGCCTGAAAGCCGTCAGCTCAATCCGCAATACTACTGGCTGCGTCGGCTACACCTGTTTCTCCATGACTTTGGTGCGCCGCTGGCGCAGATGCCCGCGACGTTGCCGGATTTGCGACCGAAATTTAAAGATGATTTTGTCACGCTGCGCTGGGCCGTGCGTTCGGACGGCAACACCGGCTATGTTTTCGTGAACAACTATCAGCGCTTGCAAACGTTGCCGGAAAAGCGCGACGTGCAATTCAAACTTAATCTGCCCGGCGGCGAACTTGTTTTCCCACAAAAACCGGTGACGATTCCGGCGGATGAATTTTTCATCTGGCCGTTCAACCTCAATCTCGGTGGCGCAAAACTGATTTACGCCACCGCGCAACCGATTTGCAAAATCCGGGATGACAGCCAAACCTTTTTAGAAGGCCCTCCGCAAACATTTTACTTCGCCGAGACACCAGGCGTGAACGCGGAGTTTATTTTTGACGCGAAGACGTTGGCCTCAGCCAAATCCGAGTTCAAGGATTTGAAGTCCGGCCGCGGCACCGCGATAAAACTGGAGGCAGCCAACTCCCACCGGACAATTCAAATCGTCCTGCTGAACGAAGCGGATTCGCTCGCGCTGCGAAAAAGCAGCAGCGGTGCGAAGGTGGTTTTCGACGGGCCGCAAAAGGCGGATGTGACGACGCTGAAAACGGAACCGCTTCGCCCCGCCGGTCCGGCGCGGCAGGTTCCGTTAAGCCGAGGCCGATGGCCCATCGCGCTTGCGCCGACCGATACGGATTTCACAATCGCCGCCGTCTGGAAAATCACGCTGCCAGTCAGACTGGACTTCGGCAAAAATCCGCGGCTGCGGATTCGTTACATCGGCGACGTGGCGCGCGTGACACTGAATGGCCGATTACTGGACGATAATTTTTACAGCGGCCGCGCCTTTGAAATCGGGCTGAAGCGATACGCCCCGGAAATTCTGACCGGCGATCTGCGGCTGGAAATTCTGCCATTGCGCCAGGACGCGCCGATTTTCCTGGAATCAAAAGCGGAACCTGATTTCGGCACAAACAAAAGTTTGTTGAAACTTCTGTCGGCGGAAATCGTCCATGATTGTGAAGTTGAATTTGGAAAATAAAAGTGTTCCCATCCTCTTTCGCATGAAAAATAAAATTCTCGCCGTAGTTATTGGCGCGCTTGCTGGCGCCGTCAACCTGTCCGCCGCCGATTTGTCGCTGTGGTATTCGCAACCCGCCACCGTCTGGGATAAGCAGGCACTGCCGATTGGCAACGGCCAGATGGGCGCGATGATTTTTGGAGGCACCAATGTTGAGCATATCCAGTTCAACGAAGAAAGCCTGTGGATTGGCAATGAAGATGACACCGGTGCCTATCAGGATTTCGGCGAGGTCACGGTGCTGTTGAAAAACGAGGGCGAGGTGAAAAATTACCGGCGCGAACTTGATCTCACCCGCGCCGTTCATCGCGTCACCTACGAACAGAACGGCGTAAAGTTCACCCGCGAGGCGTTCGCCAGCTTCCCCGGCAAAGTCATCGTTGTGCGCTTCACGGCGGACAAGCCAGGTGCCATTTCCGCCGAGGTAGCCATGATGGACGCCCATGCCAATGGCTATGCCTTGAAATACGGAGCCAAGCCGGTTCCCACCACTCCCGCCGACCACCAAACCGAAACGTCAACCCAACCACTCAGCATCACGATCAGCGGCATGTTTCCCGGATACAAATATGCGGAGGGCAAAGAATGGTTGCCGCTCCACCGCGAGGCGCAATTGCGCGTGCTGCACGAAGGCGGCACTGTCTCCACCCAAAATGGCAAGGTGCAAATCGAGAAAGCTGATAGCGTGACCTTGTTGTTGGCAGCCGGGACTGATTTCAAGCAGGAGCGCAGCGCCAATTGGCGCGGTGCCCTGCCGTATGCCGCCGTGACTTCCCGTTTGGAGGCGGCCGCAAAAAAAGATTACGCCGCGCTATTGGGCGAACATCTGCGCGACTACCAGCGGCTCTTTGACCGGGTGCAACTTTCTCTCGACGGAACCAAAACTGCCACGGTGCCGACTGATTTGCGGCTGAAGCAATATGACGGTAAGCAACCCGATTTAGGCTTGGAGGAATTGATGTTTCAATATGGTCGCTACCTGTTGATTTCCTCTTCGCGTGAAGGCGGGCTTCCGGCCAACTTGCAGGGCAAATGGAACAACAAAAACAAACCCGCCTGGCGTTGCGACTATCATACGGATGTCAATTTGGAGATGAATTACTGGCTGGCCGATGTCGCCAACCTCGGTGAATGTTTCCAGCCTTACGCCGACTGGATTCAATCCATCCGCGCCGTGCGTATTGAAGCCACCAAAAAAGAATTCGGCACGCGCGGCTGGATTTTGCGCGGCGAGAGCGGCCTCTTCGGCGGCTCGACCTGGAACTGGACGCCCGGCACCAGCGCTTGGTTCATGCAAAACAGTTTTGACCACTACGCTTTCACCCGCGACACGAATTACCTACGAACGCTCGCCTATCCCGCGATGAAGGAAGTCTGCGAATTCTGGATTGACCGGCTCAAGGAACTGCCGGATGGCACCCTCGTTGCGCCGCAAGGATATTCGCCCGAGCACGGTCTCGTCGAAGACGGCGTATCCTTCGAGCAACAACTCGTCTGGGATCTTTTCAACAACACCATAGAGGCCGCCGATGCGCTCGGCACCGACAAGGAATTTCGTGATCTCCTCACCGCCAAGCACGCGAAACTGCTGGGACCGAAAATTGGCAAATGGGGCCAACTCCAGGAATGGATGGTGGATCGCGATGATCCGAAAGACCATCACCGCCACACTTCGCACCTGATTGCAGTTCATCCGGGCCGACAGATTTCCGTGACGAAAACTCCTGAACTGGCAAAAGCCGCCGCCGTTTCGCTCGACGCGCGCGGCGTCACCGGCGACAGCCGCCGCGAATGGGCGTTTGCCTGGCGCATGTCCATTTGGGCGCGTCTGCACAACGGCGACCAGGCACACTTCATGTATGAAAATCTTTTGAAATATGGTGTGCTGCCCAATCTCTTCTGCACTCATCCGCCGTTTCAGATGGATGGTAATTTCGGCTGCGTCGCCGGCGTCTGTGAAATGCTCCTGCAAAGCCAGACCGGCGAAATCGAATTGCTGCCCGCCCTGCCAAACGCCTGGCCTACCGGAAAAATTTCCGGCTTGCGCGCGCGCGGCGGCTACGAGGTCGGCATCGAATGGAAGAATAGCAAATTGGTTTCCGCGACGATTAAAAATGTCAGCGGCGACGAAGCGGTGAAAGTTCGTTACGGTGCCAAGACCACCGAGTTCACACTGTCACGCGGCGCGGCCAAGACTCTGAACGCCGCGTTGGAATAATTATCCGTGAAATTCAAACTTGTTCTCACCTTGCTCTGGCTGGCTGGCGCGGCACTGCGGGCAGCGGACACAGTCGCGCCGGATATTCTGGCGGGTTTGCGACCAGAGCATCCGCGACTCATCATTACTTCGACGATGTGGAGTGAGTTGCGTGCCCGGCGCACGAATGACACCGAACTGTCGGCGATCTGCGCCGCGTTGGAGGCGGACGCGCGCCAATTGCTGAACGCGTCACCGGTGGTTTACGAGAAGACAGGTCACCGGTTGCTGGCGGTGTCGCGCGAAGCGCAGCGGCGGATTGAGCTGTGCAGTTTTGCCTACCAGCTCACGGGTGAAAAAGTTTTTCTCGACCGTGCCGAACAGGAACTGTTGACCGTGGCGGCGTTCAAAGATTGGAATCCTTCGCATTTTCTCGACACCGCGGAAATGACCGCCGCCGTAGCCATCGGCTACGACTGGTTGTTTGAATGGTTGTCACCCACCACGCGCGCGACACTGCGGCAGGCGATTTTGGAAAAAGGGCTTAAGCCGGGATTTTCCAGCCATCACTGGTGGCAGACGGCGACGATGAATTGGAATCAGGTATGCCTCGGCGGCCTGACGCTCGGCGCATTGGCCATCGCCGATGAAAACCCCGAGGTCGCCCGCAAATTTCTGAAGCTTGCCCGCCAGGACAATCCGAACGGGCTCAAGCCTTACGCGCCCGACGGCATTTATCCCGAAGGGCCGGGCTACTGGAATTACGGCACCACTTTCGAGGTGCTGATGATTTCCGCGCTGCAAACGGCGCTGGGAACGGACTGGAAACTCTCGGCAAATCATGGCTTCCTCGCCAGCGCGAAAGCTTTGGTGGAACAAACCGGCCCGACTGGCCGGCCGTTCAATTTCTCGGACGGCCACGATGACGTCGCTTTTGAACCCACTTTGTTTTGGTTCGCGCAGCAGTTGCAAGATCCCGCGCTGATATATTTTCAAAACCAATTGCTGCAACGAAAACTCTCCGGCGCGCGGACCGGCAAAAAGAACGACAGTCTTTCGCCGCTGCTCGCCCTGTGGATTGACGGTCTGCCCAAAACCATTCCCGCGCCCGCGCTGCCGCTCGCGTGGCACGGTGACGGCCCGAATCCGGTGGGTATTTTCCGCAGTTCCTGGACCGACACCAACGCGTTGTTTCTCGCGTTCAAGGGCGGCTCCGCCAGCGTCACCCACGCGCACATGGACGCCGGCTCGTTCGTGCTGGATGCCGACGGCGTGAGGTGGGCGTGCGACCTCGGCTCGCAGGATTATTATTCCATCGAGTCACATGGCTGGTCGCTGTTCAGCATGTTTCAAGACAGCAGTCGCTGGCGCGTTTATCGGCTGAATAATTTCAGCCACAACACGCTCACGCTCGGCGGCAAGCTGCATAAAATGTCCGGCGACGCGCGCATCAGCGAGTTTGGCACCAATTCAGCAACGGTGAACCTTTCACAGATTTTTACCGGTCAGGCTGGCAGCGTGATTCGCCAGTTCCACATCGGCGACAATCGCAGCGTGGTCATCCGCGACGACATCACCAAAGCCAAAACTGGCCTGTCGGTGCGTTGGCAGATGGTCACGCATGCCCGCATTAGCACGAACCAAAATGAAGCCACGCTCCGGCAGGACGGCAAAACACTAACGGCCAAAATTCTTGCGCCTGCCGATGCGTATTTTGAAATCGCCAGCGCGCAGCCGCCGGATGACGGTGTCAATCAACCCAATCCCAACACGCAAATCCTCGCAGTGAATGCTTCCGTTCCGGCGTCCGGTAACCTCACACTTGAAATCCAGCTCCAGCCGGGCGGATTTCCGCCATCACCATGAAAATCCTAAATACTCTCGCCCATCTTGTGGTCGTGCCGCTGACTGCGCTGTGCGCTCTCGCCGCTCCATCACCCAAATACAACGTCGTCTTTCTGCTGGCCGATGATTTGCGACCGGATTGTCTGGGCGTGCTCGGGCATTCGATTGTCAAGACGCCGAATCTCGACAAGCTGCTCGCCAACGGCTTCATCTTTCGCAATGCCTATGTGCTCGGGGCGAACACAGGTGCCGTCTGCACGCCGAGCCGGACGATGATTCAGACCGGGCAGAGTTATCTGTGCAAAAACTCCAGCACGCCGACGCTGGCGCAGACGGTGAAGGCCGCCGGCTTTGCCTCGATCCGCAGCGGCAAGTCGGATAATAATCCGACCAAAATGGACGTGGACTTTGACCGGCACGTTGACGGCGGAACGGATGCCAAGGTCAATGCCGACAACCTCATTGAGTTCATCAAGGAGCACGCCGGAAAGAAACCGTTGTTCCTCTACTTTGCCCCGCACGAGCCGCACGACCCGCAGCACGCGACTGAGGAGTTTTATCGGATGTATAAACCGGCGGACATTCCTCTGCCGGTCAATTTCCTGCCCTTCCATCCTTTCGACAATGGCGAGATGCGAATCCGTGACGAGCGGACGCTGCCATCGCCGCGCACCCGAGAGAGTGTCACCGGCAAGCTTGCCCGCTACTACGCTTCCACGTCCTATTTTGACCAGCAGGCCGGACGCATCATCGACGCGCTGAAACAAGCCGGCCAATTCGACAACACCATCTTCATCGTGGCCGGCGACAACGGACTTTCGCTCGGCGAACATGGCTTACTCGGCAAACAGAACCTCTATGAATTTGGCGGCATGCACGTGCCATTGATTTTTGCCGGCCCCGGCATTCCGAAAGGCGATTCTCAAGCGTTGGTTTACTTGTTCGAACTTTATCCCACGCTCTGTGATTTGGCCGGCGTTGGCGTGCCCGCAGGGCTGGACGCTAAAAGTCTCGCACCGGTCATCAAGGGCGAGCAGCCGAAGGTGCGCGACTATCTGTTCACCGCTTACAAGGACTGTCAGCGTTCCATCCGGGATGACCGTTGGAAGTTGATTCGCTATCCGCTCATCAACAAGACGCAGCTATTCGACCTGCAAGCCGACCCGCACGAGATGAACGACCTCGCCGACAAACCGGAATCTGCGGATAAAATCAAGGAGTTGACCGCATTGCTGGAAAAGACGCGAAAAGAATATGGCGACAACGCCCCGTTGAATGTCGCTAATCCTACACCCGCCGAATGGAATCCTTCATTGGTTAAAAACAAATCAAAGAAGAAAGCCGAAGCCGAATGAATCATTTTCTCAATCGCACCAAGGCCGCATTCGCCGTGAGCGCTGCATTATTCCTCGCTCCACTTGTGGTAGCGAACGCAGCCGATGCACCAAACCAAAAGCCTAACATCATCTTTGTTCTGTTCGACGACATGGGCTACGGCCAGCCGAAGTGCTATCGCGCGGGCACGGAGTTCAAGACGCCGAATCTTGACCGGCTCGCGCAGGAAGGCATGCGTTTCACCGACGCGCACGCAGCGGCGTCCGTCTGCACGCCGACGCGCTACGGCGTGATCACCGGACGCTATCCGTCCCGCATCGGCCAGTATGGCGTGCTCACGACTTTTTCAGCGCCCATCATTCCTCAGACGCGTCTGACGGTCGCCTCGTTGCTCAAACAAAACGGTTACGACACCGCGTGCATCGGCAAATGGCACCTCGGCATGGACTGGGGTGGCAAGCCGGGAAATGAAAAATTCATCCCTGTCGGCACGCAGCTTCGCTCCAGCCCGAACGCCGTCGGCTTTGATTATTTTTACGGCTACACCCACGCGCGAAACATCGGCACCGTCATCGAGCAGGACAAAGTTGAGGCGAAAGTTGAGGAAGTTGAAACCCAGCCACGACTGGCGAAGAAAGTGGTGGCGTTCCTCGACAATCCCGCACGGAAGGAGAAGCCGTTCTTTCTTTATCTGCCGTTGTGTCCGCCGCACACGCCGATTGTCCCCGCGCCGGAGTTCATCGGCAAAAGCGGCGCCAAAGGCAAAGAAAGTAAATACGGCGACTGGATGTATCAAGGCGACTGGGTGCTCGGCCAAGTGCTTGATGCCCTCGAACGGAACAAATTCGCCGACAATACGCTCATCATAGTCAGCAGCGACAACGGTGCCGCTGGGCGCGCGTATGCGCCCTTGCGCGGGGCGAAGACCAGCATCTACGAAGGCGGGCACCGCGAGCCGTTCGTTGCCCGTTGGCCGGGAAAAATCAAAGCCGGCGCGGTGTGCGACGACGTCATCTGCCTGAACGACCTCATGGCCACCTGCGCGGAAATCGTTGGCGCAAAACTTCCCGACAATGCGGGCGAGGATAGCGTGAGCATTCTGCCCGACCTGCTGGGCAGCGCGAAGAATCCGGTGCGCGAAGCCACCATCCATCAATCTCCCAAAGCGGATCTCGCAATCCGCCAAGGCTCGTGGAAACTCATCTTCCTCAAAGGCGGCGCGCATGAACTTTACAACCTCCAGACTGACCTCAGCGAAACGAAGAACGTCGCCGCGACAAACCCCGAAGTCGTCGAACACCTTACTGCGCTGATGAAAAAATACATCGCCGAAGGCCGCAGCACCGTCGGCGCCGCGCAGAAAAACGAAGCGGAAATGTCCGTGGATAAATCTTCTCCTGACAAAAAGAAAAAAGGCCGGAAGATGCAAGCGCAGCCAGAGCAGGAAGTGACGCTCGCACTGGATCCCGAATTCGACTGATGCCGAAACTAACGCATCGGCCAGCGGCCAAATCAACGCCACGCGATTTGGTTTGTAACTGTTTTGATTTTCAATCGTCTGAAGCTTTGAATCCCAAAAAACATGAACCCAAAACTGAATTCAACGTCCGCAAAACCTCTGGGAGACAAAGGTGAAACAGCTCGCGGGAAAATGACGGCCGGTTAATCAACCTCATGCAAACAACGATTCACCGGCCCGGAAATTCTTAATTCCTAATCTCAAAACGAACCAAGCAGCATGACTATCTTGATACGATTATTCCTCGCGCTTTTTGGCGGAGCCACCCTCGCCACGGCGGCGGTTTTACCGTCGCGCCAACCCAACATCATTCTCGTCATGCCCGATGATCTCGGCTATGGCGACTATGCCTGTCTGGGCAATCCCATCACGCACACGCCCTGCGTGGACGCGTTCAAGCAGGAGAGCCTTTTATTCACGCAATTTCACGTCAGTCCAACCTGCGCTCCAACTCGTTCCGCGCTCATGAGCGGTCGGCATGAGTTCATGAACGGTGTCACGCACACCATCATGGAGCGTGAGCGGATGAGTCTGGACACCTTTACCTTGGCGCAAATGCTCAAAACGGTCGGCTACACCACGGGCATTTTTGGCAAATGGCACTTGGGCGACGAGGCCGCCTATCAGCCCTACAATCGCGGATTTGACGAAGTGTATATCCACGGCGGCGGCGGCATCGGCCAGCACTACAAAGGTTCCTGCGGCGACGTGCCCGGCAACCACAACATCAATCCAACGCTCTGGCACAACGACAAATTCGAGAAGACCACGGGTTATTGCACCGACCTGTTTTTCGCGCAGGCCATGCAATGGATGGATGCCAAGCGCCAGGCGCACGAGCCGTTCTTCGCCTACATCGCGCCCAACGCCGCGCACACGCCCCACGTCGTGCCGCTGGAGTATTACCAGCAATATCTCGGCAAGCCGGGCGTGGACGAGGATACCGCCAAGTTCTTTGGGATGGTGGAAAACATTGACACAAATTTTGGTAAGCTCCTGCACAAGCTCAAGGAGTGGGGTATTGAAACCAACACGCTGGTCATTTATCTCGGCACGGACAACGGCGGCACGACGGGCGTAAAAATTTTTAACGCCGGGATGCGCGGCATGAAAGGCACGCCGTATCAGGGCGGCACACGCGCGCCGTGTTTCATCCGCTGGCCAGCCGGCGGCGTTCCCGAAAATGTGGAATGCGCTGCGCTCACCGCCCACATTGACATTTTTCCAACGCTGGCGGAAATCACCGGCGTAACGCTCAGCGATCAGGTCAAAAAACAGGTTCAAGGTGTCAGTATGTTACCCTTGCTGAAAAATCCCACGAACACCTGGGATCGCACGCTGGTGCTGGAACATCATGTGGGCCGGTGGCCGCTGGGCCGGGCTGGCGAATCGAAGTATCGTAATTGCTCGATTCAAGATGCGCGCTTTGAGCTGGTGGACAACGAGGAACTTTACAGCCTCAAAGACGATCCCGGTGAAAACAAAAATGTCATTGCCAAATTTCCCGAGGAGACAACCAAGCTGCGCGCCATTTATGAACAATGGTGGCAAGACGTGCAACCGCATCTGGTCAATGAAGGCGCTTATAAGACGGCCCCGTTACTCAATCCCTACGCGGTGCTCTACTGGAAACAATTTGGCGGTGGTCCGAAGCCCGGCGTGGCTGGTGAAGGCAGCAATCAAAGATATGAGACAGGAAAAGAGTAAAACGAACCAAACGATATCCGGCTCCCAAACACTTGATCAACTATTATCCAATCGGCTCGATTGCCGCAGCGACTTTCACAAAACAGAACTCACGCTGTTCGCGGACTACTCGAAGCCACCACAGGTCGATGGCGTGCCGCTGAATTACAATCCGCCCAAAGCCTACGACAGCCCGTTCATTCAAGGTGATTTCGGCAGCGGCGTGGTCACCATCCGCAAGGGCGAACAAAAGCTTTTGCTGGATTTTACGAAAGAGTAGAAAATAAAGAACAAAGTGAATCGCGTGAAATCTGCCATAACGAAATTACACAATTTGTTACCATTGATGGTCGCATTTAACTTGGCTTTCACCACCGCGCCAGCGGCTGAAACCTTGCCGCAAAAACCCAACATCGTCCTCATCTTCGCCGACGATCTGGGGTTCGGTGACGTCGGCTGTTACGGCGCGACAAAGGTGAAGACGCCGAACATCGACAAGCTCGCCACCGAGGGGCGTCGTTTCATGGACGCGCACGCTGCCTCGTCGGTGTGCACGCCGTCGCGCTATGCGCTGCTCACCGGCGAGTATCCGTTCCGGCGCAATGTGTGGGGGCCGTCGACAGCCAACAGCCCGCTGCTCATTGATGTAAAACAGATGACCATCGCGAGCCTGCTCAAGTCCCAGGGTTACGCGACGGCTTGCTTCGGCAAATGGCATCTCGGTTTTGACGATCATCCACACCCGGACTGGAACAAGGATTTGAAACCCGGACCGCTGGAGCTGGGATTCGACCACTACTTCGGCGTTCCGGTCGTGAGCTGTCTTCCACCGTATGTCTGGGTGGAAGATCACCGCGTTGTCGGTCTGGATCCAAAAGACCCGATCAAATATGGCGGCAATTGTCCGACCAAAGAGTATCCCGAGAAACAAATGATCGGCATGTCGGGCGGGCAAGCGGCGCACGACCTCTATCGTGATGACGAACTCGGCACCACGCTCACCGAAAAATCAATCACATGGATGCGTGCCCACGCGAAGCAGCCGTTTTTTCTCTACTTCGCCACGCCGCACATTCACCACCCGTTCACGCCCGGCGCGCGTTTTCGCGGATCAAGCCAAGCGGGCATTTACGGCGACTACATCCAGGAGTTCGACTGGATGGTGGGCGAAGTGATGCGCACACTCGATGAACTCGGCCTCCGCACAAACACGCTCGTCATCGTCACCAGCGACAACGGCGGCATGTTGAACCTAGGCGGTCAGGCGGCGTTCAAACTCGGTCACCGCATCAACGGCGACCTGCTGGGCTTCAAGTTTGACGCGTGGGAAGGCGGGCATCGCGTGCCGTTCATTACGCGCTGGCCCGGCAAAATCCCGGCGGACACCGTGTCCGACCAGCTCATCTGCCACGTCGATTTTCTGGCCTCCTTCGCGGCGTTGCTGGGAGTGAAGCAAACCGGCCCCGACAGCGTCAACGTGCTGCCCGTGTGGCTCGGTGAGTCTGGCCCGGATCCCCGCACTGAACTCGTCGTGGAGCCTAACAATAAGGCCAATCTCTCGTTGCGGCAGGGCGATTGGTTTTACATTCCCGCGCGCGGCGGCGGTGGCTTTATGGGCAAAAGCGGTCATGGCCTCGGCGGTCCGGCGGCGCTGCAATTTACCGGCGAGGTCAATAGCGACATAGTGGACGGGCACTTCAAAACCGACGCGCCGAACGAACAGCTTTACAACCTTGCCTCCGATCCGCGTGAAACCAAAAACGTCGTGCGCGAGCATCCCGAAATTGCCACCCGCATGAAGGTGCGGCTGGAGCAGCTCGGCAAAAACAGCCCGCGCGAGCCGCAGATAAACAACTTTGATGTAAAGGAGTGATGATCGTCGCAGTTGTTACCCGCCAAAAGAAAATCCACCATGCTTAAATCGCCTCGATCTTAAGAAACCAACCCTATCCATTCCCGATTACCTCTGATGAAAACTATCCTCCACCTATTCCTGTTGGCCGTGACCTTGACATTAGCCGCGTCGCCGGAAAAAGTTTCCGCCGAACCCGTGCGGTTGGACATGGATTGGTCGAAATTCATGTCACAGCACGATCTCGTTTGGGAGCAACTACCAAAGGATTATTTCGAAGGCGCGTTTGTCGGGAACGGTTTGCTGGGAACGATTATTTTTCGCGACAGCATCCAGACCAACAGCCTGTGCTTTGAGATCGGCCGCACCGATATTTACGACCATCGCGAGGGCGGGCAAACGCATTATGCGCGTTGCCGGCTGCCGATTGGCCAGGCGTTGCTGACGCCGGTCGGGAAAATCACCGGCGCGAAGCTGCGCACGGATTTGTGGAACGCCGAGACGCGCGGGGAAATCACCACGGATGCCGGAAAGATTCTCTGGCGCTGTTTCGTGCCAAGCCAGGACGAGGTCATCGTCTTGGAACTGACCACCACGGAAGGCGAACGTGGAACAACTTTTTGTTTCCGCGCGGCGCAAGGTGACAGTCCGCGTCACACGGTTTTGAAACAACATGACGCTTACAAACCGAATCCGCCGTTTCAGACCCAGCGGCTGGACAGGTTGGACGTGGTCGTGCAACCGCTGCTGGCGGGCGGCGACTATGCGACGACGTGGAAGGAAGTGAAATCAGGCGCGGACACATGGACAATTTTTTTAACAGTGGCGAATGGCATTCCCAACGGTGGCGCGGCGGCGGCGGCGGTGGCGACCGTGAATCAAGCCGTAGCGCGCGGTGTGCCGGCTTTGGAGAAGGCGCATCGTGACTGGTGGCACGTGTTTTATCCGGCGAGTTTTGTTTCCGTGCCTGATGCGCGCATCGAAAGTTTTTATTGGATTCAATGGTATAAGCTTGCCAGCGCCACGCGGGTGGATCGCCCGGTGGTGGACTTGTTCGGCCCGTGGTTCAGGATGTCCCGGTGGTCGGCGTATTGGATGAATCTCAATACCCAGCTCGCCTATTACACGGTGCAAACCGGCAATCACCTCGACCTCGGCGAACGACTGGCGCGCTGGGTGGAAGACAGCGTGCCAGACCTCATCAGCAATTGTCCGCCGGAGTTCCGCGCGGATTCGGCGTCGCTCGGCAATCCCACGGGGCTGCGCCTCATCGCGCCCGCGCCCGGCACGGCAAAAGCCGGCTATCAATTCATCGCGTTGCCGTGGCTGATGCAGCATTGTTATCTGCAATACCGCTACACGATGGACGATCAAGTTTTGCGCGAGCGCATCTATCCGCTGTTGCGGCGCACGTTCAATCTTTACCTGCATCTCATCCAATTGGGCGACGACGGGCGTTATCATATTCCCAAAGCGTTCTCCGACGAATATGGCTATGCCGAGGACACCAGCCTGAATCTGGCATTGCTGCGCTGGGGCTTGCAAACTTTGATTGCCAGCAGCGAGCGGTTGAAGATTGACGATCCGTTGTTGCCCAAATGGAAGGACGTTCTGGCCAAGCTTGTGGATTATCCGGTGGATGAAAAGACTGGTATCATGATCGGCAAGGATACGCCGTTCGCCCACCCGCACCGGCATTACAGCCATCTGTTCGCGATTTTTCCGCTCTATGTTCTGAACATTGACGACGAGCCGGAGCGCCGGAGTCTCATGGAACAATCCATCCGCCGGCACGTCGGCCTGAATGGCGACAACTGCATGTATAAATTCACCGGGTCGGCCTCGCTGTCCGCCGCGCTGGGCGATGGCGATGTCGCACTCACCCAGCTTCAGCGGGCGCTGACCATCCTGCGGGGCGGGCCGACCGTGACGCCCAATACGCTTTACAGCGAGGGCGGCTGGCCGACGTTTGAATCGCCCATTTCCGCCTCGCGCAGCGTCCTCGACATGTTGCTGCAAAGCTGGGGGAAATATATCCGCGTGTTTCCGGCTTGCCCGTCCGCGTGGCGCGATGCGAGCTTCCACGATCTGCGCGCCGAAGGCGGATTTCTGGTGAGCGCCGTTCGTAAAGACGGTCACACCCAATTCATCCGCATCAAAAGTTTGGCTGGCGAACCGTGCCGCCTCAAATGCGATTTGCCCGCGCCGGTGAAACTGGTCGGGCCAACCACCGTGAACCTGCGCCAGCATGACGGCGTGATCGAACTCGATTTGAAACGTGGCGAGGAAGTGGTTCTTTACAGCGGCACGAAGCCGGAGAATTTTGTCGCCGCACCGCTGCCGCATCCGGCGGCGGAGCTTAACGCGTGGGGCGCTAAATCCGTGAAATAATATGTGGATCGCCCAGCCGCCGCCCAGAAATAGGGAAAATCATGAGGAGCGCAATGATACAACTCGCTACCGTTTACGCCTCCGTGCTTGTTGCGGCGGCATCTCTGGCGAAAGCCGCCGAAGTCCCCGGGCGACCGCCTTCCATTGGTCAATCCCTGCCCAATTCCACCGCGCTTCAGAAGACGTGGTCCCTCTCGGACGAACGCATCAACTATCTGCTCGCCGGCGATGCCTGTGGCGCCATCGGATTGAAGGAAACGCTCGATGGCCGAAAGCGCTTCGGCGTGCGCGGATGGAAGAAGCAGGAGCAGATATTCCGGTGGCCGGTGCAATCCTCGCTGGCCGGCACTTGTCAACTCTCGTTGCTAGTCAGTGCTCCAACCGAGACAAGGCTTGTCCTCCAGAGCAATGCAGAAACCAAGGAGCTTGTTGTCAATGAGTCCGGGTGGTGCAGGATTCCGGCGACACTCACGCTGGGAAAAGGCGCGGATCTTATCCAGCTCGGACTCAAAGATGGTTTCTCTGGCGGCAAAGACGCCGGGGTAATGAGCATCGAAGTCATCACGGAAAAATTTCGTCCGGTCTACGAGCGGCAGCTTGCCGATCTGAAAGCCTCGCGAGGTGACTGCGCATGTTTCCAGAACGTCGGATTCGGCCTGATGTTTCAGTGGGGCAACTGGGGCTACCCCAGAACAGGCGAGAGAAAATCACCTTGGCAGAGGATCTATCAGGAGTTTGATATCGAAGCTTTTGCCAACAAGATGAAGGCGTTGAACCCGGGATACATCGTCTGGTCGGTCACCTGGCGCGGGTCGCGCTTCTCTGCGCCGCTGAAGTTGGTTGAACAAATCATGGGCTCCAAGGACTACACGCTGGAGTATGATTTTCTAGGTCGGCTCGCCGATGCGCTGGGCAAGCGCGGCATTCCGATGTTTCTGTATTATCACCCGGGGGCTGATGAACCGGCCTTCTGGGCGAAGATGTGGCACGGACAAGACAACCGCCAGCCATGGGAAGATGCGAACGTGGCCATCTGGACCGAGATCGGAAACCGGCTCGGAGACAAGCTCGCGGGCTGGTTCATCGACGCCGGCATGGTGCAACACTACCCCGCGGATTTCTATCGTTACAAACAAGCGCTCAGGGCAGGTAATCCGAAACGCCTGACCACTTTTAATCCCTGGCGTTTCCCCACGGTTTCTCCCTACGACGACATGAGCTTTGGAGAAGACAAGGCACCCGGCCAAACGAAGGACGGCGTTTTCGTGAATGGTCCCACTGAAGGCTTGATGGCCCATACGATGAGGATCCTGGATGGACCAGGCTGGGGGGTCTTTAAGCAAAACACCGTGATCAAACCTCCATTCGCGGATACGGCAAAATTGCAGAAGATGGTGGATGACGCAAAAAAGGAGAAACACCCGATCAGCTTCTGTATCATGATGTATGAGGACGGAACGCTGGGAGAGAAAACCGAAGCGGTTTTGAAGCAGCTCAAACGTTGATTAACCAAAACATACCAAATTATGAAACTGATCACAGCCATTCTGACGACCTGCCTGCTCCTCTGCGTTCCGGCGTTTGCGGCGACGGCGGAAAAACCCAACATCGTTTATATCCTCTGCGATGACCTCGGCTACGGCGATGTGAAATGCCTCGGCGGCGAGCGCAGCAAGATTGCCACGCCGAACCTTGACCGACTGGCCGGTGGCGGGATGATTTTCACCGAGGCACATTCGAGCTCCGCCGTCTGCACACCGACCCGTTACGGCATCCTCACCGGCCGCTACAACTGGCGCTCAACCCTGCAGAAGGGCGTTATATACAGCTATGCCCCGCCGCTCATCGATAAGAACCGGCTGACCGTCGCCAGCTTGCTCAAACAGAATGGCTACGCCACGGCCTGCATCGGCAAGTGGCATGTGGGAATGACTGTCGACAAAACCGATCAACACGCCCCGATCAAGGACGGCCCGACGACCCGCGGGTTTGATTATTACTACGGCGTTTACGGTTCGATGGACAATCAGCCCATCGGCTTGATTGAAAATAATAAATGCTTGGAGGAAGCCACAACTTGGAAGAACTATCAGAAAAATAATGCCGTGAAAGTCCTGCCTGCGCTGACCAGCAAGGCCGTTGAATATATAGGCCAGCAGGCCAAGGAAAAAGCGCCGTTCTTCCTATATCTGGCACTGAATTCACCGCATCTGCCCATTGTTCCTACTAAGGAATGGGTGGGCAAAAGCGGCCTGGGCCTCTATGGCGACTTCGTCATGCAGACGGACTGGAGCGTTGGTCAAGTGATGGAAGCCTTGGAAAAAGCGGGGATTGCGAATAACACATTATTGATTTTTACCAGCGACAACGGCTTTTCACCACAGGCCAACGCTAAAGCATTGGAAGAAAAAGGGCATTTTCCAAGTGAATTCCGGCGCGGTTATAAGGCGGATATTTGGGATGGGGGACACCGGATTCCGTTCATCGCGCGCTGGCCCGGCAAGATCAAAGCCGGTGGTCGCACGGATCAAATCATCTGCCTCACCGACCTGATGGCCACCAGCGCTGAAATTGTCGGGACGAAACTGCCGGACAACGCGGGTGAGGACAGCGTGAGCATCTTGCCGGTGTTACTTGGCACAGCGACGGAGCCGGTTCGCGAAGCGGTGGTGCATCATTCGATCAGGGGCAACTTTGCCATCCGCCAAGGCCAGTGGAAATTGGAGTTGTGCAAGGGTTCCGGCGGCTGGAGCAAAGGCGGAATTACTGACGAGCCTGGGCAACTTTACGACATGAGCAAGGATGTTGGTGAACGAAAGAACGAATATAATGAGCATCCGGAAATCGTGTCACGGCTGATAAAACTGCTGGAGAAATATGTGGCCGATGGTCGCAGCACGCCCGGTCCGGCCTTGAAGAACGATGTATCGGTGGATATCTGGAAGAAGGCTGCCTCCCATGACGATGGTCATAAAAAACCAACCAAGCAAATTGAAACCGACCAGGCCGATTAAACGTCATATAAAGCGACCATAATGAAACTCTGGCTCATAGTTGTTCTCCTTAGCTCCGCGCGTGCCGTCCACGCCGCCGAACCACTCTACACCTGTGAGGGCACCGACCCATCATTCGCTGCCGTGCAGGCGAGCAGCGGCGGCCAACCCGGTGAGCGATTCAATCGCGGCGGCGCCCTCGGCTCCCGCATTCATGTGAACCACGAGCTGCTGGAAAAGCAGGTTGGCCAGACCGGTTCCATTCCCAAGAATATCGGTCTCCACACCGAATTCAGCGGCGGTATCAACCACAAGGACATTAGCCAATGGACGCGCTGGTATCAGGAGGACGGCAACGTCCAAGTGTTCCGCCTCTTCAAGGGTGAACAAAATATCCGCAGCGGCGAAGCCGAGAAAGGTTCGCCGGGACGCGTCGAGGTTTACGCTCCCGCACTTCCCGTCGCGCCCGGAGTCTGGCATGAGTATGAAGCCACCTACACCATCATCAAGCCGGTCGGCGCGTGCATTTTTCAGTTGATGCACGATGGCAAAGACAAGGCAGGTAATGCGCTCCTTTGGCCTCTCCACATTGACATGACCGCCCAGGGCGAAATCCACGTCCTTCGCCGCCACCCCAAATCCGGCACGGAAAAAACTATCATAATCGCTGAAAACATGGTGGGCAAATCCATCGCCATCAAGGTTCGGGCGAACGGCGAGGATTGGGAAGTTTATCAGAAAGACCCGCTGGACAAAGCTCCTTGGAAGCTCGTGACCAAAGGCTCCTACACCAAAGCGGAAGGTAAAATCAGCTTCCGTTGGGGGATGTATTGTGGCTCGAAAAAAGGTAATACCGTCCCGAAGGATGCCCTATTGTTCGTCACCAACGTCAAGATCCAGTGATGCAGACAGACTTAGCACACTCGACAGAAAGATAACCGCCGGCGGGAAGTAAAATTGATTCTACGCCCGGTTCCTGCTTCAATCTGCGCGCATGAAAATTCTGGTCATCGGCTCCGGCGGCCGCGAACACGCCTTGGTTTGGAAACTGGCGCAGTCGCCCAACGTCACGCAAATGTGGTGCGCGCCGGGCAACGCCGGCATCGCACAGGAGCGCCTCGCCAAACACCGCACGCCGGTTGAATGCGTCAACATCGGCGCGGAAGATATCACCACCCTGCTCGCCTTCGCACAGGACAGGAAAATTGATCTCACCGTCGTCGGCCCCGACAATCCGCTCGCGCTCGGCATCGTAGATTTATTTCAAGACCGCGGCCTGCGCATCTGGGGCGTGAACCGCAAGGCGGCACAATTCGAGTCTTCCAAAGTTTTCTCCCAAAAATTCATGGAGAAATACGGCATCCCCACGGCGGCGGCGGGAACTTTCTCCGACGCGATTGCGGCAAAGAAATTTTGCGCCACACTCGGCGGCAAATGCGTCGTCAAGGCCGACGGCCTCGCGCTCGGCAAAGGTGTTTTGATTTGCGCCAATCAATTTGAAGCGGAAAAAGCCGTGGACGACATCATGGTCAGTAAGGCGTTCGGCGCAGCGGGCGCGAACGTCGTCATCCAGGAATTTCTGGAAGGCACCGAAGTTTCCCTGCACGCGCTCTGCGATGGCAAAACCGCAAAGATTTTTCCAACCTCGCAGGATCACAAGCGCGCACTCGATGGTGACCGCGGCTTGAACACCGGCGGCATGGGCACCTATTCGCCCACACCATTTTTGAACGACACACAGCTTGCCGACGTGGCGAAAAAAGTGCTCGAACCGTTCATGCGCGGCTGCCTCGCAGAAAAAATTGATTATCGCGGCCTGCTGTATCCCGGCGTGATGCTTACGAAAAATGGGCCAAAGATTCTGGAATTCAACGCGCGCTTCGGCGATCCTGAGACGCAAGTCTATCTGACGCGACTGGAAAATGATTTGGTGGAACTGCTCGCCGCCAGCGTCTGCGGTTCGCTCGGTTCGCTGGAATTGAAATGGAGTCCGCTCGCCAGCGTCTGCGTGGTGATGGCCAGCGGCGGTTATCCCGGAAGTTATCCGAAAGGAAAAATCATCACCGGCCTCGACGCCGCCAATGCGTTGCCGCATACAAAAGTTTTCCACGCGGGAACCGCCTTGAAGGACGGCCAAATCGTGACGAACGGTGGCCGCGTCCTCGGCGTGACTGCACTCGGCAAAGATTTACGCGCCGCGCAAGCCGCCGCCTATGCGGCCGTGGAATGTATCCAGTTTGAAGGCGCTCATTTCCGACGCGACATCGCCGCGAAAGCCTTTTGACGCCACTACCCTTTACTTTCCGCCCAAGTTGACGCACTTTCTCACCACATGATTCGAGTTTTCATTTTGCTGCTGGCACTGGGTGGATGGGGGGCTAATGCCGCCGAGCCGATGTTGAAAGTTTCTTTGCTGGACCACGGCGTGACTTGCGTGCGAGCGGCCAGCGTGACGGATGCTTTGAACGAACAGCTTCAAGCCGAGTTGACCAATCAGTTTTCCGGTCTGGTGTTGGACCTGCGCTTTGCCGGCGGCGCGAAAACATTTTCCAGTCCGAATTTTCTTGCCGCACAGAAAACCCCACTCATCGTGCTCGTGAACGCCCAGACGCACGGCGCGGCGGCGGATTGGGCGGCGCAGTTGCGAACTCAGTCACAGGCCATCCTCATCGGCAGCACAAATGTCACTGGCAAGATCACGCCGGACATCACGCTGACCGTTACCAGTGAACAGGAAAAGAAATTTCAAGAAGATCCCTTCGCCGCCACGAAGACCAATTCTATCGCCGTTGACACACAGGATCTGCTCCCCTTCATCGACCACACCAGCGAGGCGGAACTCGTGCGCCGCCGCGTGAAGGATGGCGACGACACCGTGGCCGAAGTTCCCCGCTCCGCTCCCGCAACGCCAATCATCCGCGACCCGGCGCTCGCGCGGGCGGTGGATTTATGCAAAGCGCTGGCCGTATTGAAGCCAGCGCGCGGGTGATTGCGCTCGACTTTTCGACGTTGAAAAACCATCTTTTCCCTTCGCGTTTGGGATGAAAACGATTCTATTTCTTTGCACCGGCAATGTCTGCCGCAGTCCGATGGCC
>CAIOUK010000285.1 GCA_903861445.1 uncultured Verrucomicrobia subdivision 3 bacterium
CGCAGCAGCGACTGGCGGCGCGGTGAGTTGGTGGCTCGAAAGCTTCGCGCCGCCGCTCGTTGGCCTGTGTCAATCGTGATAATGATTGTCGCAATCGCAATGCGATGATTCCCGATATGGCGGGAATACGCCAAGAAACAGAGCGGAGCTTATTGAGCAATTTTCAGACATGCTTTTGGAACAGTGGAAAGTAGGCGACCCCCCCAGATTAGACACCGACCTGAAGGGAGACGCTACTGTTTTAGGCATTCGTGAGAAACAGCTTATTCTACGACAAATTGCCCGCAAGATGATAACCGGTTCAAATTGCCCCGCAAATATAGTATCCGCAGCCGAACTTGAATCAACTATCGCCAAATCAATCGAAGGCATTGTTCGGGCAAATCCTTTGAGTGTTGCTCGCGTGTTTGTTAAACAATTACGAGAACAAAATGGTATTCTCCGACTCAATCAAACCGGCCATTTTTCATTCGTTTATCCCGCATTTTTGGAATACTTTTGCGCCGAAGATCTTCGTCATCGTTTTTACTCTGAAAAGGTTATCGACGAACTATATCTTAAAAAATTGTTTAGCGAGTGGGTCCGCAAAGGTCATGGCTGGAATGAGGTAATCTGTTTCTTCTGCGGAATGGTCGAGCCTCTACTGGCGATTAGGCTGCTCGATCATATATTCAAATTAGGTGTGAAAAGTAACGAGCGATCATCAATGGTGTTTTTCGTAGTGGAATGTCTCAAAGAAAGTAAGAACAAAGAAATAACGGGCAGTAGACTGTTCGCGCAAATAAGAAAAGCGTTAATGGATATATCGAATAATTCCAATCCAAAACGCACTTATAAAGGCTATGCTGCCCAGCCAGCAAGAAGAATAGACGCATGTAGAGCTGTTGAGTTTCTGGGTTCCATATTTGGTGGTGATGACATTGTAGCTAGGCAGCTTAAATACATAATTTTGTCTGGTCATGATCACTGGGTGCGGCTACATGCGGTTAAAGCCTTGCCACGACCGATGTGCAATGGGGGGAATTATGGGAATTCTAAACAACATTCAACGTTTGATCGAAGACAATTTCGTAGCATATCGAGCGCAGTCCAAGGTCGAGGTGCTTAACCAGTATACTATCCATTCTCATCCGGGGGGTGGCGTGCGTCGGAGCATAGTAGTAACAAGGATTCCGCGCTCATACTGGGAAGAGCAGGGCTGGCAGCAAAAGGGAGGAAAATACGACGGAATGTTTCAGACCCGATACGGGAGTTGGGCGGGATATGCCACACAGTCGCCCAGTGGAAGGGTGGAAATATTCATTCGCAATCCTCCGAAAGCTTTGGAGCACCATCCCCATTGGTCGTGCTTTAACAAGCGCAAGGATGGCTGGTTCTCTGTCCATCCCACACGACCCATTGCCGATGTTTCTGCCGCCATCATCAACGTTGAAAAAACAATTACCGAAGCCTATGAAAATTAAAATATACCGTTTGTTAATAAAATGGCTGCTGAAGGAAATGCGGCGGCTGAAACGAAAAAAGGCAACGCGCGTTGAGGCCAGGCCGACCGTGCCACCCGAACAATTCCCGCAGACGTTTGTAATTGAATCATTTTTCTTGAGCGAATTGATTCCGATTCTTACTCGTGGTGCGAACGAGGAAATGCACTTCCTGACAGGGCCGAAACTTGGCCCCATCAGGATTGTTTGCCGGTTGGCTGCGCCCGTGCCGCTCAACCGGCAATCGCCGGTCTTCGTGAGCGCATCGGCAAAATCCGTCGCCTCGGTGCTCATTCCCATAATCGAGCAGGGGGCGGAATTGCACATTTGCGCCCACAGTCACCCCGGCGGCGGTGCCGGTGCCACTACGCCCTCGGGAACTGACATCGGGTGTCTTGGCAAATTGCAAAAGAACGGGTCGCCGGCCATCGGCTGCATTGTCACCCGCGACGGTTACGTCCGGTTTTTTTCCATCTTAACAAATTTCCACGTCATGGTTTTGGGATCTGGCGTGAAGGAGATAACCAAAAATGTATTCCACATCACCCGTTAAAATTGTCACTGAAAAGGTGGCTTCGCCCGACCAGCGGTTTGCGGTCACTCATCGGCAGGAATTGATCGCCGGATTTAATCAGGCGAGCCTTACGAATGCTGACGGTATCATGATCGGAGCCGGCGGGATCGGCAGCGAAATCGGTGAAGGTCTGTGCCGCAAAGCGGTCGGCCGTCTGCGGATTTTCGATCATGATGTCGTTGAGCATACCAACTTGAACCGTCAGCACTTTTTCGCGGCGGACATCGGCGAAAACAAGGCCTGCTGCCTGGTGCGTAATCTGGCATCGCATTGCCACGGCGGAACGACGCTTGAGGGCTACCCCATGTCGTTCGAGGACGCCTTGGCTTTGGACATGGATATGTCGGCGGCGTTCGTCGTGTGCGGGGTGGACAATTCGGAAGCTCGCGTGGCCGCCTCACGCTATTATTACCGGCTGGGTATTCCGGTGATTTTTATCGCGGTCGACATGCTGGCCGAATGCGGCCATGTCTTCGTGCAGGAAAGCACGCCGAACACACCGTGTTTCGGATGTGCTTTTCCCCGGTCTCTGGCCGGACGCAAGGCACCATGCTTCGTGCCCTCCGCGAAAGACATCCTGAAGGTTACCGCTGGCATCGCCCTCTATGCGGTTGACTCGCTCCTGATGGATCGCCATCGGAACTGGAATTACCGGCTTCACCACCTTGCCGGTTTTGCGCCCGACGTGTTGACCACCGTCGGGAAGGATTCAAAATGCGCGCTCTGTTCTTCAATACAACAAGGCTCCCCGGCCGTGGGTGCAACCACGCGCCGGGCTTCCACAGGGAGTGCCTCCCTTTGACCCTCCATGAAGCGAACAAAGAGCATCAAAATACGGCTGACGGACGGCGAGCTTCGTCGCTTAAAAAGCTCCGCTGGTCCACGCGGTGTTTCGGCTTTCCTTAGAGTTCGAGCGCTGGGTCCAGACCGGCGTCAGTTGCAAACGGAACGGCTTACCGTTCTCGCTGAATTCGCACGCGTCAGGAACCTCCTGAATCTAGTCGCGCGCAGCTCAGAAAAGCGACCGCTACCAGAGCAGTTCCAAATTGTTGCGCAGCTCATCTCCGTGGAGAGGGTTTTGTTGAATATAAAAAAGTCATGATTATTGGATTCTCACATCATGGAATTGGCGGCAGCAGCCCGGTGCTTAGCTACCTCACCGGCTATCTGGTGAATGGTGCGGCGCGCGCGACGAAACCCGAGGTCCTGCGTGGTGATCCCGAGGCGGTCGCCGAAATTATTGACGCACTCCCATTCCAGCGGCGTTACAGCAGCGGGGTGTTGAGTTTCGCCCCGGAAGATTTCGTCACGCCCGAGATTCAGGAGGACATCATGGATCGTTTTGAAGCCGCAGTTTTTGTCGGAATTCCATTTGAACGACGAAACATCGTTTTTATCAAACACACCGATAAAGGGCGGACCGAAATTCATTTTGTCATTCCGAGAGTGGAATTGGCGACCGGCAAATCGTTGAACATCGCGCCGCCGACACCGGCGAGCCGTCATCTGCTCGACACCTTGCGGGAGTCAATCAATCGCCGCTACGGCTTTCGAGATCCGAGCGATCCCGAATGTGCGCAAGCCGTCTCACTTCCCGCTCATGTGGCCAAGCTCGCCGCCCAAGCCAAACGGCTCGGACAATCTCCGAAGGCTGATATTCGTCAGGTGATTGCCCAACGGCTCGAAGCCGAGGCCAGAACGGGCTTGGTTAACAACCGTGCGGATGTGCTCCGCAGTCTTAAAGAACAGGGTTTCTCAATCTCGCGTGCCGGCGTCAACTATTTGACCGTTGTGCGCTCGGAAACAGGTGAACGGATTCGTCTCAAGGGAAATATTTTCCGGGAACATTTTTCTCCTAAAGATTTGGAACTCACCCCAACCCGCCGTGATCCGGCACAGCTGCTCGCACTCGACCGCCGACTTGCTCGCTTGGTTGAAAAGCGCGCTACCTATCACCTAGCGCGTTACGGGATTGAAAGTCAGCCCAGTGAGCAGATGCAATTAAAGGAGGAATACAACCATGACCGAACTCGAATCCCGCTTGTTGATTATCGTCGAGCGTTTGGAACAGACACACAAAGAACGCGAGAGGCAATTTGGGGCAACGCTCTTGGGTTTAACCAGGCGGCTCAACAATTCAGCAACGCAACACTCAGCTTTGAGCGGGCAGGTCAACGATTTGACCAAACGCATCGAGCAGTTGCAGGCGATTTTGACCAGACGGTGACGAACGTAAATCGCCTTAACCGCTCGAATGCGAATGTGCCGGCGCGCGGTCTAATGCAACCGCAGCGCGGGAATGGGCGCTCGTTGGAAATGGAGTTTGAACTATGACACGCGTCTTTCAACAGTGGTTCGCTCCGCGCCAGACTTCCCCCGCTCAGGATGAGCTTGACCATCCGCTTTTATTTTTCGGTGATGAAGCCCTCACGTTGAGAGCCTGCTGCGAAGGCGTTTTCATTACCGGCTCCAGCGGCAGCGGCAAAACCTCAGGCAGCGGGGCGGCAATTGCCAGAGCCTATTTAAGGAACGGGTTTGGAGGAATTGTCACCTGCTGCAAGCCGGATGAAGCGGAGATCTGGCGACGGTATGCCCGCGAAACCGGACGGGAACGCGACCTGATCTTTTTCGGGCCGCGCCATCCACATCGTTTTAATTATCTTAACTTCGCCGCACAGCTTACGCCGACGGACATTCGTCCCACCGAAAATCTGACACAATTGCTTGGCACGGTGACGGACGTGGCCAATCGCGGTCAGTCATCAAATTCCCAGGATCCATATTGGGCCAAAGCCTCGCAACAGCTTTTAAGGAATGCGATCGACTTGGTGCTGCTGGCTCGGGGCACGGGCGGGTTAACCCTTGAGGAAATTTATCAGACAATAATCACTGCCCCAAACGACGATGAACAACTTCGCTCCCGTGATTGGCAGAGGAGTTCCCGTTGTATGCAACTGCTGAATGAAGCCCGCCGCCAACGCCATGGGACGACGGCCGCCCACGACCTCGTGATCACTGAAAATTATTGGTTAAAGGAATTCCCCAATCTTTCCCCGCGCACCCGTGGCTGCGTCATCTCCATGGTGACCACCGGGATTGATCCGCTGTTGCGCGGCAACATCCATGAATTGACCAATACCACGACAACGGTAACACCGCTCCAGACCCATCAGGGCAAAATCATCGTGCTCGATTTGCCCGCGAAGTCGTATCATTCCGCCGGTATTCTGGTCCAGCTTATCTGGAAATTGCTCTGGCAGCAGGCGACGGAGGGCAGAAATATTCAAGCCAACTCACGGCCGACCTTTTGTTTTTGCGATGAAGCGCAGACGTTTGTTAGCCGCCATGACAGCACCTTTTTAATGACCGCCCGCTCCAGTCGCGCATGTGTAGTCTACCTGACTCAAAATCTGCCGAACTTCCGGTCGGCGCTCGGTAAGGCTGAAACCGATGCGCTCATCGGCAATCTGGTGACCCGCATCCACCATCAAAATGTCTGCACCGAAACCAATGTATGGGCGAGCGAGAGTATCAGCAAATGCTGGCGCTTGCGGGCGAGTTCCGGCACGAGCCATAGTGATGATTCGGAAGGCCGCGAGCGGAAGTCTCACAATGCGAACCTCAGCGATTCGCATGAATACCAAGTTCCGCCGGAGAGGTTTCTGGATTTGCGGCGCGGCGGGCCTCGCAGCAATCAATGTGTTGACGCATTTATCACGCGTCCATGGCCAAGCGGACGGGGGTTTTTACGGGTCACCTTCAAACAATCATGAGATTTCCTCCGGCATTAAATATACTGCGGGGCACGCAGTTCGCGTGGGTTCTGCCTTTTGTCTGGACGATGCTAACGGGCGCTGCTGTCGCCGCCCCGACCACGATTGAAGTTTTTCTCCATCATCGCTTCGGCGGTCGCAGTGGTAAAGCACTGCTCAAGGGGTTTCTCACACTGTTTGTGGTGTGCACGCTATCATTGCACGGCGACCGTCATGCCGCTGTCCCCCTTTTTCCTGGCTATCTTTTTGCCTATGCAATCGCTGCCGTAGGTCAATGGCTCACCAGCCGGAGTCGCCATGCAGAACAAATCCACAGTCACTCAAGCGGCGAACCATGGCCGTTGTGGCGGGAGCTTCCTTTTGCCGCAACCACGATCCAGCAATATTTTGAGCCAGCGCTTTGCTGCCTGATCGCGTGCGTCGTTTTGCTGCTTGATTCCGCACTGGCACACTGGCTTTTCTTCGCCAGCATCGCACTTTTTATCAAAGGGC
>CAIOUK010000286.1 GCA_903861445.1 uncultured Verrucomicrobia subdivision 3 bacterium
CGCCGCGTTCGTCGCGCAGCCAGACGTGCCAGCGGTAATACAGAAAAACGGTCTTGGCGATCTCCGTCGCGTCGAAGGGCGCGAGGTCTTTGATCTGCTTGAGCACCTCGCGCAACGCCGCGTCGGCCGGCTTTTCCTTGCCGGTTTTGCGAATCACTTCCGCCGCGATGGCTTGAACATCATGAATCATGTCCCCGCAGCATACGCGATGGGATGCCCGCAACACAACGCGCACCTGTAGGCCGATCCTGCCGGATGCCATCCCCGACCGGAAGGCCCATAAACTTTTTTGGCGAAGAATTGAATCTTCCGGGCAAACAATTTATTCTGACCCGCTCGACATGAGCGATAACGAAAATAAATATTGGGCGTTCCTCAGTTACAGCCATCAGGACAATCACTCGCCGCGCTCAGGCACACCGGAGGCAACCCATCTTTGTTGGGGCGATTGGCTGCACGACGCCCTGAAAACGTTTTCCATTCCGGCGGAATTTGCCGGCCAGATCAATGGGCGTGGCGAAATCATTCCTCAACAAATTCATCCCATTTACCAGGCTGAGTTGGAACTGTCCGCGGACGCCAACCTGAGCGCGTCGGTTCGCAAGGCGTTGGAACAATCCATCTGCCTCGTGGTGATTTGCTCCCCCCGTTCGGCCAAAAATCTGCAGGTGAACGAGACCGTGCGCTATTTCAAACAGCTCGGGCGCAGCCAGCATATCCTGCCTATCGTCGTGGCCGGGGAACCGAATGTCAGTCAGGGTCAGCCGCCGGGTGCCGCTCCGGAAAACGAATGTTTGGTGCCCGCGCTGCGCCACCCGGTGCAGGCGGATGGAACCATTGATACCACCCGACGGGCCGGCAAATTTATTTTTGTGGACGCCCGGCATGGGGTTGATCAACGGGAAATCCTGGCCCAGGATCACCGCCACGCCGAAGCTGATTTGGAGCTGGCTAAAATCCAACTCATCGCTTTGTTGCTCGGCGTTGGGTTCAATGGATTGTGGTGGCGCGAACAAAAACGCCATTTCTTTGATTTTGCCGAAGCCCGGCACCAAGCCCGCGAAGCGCTCAACCAAATCGAGGAAGTGCAACGGCAATTACAGGCCGCCCAGCAGCAAACCCGCGAGGCGCAGCAGCAGGCTCTGGAAAATCAAAACCTCCCGCGCGACGTTCAGAGCCAGATTCAGGAAGCGCAAAACCAAGCCGTCGCCGCACAAAACCAGACCCGCGAAGTTGAAAAACAACTTCAGGAAGTTCAGAATAAAGTTCGCGACACGCAAGCCCAACTCGAGGAAGCCCGCCAACGCGCGTTCGCCGCCGAAACCAAGGTTCTCGAAACGCAGAAACAAACGCAGGAAGTCCGAACCGATCTTGAGGCCGCGCGCCAGCAGACCCGCGAGACGCAGGACACTTCCAGCCAGCTCGAAGAAGCCCGCCAGCAAGCCCAGGCCGCCCACAGTAAATTTCTGGAAGCACAAAGCCAAGTTCGGGAACTTCAGAACCAAGCCCGGTCCGCCCAAGCCCAACTGGAAGAAGCCCGCCAGCAAGTTGGTGAAGCGCAAAGCCAGGCCCGCGCCGCGTTCAACCAGGTTGAGGAAATTCAAAACCAAACCCGGGAAGCTCAAGCCGGGGACAAAGCCGCCCAATTTCAGATTCCGAAAATTGCCGGTGCTGACCAGAATGCGCGCCGGCTCATTAAAGTTTTTGCGCTCCTCGCGGTGCTATCTCTAATGGCCGCCGGCATTGCCGCCAGCATTGCCTTGCGTCAAAGCAAAATTGCCGGCGCCGCCTTGGCCAAGGCAACGGCGGAAACAGCGGCAAATTTTGATCTGGCCGCCGGCGGATTCAATCAGGAACGGATCAGGCGGGTGTTGCAAAACATGGCCGGAGCGGAGCAGGCAGAAAACCAGCGGCACAACCTGCTTCAACTGGCAATCTCGATTCCGCCGGCGAAAATTTCCGAGGCGCTGAAGGCATCAACAGTCATCTTGAACGATCAGCAACGCAGCCATTTTCAGAAATGGTTGCTGACCCGGTTGAGCTGGATGAATCCCGCCGCCGCCATGACCGCCGCCAGCACCGTCGAGGGGGACATCGTGAACGAGGCGGGACAGAGCGATTCCCGCCTGTATTTTCAACTCACCGTGCTGGACAACTGGATGAAGACCGATCTGCTAGCAGCCTTTCACTGGATTTGGCAACTGCCGGACGCCGGTTCCCGACAACGCGCCCTGGACAAAATCATCCTCTGGGCACAATCCTCGCCGGACGCCGAAGCCCAGAACAAATCGCTGGAAATCTGCACGGATGAACTGGCCAAAACGGATTTGCTCGAATCCCTGACACTGGCCGGATCTATTCCTGAAGGCGTCTGGCGCAACACGGTGATGGCCCGGCTATGCCTGAATGCCGATCCCTTTGCCGCCTGCCCATGGATCAACGCCGTGGATTTACCACCGTCCATGTTGCAACGGCAAAAAACTCCAGCGTTATGGCTCCCGTTTCTTCTAAACTTAAATTGTGGCAGCCCGACTATTGTTCCGGTTGAAACCGAAATGTTATCAATCACCACAAACGACCCGGTTCAAATCAAACCTGCGGAGTAAAACATCGTTACCGCCGCGTCATGACGGCGACAATAAAAAAGCGGCCTCCGTTGCCAGAGACCGCTTTGATTGAATTTGGTTTTACTTCACGCCTTCGCGACCAACTGCCGCAACACATACGGCAAAATGCCGCCGTGCTGGTAGTAGTCAATCTCGATGGGCGTATCAATCCGGCAACGGACGGCGACATTTTCCACGGAGCCGTCCTTGCGCGTGATTTTCAGCGTGAGGTCCTGCTGCGGCTTGATGTTCGCGTCGAGGCCGACGATGTCGTAGGTCTCAGTGCCGTCGAGCTTCAAGGTCTGCGCGGTGGTGCCTTCCTTGAATTGCAGCGGCAGCACGCCCATGCCGACGAGATTGCTGCGATGGATGCGCTCGAAGCTCTGCGCCACGACGGCTTTCACGCCAAGGAGGTTCGTGCCTTTCGCTGCCCAGTCGCGCGACGAGCCGGTGCCGTATTCCTGACCGGCAAGAATCACGAGCGGCGTTTTCTCGGCCTGATATTTCATCGAGGCGTCGTAGATGCTGACCTGTTCGCCGGACGGCTGGAGCTTGGTCACGCCACCTTCCACGCCGGGCACCATGAGGTTCTTGATGCGGACGTTGGCGAACGTGCCGCGCGTCATCACGCGGTCGTTGCCTCGGCGCGAGCCGTAGCTGTTGAAATCTTCCACC
>CAIOUK010000287.1 GCA_903861445.1 uncultured Verrucomicrobia subdivision 3 bacterium
ATGGTTCCGCAGTTGAAGATCGAGGAAAAATTGTCGGAACTCGCGGGCGTCGCGGAAACCACGTTTGTCGTCATCGGCGTGCCGGATGAAAAAAAGGGCGAACGGCTCGTCGTGCTGCACAAGCTCGCGGACGCGGAACTCGCCGTCGTGCTGGAAAAATTTGCCGCGAGCGATCTGCCGAATTTATGGAAGCCGAAAACGGATGCGTTTTACCGCGTGGAAAATTTTCCGATGCTCGGCACGGGCAAACTGGATTTGCGCGGCGTGAAAGAAACGGCGGTGAAGCTCGCGGGCAAGCAGGAAGTTTAGGTAGGGAAGGGGAAGTTGCTTTTGCAGGTTGTCAGTCTGTTAAGCATATTCACACCGTCCAATAAAATTTATTCGTGTCCACCCTGTTTGCGCAGAAATTCCGCCAATTCTTTACGGTTGTTTATCACTGCATACTTTAATGGCGTCATGCCATAGTCTATCTTCGCGTTGACATCGGCTTTATTGGCCAAAAGTATTTTCACCAAACCGGTGTTGTTATGCTGCACCGCTACAAATAATGGCGTCATCTCACCATTGTTCGTGGCATTGATTTCAGCGTGGTTGGTCAGTAGTAATTCCACCATGCCAATCGCCTTGGGCTCTCCCCAAGCAGCTTCCGCAGCTAAATGTAATGGTGTATTGCCAAAGTTATCCTTCGCATTGACATTGGCTTTATTGGCCAAAAGTATTTTCGCAGAATCCGCGCGGCTATTTAGCGCGGCTATCGCTAAAGGTGTCATTCCATCCCTGTTCGTTGAATCAACTTCCGCACCGTTGGCCAGCAAATACTTTACAACTTCAGTCATGCCGGAATGTGCTGATACAATGAACAAAGGCGTGTCGCCATTGGTGTCGGAAACCAGTTTGGGATTATCTTTGAGCAGCGCCTTGATCTTGTCGAAGTCACCAAATGAGGCCGCATCCTGAATCTCGCCACTGAAAACAAGGCTGCTCCGAGTTAGCGTGTAGCAGGTGAGTAGAATCGTAATCCACTTATTCATAATCGTGTGGTGTTTGATGGGTTTTTTGGCCTTTGCCAATAAAAAGATTAGGCCGCAGTTTTTGTTGCCTGTGCCGTTTCACAATTCGAGAGTGCGCCGGTTGAGAAAGGTTGTCCATCCCATTTGTGTTCCATCTGTGTCTCAATTAAAGCGGTATAAACTCGTGCCGGATTTCTTTTCCGTCCAAATGCAAAATCGCCACGCTGCGTTCCGCACCGAACTTGGGCTTGCCCGCGTAACCGGGATTGAAAAAGAAAATGCCGTCCACCATCTGCGCAAACGGCTTGTGCGTGTGGCCAAAAATAACGGCGTCCGGCTTTTGCTTCGTGATTTGCTGTTCGACGGTTTCAGACAACGCCCACGGGTTGACGATGTGATGAACGAGAAATTTTTTCTGTGCGAGCGTGACAATTTCCGTGAGCTTGAACGGCAGGCCGATGTCCACATTGCCTTGCACGACGGTGACGGGCGCGATGAATTTCAATTCGAGTTCAATCATCGGATCGCCAATGTCGCCCGCGTGCAGAA
>CAIOUK010000288.1 GCA_903861445.1 uncultured Verrucomicrobia subdivision 3 bacterium
CATGATTACGAAGCGGCTCTGACATTTATGTTGAGCGAAGCGACTCGTTTAACAGGCCAATTGCGCAGAGAACAGATGCAGGCCAGAGAATTTAGTGTCGCGGTCAGATTCAACGATTTTACAGAGGTTGGGACGAGTTTCAGATTCAAGCATCCGCAGTTTTTGAATTCAGTCATCAATTCGGTCCTGGAGCAGATGTTTAGGGAAATCATGGGTGGCAGGGAAAGACCAGTTCGCCAGATCAGAATCGTGATGTTTAATTTGGAGAGGCTGGACACGCACCCAACTTTATGGGGCAGGACGAATGAAGAGAGGTGGGGAGCTTTGGACGACGCTACCCATGAATTGAATGAGAAGCTGGGGAAAACTGCTTTGATGACTGGTGCGCAATTAGCTTTGAGGCACATTGATCCTAGCCAGAAAGAGCCCAAAGCCAAATGCCCGTTCACGCCGCAGAGAGAAATGATAACGAAGTTGTGGGGAGAGAATAGGCCGGCGAAACTAGGGCAAGGCTCGCTTTTTGAAATTTAAACCGCACAATCAAACCATAAAAGAACATGAAAAACGCACTCAAGCTGTTAATTACAAAAAAGCAGTTGTGTCTGGTAGTGATGGTTCTTGTTGCCAGTTTACTTGCTGGCTGTGAAGCCTTGTTTTCGGGTGCAGTGATGTCGGCTTATCCAGTATATCCGTATTATTACAAGACCAATGATTTGATCTCTGATTCCGGGCTGTCCGGTCGTTGGATCAGCACAAATGGAGTTTTTGAAATCACTTCGGTGGCGGATAAATCCTATCTCATCACCACGGAAACTAGCGACCATGAGACGAATTATCTCAACGGTCATCTATTCCAATTGCAAGGCCAGTCGTTCCTCGACCTCTGCACCACTAATCGCGAGGGATGGCTGCACATAGCGGTGAAGGTAGTGCGGGACAACAATGCTCTGCGGCTGGCAGTGTTTGATTACGACTGGATGAAAAATATTCTGGAGGCCAAGCCTGTTACGCTCCGGCGCTTGCTCGCGCAGCCAACACCGGTAGTCACTCATAGCAGTGTGGTTTTTGTGAGTAATACCGAACCGCGAGACCTGCAAAATTTTCTTCTTAAACATCTGAATGACACGAACGCTTTTACTGCCGTGGTCGATTTTAAACGGGAGCCTTGATGGCTGATGTAAAACCGAAGCAAGGGACGTTGTTTTGATATGCAAAAACACCAGCCAACAACGATGTGCTTTGAGATTGGCGGCTACAACGGGACATGTCATCAAGTCGAATTCAAAGCCGGTAAACTTGAGTATCGGCTGGCTAAAGGAGCATATATGTGGGAGCCGGCAATTATTTTGCAGCCAGACTCAGGAGCATGGAAACGATTCTGGGAAGCCGTGGAAATTGCTGGTGTGTGGAAGTGGAAAAAAAGCTATGAAAACATTGATGTTCTCGATGGCACACAATGGTCGTTGAAATTGAAATATCAGGGGCGAAGTCTGACTGCTGAAGGTTCAAATGCTTACCCAGGTCACGGCGAACCAGAATTTCCAGCCACTTGCGAATTCGGTCAATTTATCAAAGCCTTGCAACAGTTGACCGGGAAAGCGGAAATTAGGTGAGTTGAATTTAAAATCATGTGCGGCCGCTATTCCATCACAAGAGACCTGAGTGAACTTGAGAAAATCATAAAGTTCATCTGCAAAATCACGGACTTCAAACCGCGCTACAACATCGCCCCTAGATCACATGTCCCGGTTCTGGTATGGGAAAACGGTCAAAATGTTCTCAAAGAAATGCGCTGGGGTCTGATTCCTAGCTGGTCAAAAGATGAAAAGATTGGCGACAAATTGACCAACGCTAGAGCTGAAACCTTGACTGAAAAACCGAGCTTCAAAAAACCGTTCCAGAAGCAGCGGTGTTTGATTCCCTGTGACGGCTATTTTGAATGGCAGAAATCAGATCAGGGCAAAATTCCGTTCAGGTTCACGATGGCCGATAATCAATTCTTTTGTTTGGCTGGAGTCTGGGAACGCTGGATTCGACCACATGAAGAGGGTGAATTGGGTTTTGACGATACCGGGCCTTCAATCAGCCAAGTCGTAGAAACGTTCACCATCATCACTTGCGAACCAAATTTGATGGCAGCCAAAGTTCACTCAAGAATGCCTGTGATTGTTGGCCCGGAGCATTATTCTTGGTGGCTAGAATCGAAGTTTGAGCCCGAGTTTTTGAAGAGGTTGCTTCGCTCATATCCAGCTGAAAAGATGAGGTGTGAGCGGGTTTCAGTGAGGGTTAACGATGCTAGGAATGATGGGGTGGAGTGTGTTGCGGAAAACAATGGTTTGACAGAAAATTGAAATTGTGCCTGGAAAAGTCAAATAGCTTTGTTAGGCTGACCACCAATGAACCGTTGGACCTGCATTGACCTTTTTTGTGGCTGTGGCGGTTTCAGCCTTGGAATGGAACGCGCCGGGTTTAAGTGCTTGGCGGCGATTGACTTCAACCACGAGGCTGTTGAGGTCTTCAAAAATAATTTCCCCGCTGTGCCGCAGGTCTTGGAAAAAGACCTGACCAAATTTACTCCCGCAAGTCTGGCAAAACTAATCGGTGCAAGTCAGGTTGATACGATTGTGGGAGGCCCGCCGTGTCAGGGTTTCAGCACAGCACGCCAGCGTGACGGTGCAAATCATGGTGTGCGGCTGAAGGAAGACCCGCGACGGTATCTTTATCAGGAATTTCTGCGGTATGTTGAATTTTTCCAGCCCAAGGTGTTCGTGATGGAAAATGTCCTGGGTATCCGCTCGGCATCCGGCGGTGAATATTTCACCCGGGTGCAGAAAGAAGCTCGCGCCATTGGCTATCGTGTTCACGCCCAAGTGGAGAATTGTGTTGAACTCGGCTTGCCACAAAAACGCCGCCGCCAGCTTTTCATTGGAACACGTCTCGACCTGCCGGATTATTTCCGCCCCGAAATCAAACCCGCGCCGCGCGCCTGCGACCTGCCATCCCTCTGGGAGGCCATCGGCGACCTGCCTCCTGTTAAGGCCGGTGAAGGCGAAGAGGTTTCTGATTACGACTTGGAACGCCGTAAAGCCCATGTGGAGCGGTTTGGTCGTCGCTATCTTTACGATGTTCTCGAAGTGCAACGCGCCAACAAATTGGTTGCCCACCGCGCCCGCCCACATAGTGAGCGAGACTTGAGAGATTTCGCGTTGCTGAAAGAGGGTGAGAATTCCAAGGAGGCAATGGAGCGCGGCATCAAGTTCGAGTTTCCCTACGACAAGGAAACATTCCAAGATCGTTACACGAGACAACATCGCAACGAACCCTGCTCAACCATTGTCGCGCATTTGAGCAAAGATGGCCTGATGTTCATTCATCCGACGCAGAACCGCTCGCTTACGCCGCGTGAAGCAGCACGAATTCAGAGCTTCCCGGACTGGTTTAATTTTCCCATTGCTCGCACCCACCAATTCCGTGTCATTGGCAACGCCGTCCCGCCGTTGGTCAGCGAAGCAATCGGTCTTGCGGTAAAAGTTTATTTGGAGAAAACCATGAAAAAAACAGATCGAATCAAATTCCTCATTGAGCCGCTGCCGAAAAACGATAAGCAAGCCCTCGAATGGCTGCTGCACCTCGTTCATGCAGCAGACGAAAAATCCCTGCGTAAAATTTCTGCGGACGAATTTAAGTGCGGATGGTTTTCAGTTGGATTTCTGTATCCGGGACTTCACCCGGACGGTGCGCTGGATCATGGGACTGAGACATCTAGCGAAATAACCAATCATGTCGAGACGCGAAAAATCGAACCTCGCCTGATCGCGCCTTATTATGTGGAAAGCGGATGGCCCGTCGCTCTCGCGCCAGTTGCAAAAGAAGCATGGCGACGATTTGAGGCCGAAGAACTCAAGGATGAGGAATTTTATTGCAGCGAAGCAGTCGTTGCTGGAATGGTTCACCGTTGTCCAGATTTGACGGATGAAGTTCGTGTGGAGCGCGACCGCATCAGTCGTGAACATGGAAAAGCGACAGCGGCCTCAAATTGACCAATCCAATGGGACACGGAGATGGAGGAAATAATTAAACAGCTATGCGAAAGGTTTCCCCTCCTCACCCGCTTAACCTTAGCGCAGACTGGGAATAATTCCCACCCGGAGGCGTTGCCGCCGTTCCTGGGATTTTTGCTGGCGGTCATGGATGCGCCACCTGACCAGCCGGTTTGTTTTGTTCTACCGCGTCGCGGTGATGTGGCACGTTTAACCTCTGTGCTCTACGCCTTGCATCGTTTTATCAAGAGACAAAAGCAACTCGTTCATGCGGATGCAGAAATAAAATTCAAAAAAGGTGATTGGGTGCGTGTCCATCCCAGCCGACATGTTTTCCGTTTTGGCGGCTTCGACGAAACATCTCCCGATTATATTTGGCTTGAAACGCTGGACAACATGGGGAAGAGAAAAGAGTGTGCTGCCGATTTTTTACCTCGGCTTGAGAAAACAAATTTGAAGCGCCCAATTGGACGTGGAGGTTCGTTAATTCGCTCACCAGCCCCAGCACCACTTGACGTTTTGCTGGAAACTTCAACTTTTGGAAATCAAAGTCTAATTAAAAATGAAGTGGCAATTTTGGATTCTCAAAGCGGCTTCGCGATTTTTGCTGAAACCGTCTCATTTCAAAGGGCGGCACTGATGCCGGAAATACCTTCGCTCAAAGATTTGTTGCCATTCGGCGAGCTGTCGCAGCCGTTCTCATCAAAGCAATCGTGGCTCAAGAAATGGGACGAGCGAAATCCTGCCGGAGAACCGCTTGTTGCAATTACAAGTTCCGCAGAATTGTTGGCCAACTACTGCATTGATGCGGCGGCAAAATCAAAGCTCGTGGTTGTGAACGGACTATCCCGACTGAAGCATCGTCAAACTTACGATGACATGGCGGAAAGCCAGCGGCTGATTTTGTTTGCCAGTCAAGACGAGGTGGAAATGATCGAAACCTTGGGGCAAGCGCCCATTCCGTGCCGTTTCTGGTGGCTGTCTGCCGCTGAAATAAATGCGGGTGCAGAATTTGTCGCCGCAAACGGTTCATCTGGTATCGTGAATAAAATTGCTCGATGGGCAAACAACCACGAGCGTCTGAACGTCGAATCTGTATCATGTGATAATCCGGAACTGGAAAAAGTCTGCATCCGTCTTGAAGAATTACGGGGTCATCTGACTGATGATGAAAACGCTCCGTTGACAAAACTAACCTCCCAAGCATGGCGCATGATAAACGACGCTGCTGCTGCGATTCATCCGCCCACCGCAGATGAGCAGAAGAAATTTGTGGCGCAGATCAGTAATTTACGCGGCGAATTAAGAGGCAATTTTTGGCTTAACCCAGAAACTTCGGGCATTCTCGCCGACATCGCCAGCGGCATTGAAACTGCCCTTTTGCCAGAAGCAAAACTTGGAATCAGCAAAGGAGCGGCGCTTTATCGCACGGTCCGAGAGACTCAAATGGCCGGACTAAAATGCGCTTTGCTCGCCCGCAACGAAAACCAGATTGGCGAATTAAAGCTCTGGTTGCGGCAGCGGCATATTCATTTGGAAGCGTATTCTCCTCGCACCCTGCCAGAAGACGGATATTTCGACCGCCTGATTTGTGTCTCATGGCCGGGCTGGCATTCGCTGAAACAAATAGCGGATATTCTTGTTGCACCGCGCATCACCGTTCTCGCATATACATTTGAAGGCCGCTGGTTGAATCAATGTAAACGGCGGTTGCGGCTGCGGCCGAATGCGCCAACAATCACACCCGTCGAAAAATTAGGCTTGGTTGCCCAAACCAAGAGCACGGCTTCGGTGTGGCCGGAGGATAATCCGACGGATACACCTCCGACTCTCACGATTTCGACGGACACCGAGATTTGGAATTTTGAGCAGCGACTTCGCGCTGCTCGCAAGGGTCTTGCAGCTTTACCCACGGTCGCCACCGACACCGTTTCGGCGCGCTATGTGAGTTTTGTTGGCGACGCTTTTGTATTTCTAACGGAAACACACAAAGTATCCGTTGCGACGGAATTGGTTTCCAGCCGCGTTCGCCAGAACCAGAAATTACCTGAACGCGATGTTTCCAACATCAAGCCCGGCGATTTTCTTGTTTTTCCAGAATCTGGTGAGCGTGAATTGGTGCAAGAATTGGCTGACAAACTGATTGGCCCGACCGCACCAGAAATACGGAAACTTGCACGGATGTGGAAGGGAGCTTTGCAAAATAGCGGAATGACCCCCGAAGAATTTCTAATTCAAGCGCGTAACTTTAACCGGCCTCGACATAGGGCAACAATTCGCAATTGGTATGCTGACACGTTGCAAATTGGACCACGGGAAAAAGATGATCTGGTTTTGATTGCGTTGGTGACTGGCAATTCTGAACTTGATGCAAATATAGAAGATGTCAGGCTGGCTATCGAAAGATTATGGAGCGCCCACCAAAGCGCCGGAGTGCGTCTGCGGGATGTGTTGTTGCAAAGGCTGCCGCAAGTCATCAACCAAGTCGAAGAAAACGGCACACAAATAGACTTGGGTGAACTAGGTTCAGCTTGGGTTGTTCATGTTGATTCCATTGCGTCGAACAGCGAAATGCGCGGTCGTGGTGAAGTGAATCGCCTACTTTGGGAACAGGCATCTTCCAACATAATAGAGTTTGCTTAACGTGGCTAAAATGTTGCCAGCACAATTTGATGTTTCGACCGCCAGTGCGGCCGAGCGCAAATTATTTGACTTGTTGAAAAACGATCCTGACACAAAGGACTGGATTGTTTTGCATTCGCTAGGACTGGCACGCCGAGGGAAAAAGCCCTATGGTGAAATTGATTTTGTCGTGTTGATTCCTGCCGAAGGAGTTTTTTGTCTGGAAGTCAAAGGCGGACGGATTGCATGTCAAAATGGTGAGTGGGCAACGACAAATCGTTTCGATCAGACTGAAATACTTAATCGCAGCCCGTTTCTTCAAGCGCGCGAAGGAATGTTCGCGCTTCGAGACTCGGTTCTGAATCGCGCTCCCGCCGGTTTCCCGACAGGACTTATTTTTGGCTATGCAGTGGTGATGCCAGATGTGTCTTTTTCCGCCAAATCACCAGAGTGGGAATCGTGGCAGGTGATTGACCACGAAGTTTTGAAGAAATCCATTTCCAGTGCATTGCGCCTCGTCGCCGGAGAGCAACGCAAGCTCCACTCCAAACCCCTAGCAACAGAGCCTAACGCTTCCACACTTCGCGTCTTGCAACAGTTATTGAGGCCTGATTTTGAAATTGTTGTAACACGCGGCACACAGATTGAAGAAACCGAATTGCAATTGCTTCATCTCACAGAAGAACAATTTGTCATACTGGATACGCTCGCAGACAACGAACGGTGTCTCGTTGAAGGCGCAGCGGGTACGGGAAAAACAATGCTCGCATTGGAATACGCCCGCCGTTCCGCTGCGGCTGGACGACGCACGCTCCTGATTTGTTTTAACCGTCTGCTCGGTGACTGGCTTGACCGCCAAGCCTATGAATCCGGTCGCGTGGAAACTCTCACTGCCGGCCGTTATTTCAAACTGTTGCGTGACGTCATTGTTCGTTCGTCGCTCGCGTCCGAATTCCAAGAACAGGAAAAGAACGGACAAACAGCGCAGCTTTACGAAAATACCTACACTGATTGTGGCAGACTGGCCGTCGAAGAACGTAACAAGCCATTTGACGTGATCGTGATGGACGAGGCGCAGGATTTATTGCGCCCAGGCGTGCTTGAAGTTTTGAATTTTTGGATAAAGGGTGGATTGGCCGCCGGGTGCTGGGCAATTTTTGGCGACTTTCAACGCCAGGCCATTTTTAGTTCGACGACGGGCGACGAACTCAAGGAGCTGATAAAAAATTCCGCACCGCAGTTTGCCAAGGGACGACTCATTCTGAATTGTCGTAACACTCGAAATATCGGTGAGGAAACAGCATTATTATCCGGATTCGCATCGCCGCCCTATCGCATGGGGCAAATCGCAGGACTGCCCGTGGATTATCGTTACTATCAATCCCCAGAAAACCAGCGGGAAGCGTTGGCTGAAGTGTTAAAGCGTTTGCTCACGGACGGCGTCAAGGCATCTGACATTGTGATCATCTCGCATTTGAAACTTTCAAACTCTAGTGTGGCGGGAACTGATGGCGGCGACTATTTTCGCATCATGGAAATCGGCGAACTGATACCAGCGAGGACAAGAACGCCAATAATTCGCTTTGCAACCACGCAAGCTTTCAAGGGTATGGAAAGTCCCGTGGTTGTGCTTTGCGATGTTGATCAAATTGCCGAAGGAGAACCCCAATCGCTTCTTTATGTGGCAATGTCGCGCGCCCGGTCACAGCTTACCGTGCTGGTTCATGAGCAGGCCAAACCGTCCATCGTTGAGTGCGTGCGTCGCAAGTTACAGGAAGGGTGGAATAAAAAATCATGAGTAACAATGCCCAGGTTCGTTCCGACATTGCAGGATTTCTCCGCCGCGAGTTGATCGGGCCAGACCCTCGCCCGGAACACGCGCAGCTGAACGGCGGCGAGGAAATTCTGCGGCCTCAAGACCCTCCGCGGCTTCGATACAGCGCAGGCGTCTTGTTTCCCGGCACTGCCCGTGTTGAATTGCAAGATAACGCCAGTCCTGATGAGGTTGAATCAGCCACCAGCGGACCGCCTGAAGGGCCGGACGAAGAAGAATCTAATGACACGTCATCAAGCGGGGTGTCGGCTGATGCCGACAGCACGACTGAACACGAAGTCAATCGAGCTAATGAATTCTTGCCGAGCGCAATGGGTTTGACTGCTTTGGTGCGACTGCCGAAGCGATTAAAAGTGACCGTGCGTGCCGGCCGTTATGAGCGCAAGGCGCAAACTGAACTTGGAAAACCCGACAAGGAAGGAAATTGGCAGCCTCATCATTGGCGGAAGGCGGTCACACCAGAGGCTGTGGAAATTGATTGCACAATTTTGACGCCGAACAAACCGCTGACAAAAGAATTCCCGCTGGAAATTGGCAGTCCCGATTTGAAGCTGTCGGTTCACATTTATAGCCGGCCATACGCTCATGCCGAAGACGCTGCGAAAGATCGCATCGTCACATTTACGCTGATCAACCGGACGCAAATGTCCGGCAACAGCCCGAAAGACAGCGAGTGTTTTTTTCAATGTGAATTTAGCGTCGAAGATGCGGATGGTGGTTCATGTTTTCTCGAATATCCTGAACGGGAAGGCTTGGAAGACGACCTAGAAGACCAGTCGCTTCGGCTGCTTTACCGGCATCGCAAGACGTTTGCCGTCGGACATGGTTGCGCGGCGCAGTGGCCGGAAATTGAAGCGCCAACGGTTAACCAAATCACAACTGACGCTCTACCCACCTACGAAATCAAACCCATCCTGCCGCGCGAAATTGCCGGTCTGGAACTTTCGATGACCCAGCTTTCAGACAAGGATGATCCGGTTGTCGCTCAAATCTGCGGCCAGCTTGCCGAAGAATACAAAAAATGGATTGAGCAACAGAATGCCATCGTGCAGGCGGCAGATTTCCCGGCGGAGTATCGGCCAGCCGCTCTCAAACATCTTGAAGTTTGCCGCCAATGTCATCAGCGGATTGTTGATGGCATTGAGCTGTTGGAAACAGACGTGGACACACGCCTAGCTTTTGCCTGGATGAACAAATCCATGCTGGAACAACAGCTTCATTACAATTTAACAACTGATTACCGACGCGAGTGGGAAGCCTGCGCGGGGTTGCTTCAATTAAAAGAACCCTTGTCAGAAGCTGTCGCTCGACAAACAAATGATCCTCGCACTACGCGGTTGGGTCGGTGGCGGCCATTCCAACTTGCATTCATTCTGATGAACCTGCGCTCAATCGCGCAGCGTGAAAGTCCAGAACGAGACATTGTTGACCTGATTTGGTTTCCCACTGGTGGTGGTAAAACCGAGGCGTATCTTGGTCTGACTGCATTTACGATTTTCCGCCGCCGGTTGCTCAATGTCCACGATTCAGGAACAACCGTGCTCATGCGTTACACGCTGCGTTTGCTGACAACTCAACAGTTTCAGCGCGCCGCCTCATTGATCTGTGCTTGCGAATTAATCCGGCGAAACAATGAAGCCCGCCTTGGAAAAATACGCATTTCGATTGGCCTATGGGTTGGGCAAAGCGTAACTCCAAACAAGAATGTTGAAGCGGTGTCGGCATGGAAAACACTTCTCAAGAACGGAAAACCAAATCCATTTATTATTCTAACTTGCCCGTGGTGCGGCGTTGAAATGGGCGCGGTCGAGCTTGGCAATTCTTATTGCGGTAAGGGCTATCGCAAAGACGGAAACCAAGTCGTGTTTCGGTGCGAAGACCCGCAATGTGACTTTCGTGATTCACACGGTCTTCCGTTGCTGGTTGTGGACGAGGCGATTTATGAAGAACGTCCAACATTGCTCATCGGCACGGTTGATAAATTTGCAATGCTGCCGTGGAATCCCGACGCGCGTCGATTGTTTGGCCTCGATAAGTTGATGCCAGTCTCGCCTCCTGACCTCATCATCCAGGACGAACTTCATCTAATTTCTGGTGCGCTTGGTTCAATGGTTGGAATGTATGAGGGGGCCATTGACGCGCTTTGCCGGCACGATCATAACGGTAAGCGGCTGCCTGCCAAAATTGTTGCGTCCACTGCGACAATTTGCCGCGCTCCGCAGCAAGTTCACTCACTTTACGCACGCGATGTGTTTCTGTTTCCGCCGCAGGGATTGCGGGCGGGTGATTCATTCTTTGCCGAGGAAGTCAAAGAACGTGAAGGCAGACTTTATGTAGGCGTTTTTGGTTCAGCCCTTTCATCTCATGTGACCGCACAAGTTCGTGTGATTTCGGCTTTGCTTCAAGCTGTCAGATGCGTGCCCGCGCCGTCGCCTGAAGCTCTCAATCCATATTGGACGCTAATGGCCTACTTCAACAGTCTGCGCGAACTTGGCCATGCTGCGACACTTATTCGTGCGGACATCCGCGAACATCTTAATGCTGTTTGGGACAGACTGAACATTCGCAAACCTGCCAAGGACTCGAACAACCCGGACTTGCGGCGATTCATCAATCGGGATTTGGAACTGACAAGCCGTATTCAAAGCAGCGAAATCACAAACGTGCTGCAACAACTTTTCAATCCTTATCCGGGAACGAATGAGCAACGCCCGGTTGATGTCTGTCTTGCGACGAACATGATTCAAGTCGGCCTTGATGTGCCGCGTCTCGGTTTGATGACAGTGGTTGGTCAGCCAAAAACCACGTCGGAATATATTCAAGCCACGAGCCGTGTCGGTCGTGACGCGAAAGGACCGGGCTTGGTTGTGACCGTGTTCAACCCTAGCAAGCCGCGTGACCGCTCACATTTTGAACATTTCCGTTCCTATCACCAGAGTATCTACCGTTGGGTCGAGCCGACGAGCGTGACGCCATTCGCCGTGCCGGTGCGTGAACGCGCGTTGCACGCGCAGCTTGTCACACTGGCACGTTATTGGGGCGATAAAACATTGCGAGAGAATCCAAGCCAGCCTCCAGACGATTTACTTTTCGCACGAATTCGCGACATTTTAATTCAACGTATCGAGAAGGTGGACGAAGGTGAAAGCGCCGCCGCTGATTTGATGCTCACAGAACTAATTGAACGCTGGCGTCGGATTCAACCGCCGATTTATGGTCACTTTGGTTCGCCACCTCAACAAACACCTTTGATGTATCCAAGCGGCACTGAACCACGAGCAATTTGGGGAAATCGCTCTAAAGCTACACCATCTTCGATGCGAAACGTGGATTCCGGCTGCGATGCCGAGGTCATATCCCAATTTCAACAACCCTGAATCATGCCCGCTTTCAAACCAGTCCGCCGCAGTCAGCTCATTTCTCCGTTTGGCATCGGAGCGATGGTGGATTTTCCGAAAGATGAATCACTCATGCCCGCTGGTCTGGATGCTTGGCCACGCGCGAAGGAAAAATGCCCGCCCGATTCAGGCTGGCTCATTCGTGAAGAACGGCTTGAAGCGCGTTTGAGTAGACCGGGACAGCTTATTACTCACTTTCGGATGCCGCCCGACCACCGCGAGCCCGATGGCGGCGCGCAATTTGCAAATCAAAATGTCCCGTTCGTGCGCTTCCCGCGCTGGCACTATTGTCACCATTGCGGTGGAATGGAATTTCTCACGCCATTTTCATCTACACGTCAGCAATGTAGTGGGCGACCATATGAGCAGCAAAGCTGCGCCAACAGACCACCAAACCGAAAACCTTTTTTGATTCCTGTCCGCTTTATTGCCGTCTGTGATTTGGGTCACGTCCAAGATTTTCCTTTCATGGAGTGGGTGCATCGCGACGCGCCAGCCAGCGCGGATTGTCAGCTTCGTTTGCGCGCTGGCCGTTCATCGGCAGGCCTGTCAGGCATCACAATTGAATGTTCCTGCAAACAGAAACGCAGTCTTGGAGATGTGTTTCGATTTGATGAAAAAACAGGTGGTCCGCTCTCGACGCAAATCAACTCGCTCTGCAAGGGGCTACGTCCATGGCTCGGCGACATGGATACTGGCGTCGCACCTTGCGGCCATCACCTTCGCGTTCTTCAACGTGGTGCAAGCAACGTCTATTTTTCGCACGTTGTCAGTTCAATTTACCTGCCCCTGTGGGCGGAGGAAATCGGTGGAGACATAACTGCCGTGTTAGAGCAGCCACATTTCTGGGATCTTTTTCAACAGAGGACTGAGGGCGGGAAAATTGATCCAATTGTTTGTCAGACCGTTGCAAGTATAACAGGCGTGGATTCTGCAAAACTGGCAATTGCCGCTGAACGCAAACTACAAGGTGGTGTAGTCGCCCGCGCTTCTGGCGCGACCGGTGATGAGGAAGATTTTCGCCGTTCAGAATATCAGGCCATCTGCGACGGGAAGGTTGGCCCTCAAAGCGAACTTTACGTTGAATGTGCGAAACTCACGGACTACGAGCCGGACGTCGCAAAATTTTTCTCACGCATCCGACTTGTCCATAAACTCCGAGAAACCCGCGCACTTGCTGGCTTCACCAGAATTTTGCCGCCTGACGGCAATCTTGCTAGCGACCGTCTCCAAGGACTCAAACTTGACCAGCAAATTGATTGGCTGCCGGCCATCAAAGTTTATGGCGAGGGAATCTTTTTAGAAATCAATCCTGACGAAATCACAAAATGGGCGGCGACCGTGCCTGGTTTACGTCCGGAATTTGTCCGGCTGGTTGCCCATTACAATGCAGCCCGCACCGCACGCCTTCAACCGAATCGCAACATTACCGCAAAGTTCATGTTGCTTCACACGCTTGCTCATGTGCTCATCAATCAATTGAGCTTTGATTGCGGCTATGGCAGCGCGTCGCTCCGCGAGCGTCTTTATTGCGACTTCACTGATCCTTCACGACCGATGCACGGATTTCTGATTTACACAGCGTCCGGTGATTCTGAAGGCACAATGGGCGGACTGGTGCGACAGGGAAAGCCGGGGCGACTTGAAACTACGCTCCGCCGGGCGCTCAAACACGCAGCGTGGTGTTCTTCCGACCCCGTGTGCATTGAAAGCAAAGGCCAGGGTTCTGATAACTCCAATCTCGCCGCCTGTCACGGTTGTTGTCTTTTGCCTGAAACATCATGCGAAGAAGGCAACCGACTTCTGGATCGCTCATTATTAATTGGCACACCCACCAGCCCAGCTTTGGGATTTTTCAGCGAATTACTCTAAGGCCGATGGTCGACATTTTCACCAAAGCTAAGCGTTCTGAAGTCATGTCAAGAATTCGGGGACATGGCAACAAAGATACGGAACTCGCATTTATAAAGCTATTGCGATACCACCACATTTTTGGCTGGCGGCGAAATCAAATATTCTTTGGCAAACCAGATTTCATTTTTCCAAGTTACAATGTCGCAGTTTTTATAGATGGATGTTTTTGGCACGGTTGTCCAAAACACTCTACTCAACCCAAATCCAATCGGTTATTCTGGGAGCGGAAACTTTCCAACAACAGGAATCGCGACAAGCTCGTAAATCGTGAGCTGAGAAAGCGTGGCTGGCGCGTAATCCGAATCTGGGAACATGACTTAAAAAAGCGCAGCTTGGTGTGCATACGAAAGATCCAAGCTGCATTGACCCGTGATGGCTAAAAAAATGAACCTGCGCACGCCGGTTCATTTTGTGATTTATTACAGGCTGGCGATTTCTTTGCGCCTTGCTGTTTCTTCCTCGGTATGGTTAGTCATTCTGTCGTAAAGCCCGGCCCACTGTGCATCGCTTGCATACAGCTCTTCATCTTCTAAATCTTCCGCCTCAGCACGTCTCCAGGCTTCAGCTGCAAAGACTTTGAGAACACGAGGCCAACCGCTGTCAGGATCATCAAATCCATCTGGGTGAAGCCCTGGAAAAAGATAGGCAATCGAAATCCAAGCGTTGATAAAGTCCTGCCTAGACAATTCTTCTGCTGGGCTTTGAAACCCAATGCGTAGCTTCTCTCCAGCTTCGCGCAATGAGGTGGGAATAAAAAAGACCGCATTCATAGCGAGTATTCATCCTTCTCCGATTCCAAGTAGCCAGCATCCTTGAATTGCTTGACGATTTTCCGGTAACGAGGATCAGGGCTGTCCAAGAAACTGCGATAATGCCAACGGTCGCCAATTCCAGTTTCCACTACATCTTTGCCGTTCAAGTCTTTTAATGTCGCTGGGTAGCGTAGAAAGCCAAAGACGATTTCATGACCTTTTTCATTCGTTACGACTAGCAGAACGCCGTGTAAAGGGATGACGCAGCAGAAACCCGTGGCTGGATCGTGACTCCAAATCTGCCCTTCCTTGAGCAGCACCACACCCTTGAGTTTTTCGCTTTCAAACTTGTGACCGGTAGTGAACTGACGGGCAAATTCCCCGCGTTCCTTGGTATCAAACGGCGCATTCAATACTAGCGTAGGTTTGAATCCCATTTCCAACGCATCCTTTTCCACAGCTCGCAAAAACTTCTCCAACTCCTGCGCTGTTTTGGTGGCGGGAGCGGTGAAGCTGTAAAAATAACTGAGTCCCATATAAATCTCCTTTCATTGTGTACCGTTCGTTCTCAGGCTTTCAAATAAAATCTGCCCAAGAACGAACGGCGATTGTTTAGTTCCACACCGCCATTTTATCCACAGCGACAGAATAAGCTCTGGCCTTGGTCTGATACGAACTGCCATACCAAGCTGAAACTAACCGTTGATTCTCGTTTTGCCTAGATTTCCGGTGATCCTGCCATTCCGTTACGCCATTAAATGCAGCCCACAGACTACCAGAAACGCCAGCCATTCGATTCCCTTTGCCCTGATCAAAGAAGAATTCACTCCAACTCCGATCCCTTTGAACCAGCTCCATTTTATCCGGCTCCTTCACTTCTGGGTAAACCGTGGCCAGATATTCACTCAATCTATTCGTATCCATTTTGACCCGACTCATGGCCTGAAACGTCTCTTCCATCTCGTCAAACCTCGAATTGATGAGGCCGAGCATGTGGTGAGCCTGTTCCAATTTGTTCCTTACGTCAGCATGGTGAACTACGCGATAGGCCTGTCCATTACCAAGAGCAATGGTCAGCGTATTTTGGCAGACGACTCTAACTGGCGTGAACTTGATTTGAACCGAGCTTTTGCCGTCGTGTGAATTGCTCAAAAGCAGATATTTTTCAGTGATGTCGTCTCCTGCAACTCTAATATGACCGGGGAGTTTGGCCAGAATCCAAACCCTTTCCCCCAAACCAAGAGCGCCGGCAGTGTGATAAATTGCCGCATCTTGACCGACAATGGGATCGAAGAACTTGAACGCATCACGGTTTTGAAGAGGCGTGTAATCCTTGCCCACCACTCCAAGAACAGGGTCGGTTTTCTGAACGAGATTGCTGGTTTTACGGACAACAGCGAACTTGTCAGGAACCGGGATGTGTTTCGAGCCAGCAGTCAACGGGAGCTTGATTACGGGCCAATCAAGTTGAGCAGCTTGGATTGCTTCTTGGGCCGTAGCAGGTTGATTGAGTTTAGTGCCGAGTCCATGCCAGGGAACTTCGTTGATATAAAACATCGAAGCCTGACCATTTTGAACGAGTAGATTGTGTGCCATATTGATTTTCCTTTCTGAAATGAAAAAGGCGCAGAGCAATTAAGCCCTGCGCCTAGTTCAAAGGTTGTTGTTGTTTACGGTTTCTTGACGACTTGCTGGATGAGCTTGGCGAGTTCTGCGGTTTGTGGCGTCAGTTGATGTTGCCCAGCCAATTCCAGTTGCTCGAAGTTGCTGTAGTTTGTGATGGGCGAAACTACACCATCACCCAGCACATCCTTCAATTGACCGGCGAAGGCAGCAATCATTCCATTCCAGGATTCGATTTCCGGCACCAACGCCTTCACATCGCGGTTATCCCAGAACTTGCCTTCGTCATAGGCTTCTTCAAGACAGCCCAGTTCTTTGGCCTTGTCGAGCATAGCCACGACGAGTAGATGACAGCGCAGGAAGTTTTCAATGCCACCACACGCCGGATCTGATGCGTATTGAGTTTTGCAGAAGCTCGACCAACGCCAGCCAGAGAACTTCGTCCTGATCTGTTTACCACGATGTTCGATGGTGGCTGGGAAAAGGCAGAAACCAAAGTTCGCAGCCTCGCATCCTTCACCGGGCCAAGTATCAAACGCAATGACACGATGAGGTTGGACGGTGATGTAGGAGTCGCCCATTTCACCGTTGCCCATTGCGTGAGTGTTCTTGACCCGAACGTGCCGGCTGCTTTGACAAACGAGCCAGCGTAACGAATCATTTTTAGCGCGTTTATCGAAGTCGCATTCATCGCCTTTCAGATCCACGATATTGCCCACTTCCTTAAACGGCAGGTCTTGAGCGGCTGAATGTAGTTGTTCGACGAGTTTGCGGGCTTTGGCTTCGGTGCCTTTCGCCCTTAATTTGTAATGAATGGTTAAACCCATGTAATTCTCCTTTCAGGTTAATGTTTGCAGGGCTGGTTTTCCACCAAATCATCGTCGGCATGAATTCCGCAATGATGACAGAGGTGGGTGGTTGGGCTGAACCGATGTTTGTGAGGTTCCTTTTGACGGAGCTTCTTAATAATCCTGTTCGCCCTTTGTTCAATCTGGATGAATTGTCGGATATTGCGAAGGCTGAGTTTGGAGGGCTCGGACTTTTTATAATCCCAGGCCACCACAAAACCGTCACTGGATGCGGCAACTTCAGCGAATTCTTTTCCATCACACGCCATACTGTGCGGCCCGTAATTGTCGCCAGCACTGTGATTGCCGGTGTAAGGAATGTTGGTTGGCATCTTGTCGCAGTGACCGTAGTTGGCTTCCGAATCCACCATTTCGACAACCAGACTTTCCGATGATGATTCATATTCCAACTCAAAGCCCAGTTCTTCAAACCGAGCCTTGTCTTCCCGGCGACAAGTGACCGACATATAGCAGCGATCTCCCATAGTTTTCCTTTCTATTACGTCGTCTTGGAGCGAATCCAGTCTGACGTATTCATGGTTTCAATTTCGTCTTTGGTTATGACTGCCGCTCCACCACCAAATGCGTCAGCGTGGGGTCGGGTGCAATCGTGGCTCCATTCAAATGTCACGAATGGCGCGGTATCGAATTTCTGGAGCAGGTGTTGAACGAAGGCACAGGCAGCGTCAATTCCGCCAGAGCTGCTATGAATCCAAATGCCTTCCTCCGACCCCTCCAACTCAAACGTCCAATCTTCCATCACGTCTTTCAGGGACTCAGGGAAATTAGCCGGTAGTGGAGTGTCTTCGTTGCGGTGAGTGCTGGCGATATGCGAGAGATTGAGTGCGTATTGCTTTTGTGCATCGTCTTTGAGGGGAACGATAAAACTTAGGTTAGTAAAATAATCGGCCATAATTCCTTTCAGTGTTTGTGTTTTTGATATTCTTGATAGACGCGAAATACCACCAAACCAATCACGCCCCAGGTCAGCATCGGAATGAAAACTCCGATGATGTGGTAGCCGATGACGATAGCGATGGCATATCCAATGGCTTTGTTGAGTTGCTGTTCATCCATTGGGTTCCTTTCAGATAAAAGCGCCGGACATCAGTTAAGACATCCGGCGCTTAGGGTTGGGGGTTGATTACTAGAGCGATACGGCCTGCAGCTTCTTGAGAACGGCACGAGCGGTTTCAACTTCCTTCTCATTAGCCCGTTTCTCTCGTTCAGCCAATTTCACGGCATCAGTCAGACCCGTCAGATCGCGAACCAGATTTTTAGCTGATTCCTTGACCTGTTCGATTTGGTCGAGCAGTGAAGGTTCGGCGGGTTTGGGGGCTTCGGCAGTTTTAGGTGTTTCTTTGGGCATGGTTGATTCCTTTTCTTCCGTCTTAGGTTTGGCTTCAGGAGTGGGCGGAACACTGGCTGAAGTTGAGGGTTGAGGCTTGGTTTCAGGTTGGGGTTTGGGCTTCTCGACGGGTGGACCATTTGGACGCACCGGCATGATGACCATTTTCTTGCCGTCTTTGCTGGCAACCATCGGGCTCAGCTCATCTTGAATCGCCAGTTCGTTGAGACCGAACTTGAGCGGCGGCAACAGATAATCACGGTTGAGCGTGATTTCCTTGAACTTGCCGACGATGCTGACATCCGAAATGGCAATCTTGGTCCACTCCTTGTCTTCTTTGCCACGTCCAGCAACCCAGAGGCAGTTGTGACCGGTGCTGAGTTTGACCGTGTTGTTGACGTCATCTTGTCCGGGCAGGTTCGGAATGACTTTAAGCATCTGTTCGATAGCCGTGTCACTCAGCTTCACCAGTGTCCAAGAACCGTTGACTGTCGGCACCACCTGCTTCCAGTTCGGATACTCGCCTTCAATCTCGCGGGTAATGAACTGCCACTGCTTATTTTGTAGGCTGATTTGCTTCACATCCGAGGGCTTTTTGCCAGGCTGCACCGCTAGACTGCACGGTTCGCCATCCAGCAGACTTGAACCGTTAATGAATTTGCTGTCGGGAATGATGACGGCTTCCTTCAACGGAAAGCTGAAGCTGTTGGCCGCATATAAACACCGGCCGTTGGTGCCGACAACGTAATGCGCTTTTTCATCACGGGCATCGAGACAAGCACCCCGCAGCACATGACGGCTGGTGTCTTCACTGCAACACTGCATCGCCTGTTTCAACGATTCACCAAAACTGTCTGGCAAAGGCGTTGAAGGAGCAGTGATAGCAGGAACGATAGGCCATTCACCGATAGGCAATGTGTTCACCGGCTGCTGAACTGGACTGCCGCCAATGTAATAACGTAGCTTGGTGGTCTTGCCGTCACAGAGCAGAGCAACGTCGTCTTTGCTGGTGCTGCACTTGAACGCTTTGTTGAGTTGTTCCAATGGCACCAGCACATCCACTACCTCACCTTGCTGGGTGTTGTTGAGCGTGAAGGTAGCGGTAGCATCCAGATCAGTGCCTTGCAGCTGAACCAGACCATCGGTTTTACGAGTGATGCGGACATGGCTCAACACAGGCAAGGTAGTTTTCTTGCCCACGAGTTTGTTGAGACCGCCAAGTGCCTGTTTAAGCTCTGACACGGGGAGCAGTATTTCGGTATTCATTTTGATTTTGCCTTTCGTTAATGGTGAAGGCCGGCCACACGTTTTGAGCGCATGACCGGCCAGTTGGAGGAACCCTCGCCAAATTGGCGAGAGATTATTCTTCGTCGTTGTCGGTTGGTTTGAACTTGAGTTGCGAGGTCAGGCATTCGGTGTCATCCACATCATCCCGAACGCCGAGATAAACGGGCTGGAACAACACGCCGCTCTCAGGGAAGCAGTAGAGATAGCGGATTTCACAAACCTGACCGGTTGCGGGGATTTTGTGATTAGCCGGAATCGTGACGTTGCCGCACGAAACCCAGCCATCTTTGCCAATCAACTGCAATTCGACGCTTCGCTTCGCATTGATCTTGGCGACGACAGCACTCAAGGTAGCGACGAACTTGTGCGTGAGCTGATTGCCGCCACTGTTGGGTCGGCCAGGTGTGTAGGCTGACCACACTTGCTTGAACACGATACCTTCGCGTTTACCGGCCTTGAGCTGATTTAACAACGCCAGCTTCTGTGCCGAGGTAAAGGCCGTTTCGACGAGCTTGATTGTGCGCTGCTGAACCGAGAAGAGCAGATTCATCAGAGCGGCCAGACGTTCGCGATAGGGCCAGCTACGAATGTCCACGCCGTCCAGTTCAAGCAAATCAAAGGCAAACAAGTTGTCCCCGATGCTCTCACCGTCAATGGTCACGTCGGCATCAAACGCTTTCACCACATCGAACAAGGGAAGCGCCAGACCCACCGTATTGCCTTTTTTGTTGATACCGGTGATGTCCTGACCACGTTTACGAATGAGCAGACGCCGGCCATCCTGCTTTTCCTGCATACACCAGTTGTCGTCCTGGATGAGCCGGAGCACCTGTTCTTCGTCGATGCTGTTGAGAAGCTGAGGAAGAATGCCGGATGGTTGCTGGTCACTGTGCTTGTATGGCGCTGCATCTTGGCCTTCGGCGTAGCCTTTGGCCTTCTTTTCCTTCACGAGCTTGTCGAAGGTTCGTCGGGCGCTGTCGTAATCCACCGGCACATTGGTTTTGGTGCCAGTGTTCAATGTTCCACCCCGCCGACCATAGGCGAAGTTGACGACAAAGCGTTCACCAGCAGTTTCGATCTGGCACTGGTAAACTTTGTCTGAGCTGCCTTCTTTATAGTAGAGCGTTGTGGTTGGGAGTTCTGTGAGTGTTTGCATGTTTTTCCTTTTGTTTGTTGGTTAATCGTCGCATTGACAGTGTTTTTCACGGTAGTCGTCGTGGCAGCATTCACACCGCACCCGGATATTCTCCGGTGTGGGTTTTGTATCTTTGGGAACGCTGACGATGAACAGATCTTGGATTCGATGGATGACGTCGTGGCCAGTGATGATGTCGCCACAATCTATGCAGCGAAATTGCATCTCTGGTTTGACGCCTTGCGGTCCGAGGATAGATGCCATTGGATTTAGCTGATGCTGGTGGCCATGGTTGTCATGCCAGCGGCCAGCATCAGAGATTTGAAGCCGGAAGCTCATTGCGCTTCCGGCAGTGGTGAGGATGAGGGCAATGACCTCAGTAGAAATAACCACTCTGCCGGAGTGATGTGAACCGATCTGAACCGCCGAGGATGATGTGGTCGATGATTTCGATCTTGAGCAGCTGACCGGCCCTGATCAAATCTCGTGTCACTTTGATGTCAGCATCACTAGCGGCCGGATCTAGCGAGGGGTGGTTGTGTGCCAGTATCAGGCTGGCTGCTGAAACCGTGATGGCTGGCCGGAATACATGCAGGGGTGAAACGGGACAGGTATCCAAACTTCCCAGAGCTACGAGGTTGTGTCCCATGATGCGTTTTCTGGTATTTAGCAGAAACACCACAAACGCTTCCTTCATCGGATCAAACCACGGAGCCTGCGGGATATTGTTGCGCCAGTATGTGACGGCTTGTTCTGGCGTATCCACAATTTCAGCACCTACGCATTCTCTGACACACACGACCTTGATTTCTTGAGGGGCGTAACTTTTCATAGTCAGTATTCAATCCTGTGGTTCTCGAAGTGCTCGCCCTGTCCTTTGCAGATGCCTTTGAAACACATGCCTGATTCGTCGTAATCGAGCAGGAATGTCAACGTCGGCCACTGTTTACGGACGTTCTCTATGAATTCGACTGCCGGAGCCCAAGCCGTGCTGAAGTGATAGCAAATGCAATCATCGCCTTCATCCACGACATCTACATCACCAGCACCCCAACGAGCACCCCAGTTCTTTACCTCCCAATCATAGCCGGCGTTCACATAGCCCAACTTTAAGATATGGTCGGGAACGGGAACGAGGGAATGGAAGTTGAGCGGTGAGGGTTTTTCATCTTTGGCTGGTTTATCCCAAGGTGAATATCCAACTGCTTGCGGTTTAAACTTGGCAATGTCTTCAGTTGGTCCAGACACGCTCAATTCGTTATGACACCAATTTGGCATATTGTTTCCTTTCAAAATAAAAAGGGACCGCACCGTATAGATGCAGTCCCCTTCGAGTTGTGGTTTAGGTTTATTTCTGAACGGTGAGGCGGTCTTGATGCACAAAGCCTTTGAGTTCGGCTTTGGTCAGCTTCCGGCCCAGCACGTTGTCTTCGATGTGGGTGGTCAAATCCTCCCACTTGATACCGTATTGCTTGTTGTGCTGCCGGTGCAATGTTTCTAAGACTTCGATGGCTTCACGGTTGGTCAGAGCTACTTCACGTTCATTAGCGGCTCTGTGCACGTCTTCCACTTCCCAGACCAAGGCCATTCTCGTGTGCCAGTAGCGTTTGAGAATAGCCTCGGCCTTGGCTCTGTCTTTGAGCACGGGTTTGAG
>CAIOUK010000289.1 GCA_903861445.1 uncultured Verrucomicrobia subdivision 3 bacterium
GGTCGGATCTTTTAGCCCCTTATTCTTATTGGCGTGCTGCCAGTCGTTGTGATTTTTCATCGGGCCGTGGCAGGCTTCGCAGCCAACGCCGTGTTCCACCCACGTCGTTTGGTAAGCATCGCTGGCGGCATCGTAATTTTTGTGCAACCGCGTGTTGTGGCAGATGGCGCACATGGAATTCCAGTTCATCCCGCGACCCAGCCAGTGGCCCCATTCGCCGGGCAGACGATCTTCGGTTCCATAGACGTTGAACCACTGGTTCGAGCGCGGATCCCACGCCGCTTCGCTCGCCTGCAGCCGGCCGCCGGGCAGCGGGATGAGCGCCTGCCGCAGCGGGTTGTTTGCGAGAATACGTTCGACGACAAAAGTTTCGTTGCTGCTGTGCAGCCCGGCGGTGATCAATTCGTAATGCCCGTGGTTCGTCAGCACCGTGGTCTGCTGCGTGACGTGCTGGAACGTGCGTTTAGGAATGAAGGCCGCGTCATCCATCGCCGCCGAAGGTTCGCGTTCCGCCAGGCCGTGATTGGAATGTTTCCAGGCAGCGTAGGCTTCCGCGTGACATTCCTCACAACTCGCCGAACCGCCGTAGTCCGCGTAAACTTTCTTCGGTTCGGTTGCCGGCGAATGAACACGTCCGGTTTTCACCGCCAGCCAGACGATGCTCCCGGCGGCAACCACGGCAAACAGCAACAGTAATAGCACAAGCTTGCGTCCGGCCATCGGTGCTGGATTTGAATTTTGCGGAGACACAAAAATTATTGTGGACGGATTTCGATTCGATTTCGAGCAGAGAATTAGCGCTTCCCGAATTGTTGAAACATGAAAATTAACAAATCCTATCGTTGGCTTTCACGCTTTTAATATTGCCCGCCACCAGTTTTTGCCCTGTTAAAGCGGCTTTACTGCTGCTGACACCTAGGTGAAAATACCGACACGCGCAACATTCTCAAATGAATATCCAAATCACGGATTCGCGGACTTGCCTGGTGACCGGCCTGCAGGAACTGGTCGCCGCCAACGCCGCGGCTGTGCGCGACCAGATCCGCGCCACCCTGCCGGCGACGTGCCTCTGTCTGGAACTCGATCTGTCCACGCTCACCTTTCTCGACAGTAGCGGACTGGGCGCGCTCGTCTCGTTAAACAAAACCCTGCGCCAGCGCGACGGCGCGGTGCGGTTGCTCCAGCCCGCGCCGAACATCCGGCTCCTCCTCGAATTGACGCGGCTGAACGCCATTTTTGAAATCACGTCGTGAATCCCAATCCCGCCAGCGTGCTGCGCCGTGAAAACCGGATTGCCGTCCGGCTCGAAGCGGCGTGTAATTTCGCCGCCGTGCGCGCCGCCACGCAGCAGGCGCGCGGCTGGCTCGCGGAACTTGGGGTGGGCGAAACCGATCTTGGCGCGTGGGAACTCGCCTTGGTCGAGGCGGCCAACAACGCAGTGAAATACGCGCCCGCCGCCGCGCGGCAACTGCCGGTGACATTGGAAATTTCCTGTGGCGAAACCGACATCGAAGCGCGCGTGACCGATCACACGCTCGGCTTCGAATGGCCAACAGAAGTCGCCCTGCCCGAAGTGGAATCCGAAAGTGGACGCGGATTATTTCTCATCAAAAGCCTCACCGATAGCGTCGCCTACCTGCGGGACGCCACACAGAACACGTTGATTCTCCGGCGCGCCCGCAGCGATGGCGGCGCGGTGGGCGGATTCGATCCCGGCCAGTTGCAACGTCGTCTGACCGAAGCTGAGACGGCGCTGGCGGACATGACCGCTGAACTCGCGTCGAGCTACGAAAGTCTGGTGGCGATGTTTCGTTACAGCGCCGAACTGGGCGCGCAGACGGAGGTGAAAGATTTTTCCAACCGCCTCGTGCGCGACCTGATGCAAATCGCCGAGGCGGATTTCGTCGTGCTGCGTTTGTTGTCCGCCGATGGCCGGAGATTGGAAACCTTACTGACGTTGCCGGAAACTGCCGGGCTGCAACTGCCCGCGATGGTGCTCACAGAGACGCGGGCTTCCGTGGAAATTAGCGCCGCGCGCAATCGCCAAGATATTTGGTTCGACGCGCAGGAGCCGCTTGCGGCCGAAGATCCGCTGTGCGCGGCGATGCCTGATAGCAACGGCGTCTGCCACGCTTTTTTTGTGGCGAACCATTTGGTCGGCACCGCCACGTTGGGCCGGCGCGCGGCGTCCAAGCCGTTTTCCGCCGCGCAGGTGAATTTGCTCCACACGTTCATTGATTTTCTCGCAATCCAAATCGTGAACGTCCGGTTGCTCGACGAGCGCACGGCCACGCGCGTCACGCGGCGTGAATTGCAAATTGCCGCCGACATCCAGCGCTCGCTGCTGCCGGCCAAGCTGCCGGTTTGTCCGCCGTTCGCATTGTCCGCCGCGTGCCAGAGCGCGTTGCAGATCGGTGGCGATTTTTACGATGCCATTCCCGGCGGCGACGGTTCGGTGCTGCTCGTCATTGCGGACGTGATGGGCAAAGGCGTGCCGGCGGCGCTGTTCGCGGCGGTGTTGCGCAGCACCATCCGTTCGATGCCGCAATTGTTTTCGCAGCCGGGCGAACTGCTGGCGGCGACCAACCGCACGCTGCATTTTGATTTGTCGCGCGTGGATATGTTCATTACGGCGCAAGTCGTCTATCTGAATCCGCAGCGGGGCGAAATCATTTCCGCCAGCGCCGGCCATTGTCCGTTGCTGGTGTGGCAGCCGGGCGCGGCGGGCGCGGTGGCGCTGGGAAAACCCGGTTTTCCACTCGGCATCGAACCGGGTGTGAAATATATTCCGACCGTCACGCCGCTGCCGCCGGGCGCGGTGGCGCTGCTTTACACCGACGGCGTGAGCGAAGCGCGCAATCCCGCCGGGGAGATGCTGGCGGAAAAGAATTTGCTGGAGATGTTCGCCGAGACCGCCGCCCGCACCAGCGACACGGAAGCCGCCAAACATTTTCTGTTGCAGCGCCTGTCGGATTATCGCGATTACGCGCCGCTGACGGACGACCAGACTTTGATTTTTATCCGCCACCTTTTATGAACCTCAACTCTCCTCAAAAAATTCTCGTCGCCGACGACGAAGTATTTATGGTGCGTCTGCTGGAAATGACTTTGAAAAAAGGCGGTTACGAAGTCATCAGTTGCCGCGACGGCCAGACGGCGCTCGCCACCGCCGTCACC
>CAIOUK010000290.1 GCA_903861445.1 uncultured Verrucomicrobia subdivision 3 bacterium
CGTCGCGATTTCGGCGAGCAATAATTCCTCACCCTCGTGCGTGCTGCCGGCCACGAGCACCGGCGCGGTGTCGGCCACGCCGAGTTGCCGCAGCAGGCCGCGCACGTCGAGCGCGCGATGTTCGGTGAAATGCGCGGCGTCAAATTTCAAATTGCCGACCACTTGCACGGCTTCGGGTCGGCAGCCCACGGCGCGCAAACGCTGGGCGTCCGCCTCATTCTGGCAGCCCACGCCATCGAACGCGCCAAACAGCGGACGGAAGAGCCAGCCGAATTTTTTATAGCGCGGATACGAACGGTCGGACAAACGCGCGTTGGCGAGGAACAGTGGGATTTGCACGTCGCGTGCCCGCCAAAGAAAATTCGGCCAGATTTCCGCCTCGACCAGCACAATGGCCAACGGATTGATGGTGGCCAGTGCGCGCTGGACATATTTGCGCCGGTCCACTGGGTAATAAATTTTGCTCACGCGCGTCGGCAGGCGGCGGCGCAGTTCGGCCATGCCGGTGGTGGTGGTGCAGGAGACGACGAATTTGAGATTCGGCACGCGCGGTTCCAGCGCGTGGATGAGCTGGGTGCAGAGGTTGACCTCGCCGACGCTGACCGCGTGAATCCAAATGACATCGCGGTTGGTCAGCGCCTGTTTAAGCGAAGGATCGTAGCTGGCAAAGCGTTCGCCAAAGCCGCGCTGCCAGTTGCCGCGCCGCCGCATCCGCCAAAAATAATACGGCGAGGACAGCGCAAAAAATATCAGAAAGAAAATATTATACAGTGTTCGCACGATGAATTCTCCGTTGGCGGGTAGCCGTGGGCAGACCATTGACGATGTAGAGTGTTACCAGATTGTGACCTGATTTCAATCTCGGAAAAATAGCAGCCAGACGATCACCAGCACCGGCAGTAGGAACGGCAGCGTGAATTTCAGGATGAATTCCAGAAACGACGGCATCCGCACGCCGCGCTGCTCGGCGATGGCCTTGACCATGAAGTTCGGGCCGTTGCCGATGTAGGTGGCCGCGCCGAAAAAGACCGCGCCGAGGCTGATGGCCAGCAAGTGCGGCGCGTGACTGCCCAGCAGTTGATGGATGTCTTCCGTGTCCGTCACGCCTTGCAGCGCCCGCAGAAAACCCAGATACGTCGGCGCATTGTCCAGCCCGGCGGACAGCGCGCCGGTGCCCCAGAAAAAAACGGCGGGTGCCGGCGCCTCGCCTAGCACAGAACCGGCGTGATGATTTAGCCACGCCAGCGCCGGCATCATCGTCGCAAAAATGCCGGCGAATAAAATGGTAACCTCCGTGATGGGATGGAAATTAAATTCGTTTGCCTGATGAACCGTTTTCTTTGTGGTGAAATAGGAACCCAGCGCGGCAGCCACCATCAGCCCCTCGCGCAGGAATGGCGGATGGTTAACCAAGACCGCGCCGAGGATGATGGCCAGAAAAAACAGGTTCACAAAACCGCTGAACGACCAGGTTTCATGGGCCGTTTCATTTTCCCGAACGGCTTTGGGGGCGCGGTGAAAATTAATTTTATCCACGACGTAAAAAATGCCGAGCAGCGCCCCCACAGCGAGGGCCCAAGCCGGCCAGCAGTTTTGCGCGACCCACCAGAACGGGATGCCTTGTAAAAATCCGAGGAACAACGGCGGATCACCGATGGGCGTGAGGCAGCCGCCGACATTGGCGACGATAAAAATAAAAAATGCGATGTGGTGCGCCGTGAGCCGGTATTTATTCATTCGCAGCCAGGGACGGATCAATAGTATCGCCGCGCCCGTCGTGCCGAGGAGGTTGGCCACAACCGCGCCGATGAAAAGAAACGCGACGTTTTTCAGGGGTGTGGCTTCGTCTTTGACGCCGATGTGAATGCCGCCGGACACCACAAAGAGCGAGCCGACCAGCGCGATGAAGCTGACGTATTCATGCGCCACGGAACCGAGGCTGGTGAAATCGTGCCGGACCAAACAATAATAACCTGCCGTGATCGCGCCGAGGCCGAGCGCAATCTTGGCGTAATGCCGCCGCCACCAGCACGGTGCGAACACAGGCGCAAACGCCATCGCCCCGAGCAGCAAGGCGAAGGGTAGAATCAAAATGGGCGGCGTCACCGGCATTGGAAAATCTTTACGGACGCCTGCGGGTGGGTCAAATGCAATCGGAAATTGGATTGAGTTCGCCAGTTCAATTTCGTTTCATCTTCGTCCATGACACCGTCGGCCAAACCGGCCTGAAACATTCATGTTAAACCTCGTCCGTTTCTGGATTGTGCTCTCGACGCTGCTGGTTGGCGGCGGCTGGATTTTGTCCGCGCTGCACCAGTTGAACCGCGCCGGTTACGCTGTGATTTTAGCTTTGCTGGTATTGGTGATTCTGGTTTGGTGGAAAAAATCCCAGATGAGTCTGCACGAAAAATTGCCGCAACTCTGGTGTAAATTTCAAAAGCGGTTCCGTCGCCGTGCGCCGCAATTGTTTCTGCTCATCGCCGCACTGGCCTTGCTTGCGGGTTGCCTATATCCAGCGTTGAACTACGACGCCAACTTTTACCGCCTGCCGCGCGTGATGCACTGGTTGTGGGCGGAGCAATGGCATTGGATCCACACGTTCGACGCGCGCATGAACATTAGCGCCTGCGGCATGGAATGGTTGTCCGCACCGCTAATTTTATTCACGCACAACGACCGGGCGCTTTTTCTCATCAACTGGATTTCCTATCTGATGTTGCCGGGATTAGTTTTTAGCGTCTTCACGCGGTTGCAAGTGCGCCCACGCGTAGCTTGGTGGTGGATGTGGCTGCTGGCTTCCGGTTGGTGTTTCGCACTGCAAGCTGGTTCCGTTTCCAACGACAGTTTCGCCGCGATTTACATTTTGGCGGCGGTGGATTTGGCCTTGCGCGCTCGCGAAAAAAAATCCGTGACCGACCTATGGTTGTCGCTGCTGGCGGCGGCACTGGTTACGGGCACGAAGCAAACCAACATCCCGCTGGTTGCCTTGTGGTTTGTCGCCGCCTGGCCCGCGCGCAGGTTGCTCTGGGAAAACCCCGTGGGTGCCGCCGTCGCCGGCTGCTTTGGCCTGTTGGTTTCCATTGGGCCGATCAGCTTTTTAAATTATCAGCATTGTGGAACTTGGATGCCTTTGAAAATCCCAGAGCTTACGCGCCTTGGCTCGTTTGACCTCAATCCGTTTTGGGGAATCATAGGAAATATATTTTGCATTCCCATTCAAAACCTTTTACCGCCATTTTACGAACTCATCCCACCATTTTATAGTTATTGGCTATTGCTTTGGAACGAAATGTGCCGTCATTTCTTGCAGACGTCTATTGGGGCGCATTTTCAGTCTTTTGAAGGTTTTGCCCAATTCGGAGTTTGCTACCACGGTATTTCCGAGAGCAATGCCAGCCTTGGGCTGGGCATATGCCTTCTGATTTTTGCTTCCTTTCGAATCATGCGCCAGCAGCATAATAGCGGGGCTGTCAGTGTCGGCGTTCCGCAGAATCGTTTTCTTTTCCTGTTGCGGGCTTGTCCATGGATGTTGCTCGTTTTGTTTATGGCCAAGGATGGTGCTTATGAAAACGCCCGTCATCTGGCTCCTTACTATGCGTTTTTGTTGCCGGTATTACTCGTCAAGTCAGCCCAGTCTTTGGTAGTGCGTCATCGTGAATGGCAGCGTTTCGCATTTCTGGTCATGGGGTGCACGGTTGCGCTTGTCATTGCTTCCGGCGAACGGCCGCTTTTTCCTGCAAAGACTATTTTATCGGCGCTACGCGAACAATTTCCAAACAACGAATTTATTTCAGGGGAGTGTGAACGTTTTATTTACGGTGGTTCTCGAAATTGCGAAGCAAGTAGAAATTACTTGCAGTCCAAGCTCCCCCCCGGTGAATCGCCAGTAGGATATATGTCACTGGTGTGTGATTTGGATGAACCGGGCATCTGGATGCCATTTGGCCGGCGGCCCGTAATTGACGTTTTGTTAACTGACTCGCCGGATTATCTACGGGCGCAAGGCTTGAAATACATTGTGGCAGACAGAAATGCCCTACCCGAAGCGTATCTTGATCGCTGGCTTAAACAATACAACGCCACTATCGTCGGCCAATTAATTTTCCCGAACCCTGAAATCAAAATTCCCACGCCAGACATTTATCTTATACGCTTGAACTGACAGAAGTCACGTCGTTTCGACTTGTCTCCCTTGACGCCGTCGCCAATCGCTGCGACTGTTTCCGCGCTTGCCGCAGGATTCACCAGCAAAGGCGATGAGCAAATTGTTCGCTGACCTCGTAAAAACTCCCGTCGCGCAAGCCCTCGCGCGGCAGATGGAGAATGGCGGAGTGCAGACTTTTTCCGGCGTCGCCGCGTCCGCGCAACCGTTCTTCGCCGCGCTTTTGCAAAAACTTTTTCCGCAAAAGCCAATTGTCGTCGTAACGGAAAATCTAAAATCACAGGAAA
>CAIOUK010000291.1 GCA_903861445.1 uncultured Verrucomicrobia subdivision 3 bacterium
AAAAAAACCTACGACCTGCTGAATCGCGCGGAAACGCTCGGCGTGTTCCAGTTGGAATCCGGCGGGATGCGCGACCTCTGCAAAAAATTTCAGATCAGTTCCGTCGAGCACATCACGGCGCTGGTGGCGCTGTATCGTCCCGGCCCGATGGAATTGATCGGCGATTTTATCAAGCGCCGGCATGGCGAAATTAAAATCGAATACGAGCATCCACTGCTCGAACAGATTTCCAAGGAGACCTACGGCATCCTGATTTATCAGGAGCAGGTGATGCAGGCCACGCAGTTGCTGGCCGGCTACACGCTCGGCGGCGCGGATTTGCTCCGCCGCGCGATGGGCAAGAAAAAGGTCGAGGAGATGCAGCAGCAGCGCGAGACTTTCGTCAAGGGCTGCCACGAGAAAAACAACATTCCCAAGACGAAGGCGAACCAGATTTTTGATTTGCTGGAAAAATTCGCCGGCTATGGCTTCAACAAATCGCACGCCGCCGCGTATGCCATCGTCGCGTATCAGACCGCGTATCTGAAGGCGAATTTCCCCGTGGAATTTTACTGCGCCATGATGACGAACGACATGGCGAACACGGAAAAACTTTCCGAATACATTGCCGAGGCGCGCGAGGTCGGCATCGAGGTGCTCGGGCCGGACGTGAACGAAAGCGGCGTGCATTTCGCGCCGGCATCAGTCGTGGGACAGGCGTCCCGCCCATCCAGTTCCAAAACATCTGACAACCCGACAGGCGAGACGCCTGTCCCACTACCCTTGCGGCGCATCCGCTTCGGCATGGCGGCGATCAAGGGCGTGGGGGAAGGCGCGGTGGAAACGATTTTGAAGGCGCGCGGCGAGAGCGGGAAATTCAAGACGCTCGCCGAATTATGCGAGCGCGTGGACGGCCGCTCGCTCGGGCGCAAAACGCTCGAAGCGCTCATCAAAACCGGAGCGTGCGATTGCTTCGGCCAGACGCGCGCCACCTTGACCGCGCAAATCGAGCGCACGCTGGCGCGCGCGGCGAGCATTTTGTCCGACAAGCAAAAAGGGCAAAGTTCGTTGTTCGGCGCGCTGGAGGAAAAGTCGTCGAGTGCGGTGCCGGAAAAAATTGCCAATCTGCCAGAGTGGCCGCAGCACGAATTGCTCGCGCACGAAAAAGAATTGCTCGGATTTTACATCAGCGGTCATCCGCTCACGCCGCTCGCGCCACTGCTCCAGCGGTTTTCGCTGCACAACACGTCGCAGCTCGCCACGGCGCAAAACCGCAGCCTGACGCGCATTGGCGGCATGATCGCGACGGTTTCGCATGGCACTTCCAAAAAATCCGGCAAGCCGTATTCGATGGTGACGCTGGAGGATTTGGACGGCTCGGTGCAGTTGCTCGTGATGAACGACTACGACAAGTTTCGTCCGCTGCTGGAGCCGAACAAGGCGTTGCTCGTCGTCGGCGAAGTCAGCACCGGCGAGGACAAGCCGAAGATTTTTCCGCAGGAAATCATGCCACTGGAAGACGCGCCGAAGAAATATACCAAGCAGGTTCACCTGCGCCTGCCGATGGCGCATTTGCAACCGGAAGATATGCACAAAGTCGCGGAACTCGTCGCCGCGCATCCCGGCAAATGCCCGTTGTTCCTATGTTTCATGCGTCCCGAAGGCGGGACAATTTTCGTCGAGACCAACGCGCGATTCAGCGTTGCGCCATCCGTCGAACTGGAACACGCCGCGAACCGGCAGTTCGGCGAGAAAACTTTTTACGCCGTCGTGGACAAATCGCTGCCGGAAAAAGCACGGCGGGCGTGGGAGAAAAAAGGCAACGGTGGCGGCGGTGACGAATGAAGTTATGAAAACCCGCCGGGAATTTTTCAAATCCGCCGCCGTTCTCGGCGCGCTGGGTGCCACCGGCCTACCGCTCCGTGCGGCGGAAAACAAAACCGGAGCTGCGGTCACTGGCGACGACCGGAAATACTGGGTTTCCGTCGCGCAAAAAATTTCGCGGCCGGTGCTGGAAAATCTGGCGCGGTGGGAATTAAAATTGAAAATGCCCATCGAGGCAAAGCCCGATGCCAAACCGCCACGCGAAACCTGCACTTACCTGGAAGCGTTCGGCCGGCTGCTCTGCGGCATTTCGCCCTGGCTGGCGCTGGAAAATCTTTCGGGCGACGAAGCGAAGTTGCAGCGGGAATTCATCAAGCTGGCGCAGGCTTCGCTGGACGCGGCGACCAATCCGACCTCGCCGGACTTCATGAATTTCACGACCGGCAACCAGCCGCTCGTGGACGCGGCGTTTCTGGCGCAGGGCCTTTTGCGCGCGCCTAAAGTTTTGTGGGAGCCGCTGGAACCGCGCGTAAAAAATCAAATCATCGCCGCCTTCAAGTCTTCCCGTAAAATCGCGACGCCGGCGCACAACAACTGGGTCATGTTCGCCGCGACCGTCGAGGTGGCGCTGCTGGAGTTCGGTGAACCGACGCAGGCGGAACGGCTGGAAACGTGTATCCGCAAAATGCTTGGCTGGTATTGCGGCGACGGCGCGTATGGGGACGGCGATGTTTTTCACTTCGACTATTATAACAGTTTTGTCATCCAGCCGATGCTGCTGGATGTGCTGGCGGTTTTGCGGAAACATGACGCCGGTTTTGCGCCGGCGCATAAAATCGTTTTGCAGCGCGCTAAACGCTACGCGGAAATCCAGGAACGGTTCATCGCACCGGACGGGACTTTTCCGTCCATCGGACGTTCGACGACCTATCGCTTCGGCGCGTTTCAGACATTGGCTTTGATTGCCTTGCGACACGAATTGTCGGAACCTATCAAACCGGCGCAGGTTCGTTGTGCGCTCACGGCGGTCATCCGCAAAATGATTGAAGCACCGGGAACTTTTGATGCGAACGGCTGGCTGCAGATCGGTTTTTGCGGCCATCAGCCGGCGCTCGGGGAAAATTACATTTCCACCGGCAGTTTGTATTTGTGCAGCGCAGGTTTGCTGCCGCTCGGCCTGCCGCCGGCGGATGAATTTTGGAGTGCGCCTGCCGCCAAGTGGACTTCGCAAAAGCTTTGGTCCGGCGAAGACCTGCCCGCCGACCACGCCATCGGCGACACGCGCAAAGTGGAAGTGCCGACGATAAAACGATAAAAGCCGCGTTCAGCTGAACGCGGCTCTCGGAAGTTTCCCCGGTTACTTTACCGCCGCCCAGACGCGGTGGACGTCGTCATGCTCGTCGAGCGTCTGGAGAAATTCGCCGACTTCGTTTTGCTGCGCCTCGGTCAACTCGGGAAATTGTTTCGGCACGTAGCCAATTTCGCTGGTCACCACCGTCCAACCATTTGCGGAAAGCCATTTGGAGACGTTCGCGACTTCCGTGCGCTCGCAGATGAATTTCGCGCCGGTGGCTTCCTTGGGAATGTCGTCGTTCTGTTCGTGCGTCAGAATTTCCACTTCGTTCGCGCCGGCTTCAATCGCTGCACCTTCGCGGTCAATTTTGGCATCCGGATGATGCGCCTCAACGAGGCCGACGTGATCAAATAAAAATTTGTTGCTGCCGCTCGTGGCCAGCTGACCCTTTTTGAAAAGCACGCGAATTTCCGGCGCGGTGCGGTTCACGTTGTCAGTATAAACTTCAACGATGACGGGCACGTTGTGCGGCGTGCGGCCCTCGTAGGTGACGTGTTCCATCACCATCTTTTCGTCGCCGATGCCAGCGCCCTTGTTGATGGCGCGCTGAATGGCGTCCTTCGTCACACTTTCCTTTTTCGCCTTTTCGACGGCGGTGAACAGGCGCGCGTTCATCGCCGGATCCGCGCCGCCCATCTTGGCGGCGACGGAAATTTCGCGAACCAGTTTTCCGGTCGTGCGGCCTTTTTTTAGGCCGGCGACCAATCGTTTAGCATGAAGCCATTGGCGTCCCATAGGCTAGCAGGATAACAAAATTGCCGGTGGAAATTCAACCGCTTTGCAATGGCTTGGAGAAATTTAACCCCGGTGGACTCTGGGTTTCAATGGCAGATCAAAAGGCCTTCATCGTTTCCATCACCGCCTTGATGCGCGGAACTTCGTGCGTGCGGAATAAGTCCGTTTTGCCCAGCGCCGCCAGCACGGCGAAGAACGGCTCGGCGCAGCGGACTTCGTCGCCGAAAAATTCAAATGCGTGCGGCAGCGCGTGGCAAATTGGAAAGCCGAGTTTGCGCAGCCGGAAGGTGTTCAGAAAAACGTTCATCTGATGCCGCACGCGCACGGCGCTGTCCTGCAAGTTGCGGTAGTAAAAGCCGAGGCCTGGATCGAGGAAGATTTTTTCCACGCCGCACTTTTGCGCGAGTTCAATTTGCCGCGCGAAAAATTCCCGCAGCATCGGAATCGGGTCGGCGCTCAAATCGAAGTCGCCGACTTCGCGGACGTTTTTGCCTGCAACGTAGCAGATGATGACCGCCGCGTCGTGGTCAGCGACCAGCTTGAAAATTTCCTTCGAGCCGGCGGTGCCGGTGAGGTTCAAAACGTTCGCGCCGGCGGCGAGGCTCGCGCGCGTGACGGCGGGCGAATAGGTTTCCACCGAGACGAGGATTTTCGCTGCACGCAATTCCTTGATAACGGGAATCAGCTTGGATTTTTGTGCCGCGTCGCCCACGCGCGCGGCGTGCGCGAGCGTGGACTCCGCGCCGACGTCAATGATTTGCGCGCCCTGCGCCGCCAGCACCTTCCCGCGTTGAATCGCGGAATCGGCCGATAAACAGACGCTTTCGCGATACCACGAATCGGCGGACAAATTGACGACACCCATGATGGCCGGCTGCGAGTTGAAATTTAATTTCTTGCCGCCGAGCGAAAATTCCCGCACGCGCGCGGACGCGGCGGCGCGGTTTTGCACGATCAGTTCGGAAAGTTGTTCCAGCGAAAGCATGGTGGAATCGTAAGCCGGAAAATTTTTTTCGCAAACAGATTGGGTTTTTATTGGCGGCGCAGGAATACGTCGGCCAGCGGCCCGCGTTCGGACTGGATGACCGTGCCGGGCGCGACATGGTGGCGCGCGAACCAGCCTTCCTTCGTCTCCAGCACAAACTGGATGTCGTCGCGCGCGGCGACCACGGAGTTGGTGTCGTTCTGTTCGAGGTGGTGGATTTCCTGAATCGTGCCGTCGGCGGTGACATAGGCGGCGGAAATGGATTCGGGGCAGTTTTTCATCCAGAACGCCGCGCGTTGCGGCGCGGGCAGCACGAAGAGCATCGCGTCGGTTTCCTGGATGTTCGTGCGGAACATCATGCCGGTCATTTCCTCTTCCTGCGAGAGCGCGAGCTCGGCGTCGAGCGTTTCGGCGCCGAGATAAATTTTCATGGTGCGCAATTTCGGTTGCGCGTGCTTGGGCAGCAAATCGTCCACGGACGGCGGCGGATTCAGCGCGGTGTTCGCGTCCGGCTTTGCACAGCCGGCGAAAATCGCCACGGCTAACAGCGCGGGAAAAAGAAATTTCAGCTTCACGCGGCCAATGTGCCGGACTCGCGGCGGGTTTTCAATGGCGCAAAATCCTCCTCCTCATCGTCATCCTCATTCTCAAAAAGGGCGACGATGAGGACGAGGAGGAAAAATCACCGCAAGCCGCCGACAATTAACCGCAAGCGGCCGACAGCCCCGGTGCGCCGGCGCGGTTAGACTTTGACGGAATCGTGGGAAGGTTTATTTTGTTTTTGTTGTGACAACCAATGCACAGCCCGTTTCGCTCGTCCGGCTGGACGAACTGCCGCCGCGCACGTGCGCGGTCGTCCGCAGCGTCGAGACCGACGACGAGGACACGCAGCGGCTCAAGACGCTCGGCGTCTGCCTCGGCCGCCGCGTGGAACTCGTGCGCGCGGGCAATCCGCTCATCCTGAAAATTTTCGGCTCGCGCCTCGGCCTCGCGGCGGAACTCGCCGCGCGCGTGCGCGTGGAGGTCTGTGAGCCCGGCCATTGCGCCCTGAAGGAAGATCACGCGGAATGAGCGCGTGCCACGACACGGAAGTTGCGCCGCATCCGCAACACGCGTTCACGCTCGCGCTCGTCGGCAATCCCAACGCCGGCAAAACCACCCTGTTCAACGCGCTCACCGGCCTGCGCGCCAAGACGGCGAATTTTCCCGGCACGACGGTCGAGCGCAAAGTCGGCCGGCTGCACCTCGACCACAAGCAGATTGTCGTCGTGGATTTGCCCGGTCTTTACAGCCTCGACAGCAAATCGCCGGACGAAAAACTCGCCGCCGACGCGTTGCAGGGAAAATTGGAACACACCGCGCCGAACGCCGCGCTGGTCGTCGTGGACGCGACGAATCTGGAGCGGAATCTTTTTCTCGCCAGCCAGATTTTGGAGCTGAAAATTCCCGTCGTCGTGGCGCTGAACATGATGGACATGGCGCGGCGCGATGGCATCCGCATTGACGTGGCGAAACTGCGCGATGAGCTTGGCTGCGTGGTCGTGCCGGTATCGGCGCGCAACGGCGAAGGCATCGAGGAATTGAAGGGGGAACTTGACCGGCTGGTGAAAGGCGCGATGCCGGAGGCCGTGGATCATGTGGACCCGAACTGCGCGGGCTGCACCGGTTGCACCTTTCAGGCGCGCTACGAATGGACGGAGCAGATTTCCACACGCGTCATGGACGCCGCGCTCATCCAGCGTTCGGCGTGGACGGATCGGCTGGACGATTATTTCACGCATCCGGTCACCGGTGTGGTGATTTTTCACATCGTGATGCTGGCGCTATTCGCGCTGATTTTCTGGGCGGCGCAAATTCCGATGGAACTGATTGACCACGCGTTTGCGGGCATCAAATCCTGGACGGCTTCCGTTTTACCGCCGGGCGATTTGCAAAGTTTGGTTTCCGACGGCGTCGTTGGCGGCGTCGGCGGCATTCTGGTTTTCCTGCCGCAAATCTGCATTTTGTTTTTCGCGCTATCGCTGCTGGAAGACACCGGCTACCTGTCGCGCGCGGCGTTTGTGATGGACAAAATCATGCGCAAGCTCGGCCTGCCGGGGAAGGCGTTCGTGCCGCTGCTCTCGGCGCACGCCTGCGCGATTCCCGCCATCATGTCCACGCGCGTCATCGAAAATCCCCGCGACCGGCTGGTCACGATTTTGGTGACGCCGCTGATGGCGTGTTCTGCGCGAATCCCGGTTTATGCAATGGTCACGGCGCTGCTGTTTCCGCACTCGCCGTTGAAGGCGGCGCTGGTTTTCACCGCCGCGTATGCGTGTGGCGTGGCGGCGGCGCTGGGCATGGCGATGATTTTCCGGCGGACAATTCTGCCTGGCGAAAGCAAGGCGCTGATGATCGAACTGCCGCCGTATCGCGTGCCAGGCTTGCGCGTGGCGCTGCTGCACACCTACGACCGTGCGAAAATATTTGTAAAGCAGGCCGGCACAATCATTCTGCTCATCTCGCTGGTTTTGTGGGCGCTTTCGTATTATCCGAAATCCAGTCCGCCAGCAGCTGCGGTGGCGATGGCGACGCAGGCGGTGCAACTTCAAAAGAGCGGCGATACAAATCAGGCGGCGGCTTTGATCGACACCGCCGACCGTTTGACCGCGCAAAATTCGCTGCAAAATTCCTTCGCCGGAAAAATCGGCCACATCATCGAGCCCGTCATCGCGCCGCTCGGTTACGACTGGCAGATTGGCATCGGCATCATCAGTTCGTTTGCCGCCCGCGAAGTCATCGTCTCGACGCTGGCGATTGTTTATGGCGTGGGCAAGGACGCGGCGGAGAATAATCAGTCTTCGCTTTACAGCACGCTGCGTCAGGCCAAACGCACGGACGGCACGCCGATTTTCAATGTGGCGACGTGCGCAAGCTTGTTGGTGTTTTATATTTTGGCCGCGCAATGTTTGTCCACCACCGCCGTGGTGCGGCGGGAGACGAACAGTTGGAAATGGCCGTTGTTCCAAATTTTCTACATGACCGGTTTGGCCTACGTCATGGCTCTGATTGTCTATCAAACGCTCCGGCATTTCGGCCACGCGTGACGCCAAACGCTTGCCGTCGGGGCTGGCTGGCGCTAACTTCATTCCGGTTGCGCCCGTAGCTCAGTTGGATAGAGCACCTGCCTTCTAAGCAGGTTGTCGCGCGTTCGATTCGCGCCGGGCGCACCATTTCACCACTTTGACGGTGTTCAGCGGGATTACCGCAATTCGGAATATTACGGGACAAATTTATGGGTTTTTAAACGTGTCTCCACTGGTAGTCTCCAATTTCCATCCGTCTCGATCCGTCATAATTTTTACGGCACCGGTGGTGCGCGTGTAAATGATCCGCGCTTTGGACTGCTCCAACCGCTCCTTCAAGGCACGGCTTGCCCGTCGCGTGGCAGGAAATTCAGAATCAGCGATGACGATGACTTTCGGGTGAATGGCGTCCAGCAGCGCGGCGCACAACGGTTCGCCTTCGGTCGGCAAACCGGCGACGACAATGTCGGCGCGCAAATCGTTGGTGAGCGAAAGCAATTCGCTTTGGCCGTGGCGGTTCAAATCCGAGAGGAGCAAAATCTTCGTGCCGTAAAATACTCCGCGCAGCACCAGCGGCGCGTCATCGGCTTTGGTGGCGTTGGTCGTGGCTGGAAACAAAACCCGCCACTGGCCAAGGGTGTCGCCGAGATGCAAAATCCGGTGCCGGCTGGGTGGTAGTTCAAATTGCGCCATAGCTTCGCGATAGTTGGCAGAACGGAATTTCACTTCACTCGTCCACAATTCGCTGACGCCGAACAATTCGTCGAGCCGGCTTGCGCCGCCGGTATTTTTGGTGTCACCGACGGTCAAGACAAGCCGCGTAATTTTATTAACGCCCTGCGCCCGCAGAAAGTTTTTCAGGGTGAAATCCACCGCGCTCTCGCTGCCGCAGTTGATGAGCCAGTCGTTTTGCCGACCGGCAGCGTCAACGTAGATGGCGTGTCCGCCGTTGAGTGGCAGCACGGTCAACGTGGTTTGGTCACGTGTTGAAAACCATTGCCAGCCGTAAATGCCGGCGATGAAAAGCAGGATGACCGCGCCGGAAATTATTCTTTTCCCCGTCGAAAACCAGCCGCTAAAAACCGCGACGATGACGCCGTAATAAAGCGCGATGATGGCGAGCGACGGTTCCGGCACATAAAAATATGCGCCGGGCAGCTTGGCGCTCTCGACGCTCACCCACGTCATCGCCACCATGAAAAACCAAGCGGCGTGATTAAAGAGTTCCGTGAGACACGGCAGCCAGTGACCGCAGATTAGCGCGCCCAGATTCGCCATGAGCGCCAGAGTGCCGAGCGGCACGGCCACGAGATTGGCCAGCACCGAGACCGGACTGAAGAGATGAAAATATTTGGCCGAAAGCGGAATGGAGCCCACCCACGCGGCCAGCGAAAGCCCGCAGTAGCGCGCAAACCGGTGCGCGATCCAGAGCGAAACTTTTTTCCAGCCGGCGACGAGTTCATCCGGCACCAGCGGGTCATGTTTGATGACGCGGTTAAAGAAATTATTCAACGGCGGCAGCATTAGCGCGATGACCAGCATGACGAAAAATGAAAGTTGAAAGCTGGCCTCAAAGAGTTGGCGCGGATCCCAGACGAGAATCACCACGGCGGCGGCGGCGAGCGAGTTGAGTAAATCACTCGGACGCTTTAGCGCCCAGCCGCCGAGAACGATTGTCATCATCACAGACGCGCGGATGGCGGACGGTTCCCAGCCGGTGGCGGCAGTGTAAAACCAGATTGCCGGCACGGCCACCGCGCCGCACCACGCGCGCGACAATCGCAGCACGCGCAGCAGCGTTACGATCATGCCGGACAAAAGTGCGATTCGCAGTCCGTCAATTGCGAACATATGCATCGTGCCGGCGCGAAGAAAGGGTTCGCCGATGTCGCCGGTGAACGCCGTCCGCCACCCGAGCGTCATCGCCCAGAGCAATCGCAACGGTTCGTCTTCACCGGGCAAACCGAGTGCAAGTGTGTCTTGCGACCATTTCAAAAAGCGGTCGGTGAGCGGTGGCCGAGGTAAAACCGGCGCGAGCAATTTCCAGTCGTTGGTGGAATCGGTTTTGAGCTGATAATAAATGCCGCGCGCGGCGAGATAACTTTGCAGGTCAAAAAGTCCTTCCGCCAGCGGTGGCGGCGGCCGCGCAATGGCGCCCGAAATTTCCACGGTCTGCCCGGCGAAGAAATTGGTTCCGGGAATGCCCGGCGCGGTCACGAGCACTTCGCCATCGGCCGGCAAAACTTTTCCGGCGTGGATGATTTCGTGCACGCGCACACGGGCGACGTGGCACCAGTTTTCTTGTTCGTTGCGAACAATTATTTTTAGGCGCGGCGTCTCGGCCAGTTCACCACGCAGGGTGACCAGCGCTGGTTCGGCACCCAGCTGCGTCCGCAAGTCATTGGGCGAAATGATGGCCGTGCGGCCGGAAAAATTTGTCCAGCCTGCCAGCACGAGCAGCGGCCAAAATAAAAATGGCCGCAGTTTTTCCAGGATGAGGATGAGGATGAGCAGACCAAACGAAATCGCAAAGAGGGCAAGGAGCGGCGGCTGAAAAATTTGTGCCAGCAATAGGCCGGCGGCGTAGGCGATGACAACGCTGACGAACGGACGATTCATTTTCAGGTTCGTCGGAATATCTTTCGCGCCAGCCACAGCGCCAGCAGTCCCGCCGCACCGCCGGCGGTGTCAATAAATACGTCCGAGACCAGCGCGGTGCGCGTCGGCACAAAAATCTGGTGGAATTCATCACCGGCAGCGCAGAGAAAAACGAGCGCCAGCGTCAGGCCGGCTTCATCCCAGCGCCACGGCCGGGGATGGTTTTTCTGCGGCTGATGGAGCGCGCGCCAGAGCAGCAGCGCGAGCAGGGTGTATTCGGTCAGGTGGCCGCACTTGCGGAACAGGTGGTGGATGAACTCGATTTGCTCCGGCGGCATTTGCGGAAAGAGCCAGCGCAGCAGCGGTTCAAACAGCGCGGAGGAATGCTGGTAGGAATGCGTGTCGGCGGAGGCGGAGAAAATCAGCACCAGCCACACTGCCGGCGGGAGCCAGTAAATCAGGATTTTTCGCAACTTGGTCACGTCCGATGAAAGCGGGATTTTGCGGGCGCGGCAACTGGAAATTAAAATTTCCGCCTCGCTATGCTTGCCTATGCGATTGCCAAGCCGCGCGGGATTTGGCATAGAACTGCACCCGATGAAAAAGGTTTTTACGATTTCGATATTGGTGCTGGCCGTGATGGCCGGTCGCGCGGCGCTGCCGGAGCCGGACTTGATTGCGCGAATCCATTTTGCCGGCGCGCAAAAAATTTCCGCCGATACCAACTCTGCCGCCTTCACGAATGAATTTTGTTCCGCCGAGGCGGTGGCGCTGCGGACGCAGACGGCGGACAAACTATCCGGCTGGCTGGCAGGTTGGCTGCAAAAAAATGTCGGCGTCAATGTGCCGGACGGCGCGGCGAAATTGCGGCCGCTGTTTGATGACTTGCAAAAGTCGGAGTGGGATTTGACCGCGCGGACGGATGCGAGCGACAAGGCGGGTGTGAGGATTGCCATTCAGCTTTCCCCAGTCCGCGCGCAGCTTTGGCAAACGGGATTAAAAATGTTTTTTCCGGCAGCGACATTCGAGCAATCCGAAGGCTGGCTGGTTTTTGACTCTGGCATTGGTGCGATTAAATCGAGTGACCGCGCGGAAGAAAAATTCCGTTCCCCAAACCTCTGGCTTTCTTTGGACGTGAACTGGCCGCGCCTCGCGCAATGGTTTCCAAAGCTGAAAGAATTTGGCCTGCCGGAAACTCAATTCACGGTCACGGCGCGGAATACCCAATTCAATGTCATCGGCAAATTTTTATTTTCCGAGCCGCTGGCGTTGCCGCTGGCAGACTGGCGCATTCCCACCAACACGATTCACCAGCCGTTTGTAAGTTTCACCGCCGCCCGCGGATTTTCTGTCTGGCTGAAAACGCAGTCGTGGGCTTGGCCTTACCAGCTTTCACCCACGCCCAACCAGTTGTTTGTGTGGGCGCTGCCGAAGATGCCGTTTCAAACCTTCGTCGCCGCACCGGTGCCCGACGCGACGGGCGCGCTGGCGCAGGCTTACGCGCGACTCAAGCCGGCGCTGGAGGCCACGAACCGCGAGAATCCGTTCCTCATGCATTTTTCGCTGGAGCTGACGAATAACGTGATCAACTTCCAGGGCGTGCCGTTCGTTTCGCCATTCCTGCGGACGTTGCAGGAACCGACGGGACAATTTCTCTTCGCCGGCGGCTTTCCGAACACGCCGCGCGGCAAGCCGCTGCCCCCGGAATTGCTCGCGCATCTGGCGGATAAAAATCTTTTGTTCTACCACTGGGAAATCACCGCTGAACGCTTGCCGCAGGTTTTGAATATGAGCCAGCTCGGCCTGCTGCTCATGGCGCGCAAACAGCTGGATGCGAATTCCGCCGCGTTCAAATGGGTGCAAAAAATCGGGCCGACGCTGGGCAACACCATCACCGAAGTCTGGCAGACCGGCCCGACGGAAATGACCTTCAAACGCACGGCCCCCGGCGGTTTCACGGCGGTGGAATTGTATGCGCTGGCCAACTGGCTCAACGCGACGAATTTTCCCGGCTGCGACCTCAAGCTGCCGCCGCATCCGCGCCTTAAAAAATTTCCGCATCCGGCGCCGGCCAATCTGCCCGCGCCTGCGTTACCGGCGGCGACCAAATAATTTCATGCTTAAACTCGGCGTCAACATTGACCACGTCGCCACGGTGCGTGAGGCGCGTTATCGCGGTCTCGGCCATGGCGAACCGTGTCCGGTCGCGGCCGCCCTGGCCGCCGAGGCCGCCGGCGCGCACGGCATCACGGCGCATTTGCGCGAGGATCGCCGGCACATTCAGGATCGCGATGTCTGGGCGTTGCGCGAAAAAATCCAGACGCGCCTGAATCTGGAAATGGCCAACGCGCCGGAAATCATTGCCATCGCGCTGAAGCTGAAGCCGGAGATTGTTTGCCTCGTGCCGGAACGACGACAGGAAGTGACGACCGAAGGCGGCCTCGACGTGGTTGCGGCGGAAACAGCTTTGACCGAGACGTGCAAAAAAATGAACGACGCTGGCATCGAGGTCAGTCTCTTCATCGCGCCGGATGAACAGCAGATCGAAGCCAGCGCGCGGACGGGTGCGCAGTTCATTGAGTTACACACCGGAAAATTTGCTGAGGAGTATTACCAGGCGGAAAGTGGAAAACAGAAAGCGGAAACGGAATTGCAGCGGTTGGTTGCAGGCGCAAAGCAGGCGCATGACTTGGGATTGCAGGTGAATGCCGGCCACGGTTTGAATCTGCAAAACCTGCCTGTCTTGTTC
>CAIOUK010000292.1 GCA_903861445.1 uncultured Verrucomicrobia subdivision 3 bacterium
CATCATCGGCACGAGGCAGACCATCAGGCCGCCGCCGCAGATGATACCCATTTCCTTGATGCCCTTGAAATCGGTGAACGCCATCGCCGCGAACGCGCCCGCCGTCGTCAGCGCGCCGGTGAAAATGCCCTGACCGGTGAACACCATCGCCTTGGTCAGCGCCTCCGCCTCGGTTTTGCCGTGGTGCAATTCCTCTTCGTAGCGCGTGATAAGATGGACGCCAAAATCAATCGCAAGGCCGATGAGCATCGGCAAAAACGTGATCGTCAAAATGTTCAGATGCCCGATCGTCAGCGTCGCAAATGCGAACGTGTAGGCCAGACCGACCAGCAAACAGATGGAGGCCTTGATGGGCCGCCCCGTTTCATTGTAGCCGTAAATAAAAATCAAAACGCACAGCACGAAGGAAACAATGCCCGCCACCGTGGTGTCCTTCTGCGACTGTGCCATCTCGTCCAGTTCCAGCACCGGCTCGCCCGTCAGGCCGACATTCACGCCGGAAACTTCAGCTTTGGTCTGCGCGATCAATTGCCGGATGCGATCTACGGCGTCGTCGTTCAAGTCGGCGTTCGGCGCGTGGGCGGTCACCAGAAAAATTTTACCGCGATTGAACGTGATATAAGTTTCCGCCGCGCCTTGATCGTCGGGATTGAACAGCGCGGTTACGCCCGGCGACGGCGGCGTGCCGGCACGGCCGAGGCTTTCGCGCGCCTGAGTCAAAATCCGTTCCAGCGCCGGCAGCGATTTCACCAGCGAATCCGTCTGCGCATTCTGCTCGCGCTTGGCCGTGCGGAACTGCGTGTTGACCAGATCAAAAAACGAAACCAGATTCGTCGTCTGCGAAAATTTTTGGATAAACGGCAAATCATCCTTCAGCGTGTCGCGCAAACCGGCCAGATCTTTTTCCGGCACGAACATCAGCGCCTTGCTGCCCATCATCGGCAAATCGCCCTTGTAAAAAACATCCTTGAACAGGTTGGTTTCAATCAGTTCCTTGCCACCGGGCTTGGCGGCTATCTTGATTTTGGCCGCCTCCAGCCGCGCGCCGAGCCGCTCGACGAACTGCCGGTTTTTTTCCACGTTCTCACTTTCAACCACCACCACGAGGTCGTCCTGCTGGGGAAACTCTTTTTGATACGCGAGGTAATTATGGTGGTAGCGCTTCTCACCACCGACGAGGTTGTCGCGGTTCGTGTCGAACTGCAAAAACGCAATCGTGTAGGCGATGCACGCAATGAATAGCACCACCTGCGGCCAGAAAAACCAGCGCGGGTTTTTCAGGATGGCGGCGGTGAGCTTGCCGAGCAAGCGTGCGAGAAAACTGTCTGGACTTAACGGCTTCAAGGATTCACGCCTTCTCCACAAACACCGCCGTGCCGTAGCACAGCACTTCCGTGATGCCGGGCGCAATTTCCGTGGCGTCGTAGCGCACGCCGATCACGGCGTTCGCGCCGAGCTGGCCCGCGTGGGTGAGCATGAGATTGAACGTATCTTCGCGCGTGCGTTCGCAGAGATTCGTGTAGATGGAAATATTGCCGCCGAAAATGGACTGGATGCTCGCGCCGAAATTGCCGACCACCGAACGCGAGCGCACCATGATGCCGCGCACCACGCCGAAGGATTTGGTGAGGCGATAACCGGGCAACTCAAACGCCGTCGTCGTCAAAGGATGGGTCAGACTCATAAGCCGTTAATTGAACACGACCCCGCGAGTCGGCAAAAGCCAAATCTCATGGCGAAAGAAAGGCAAACGCCGGCAGATTCCGCAACACGGCGAACACCAACGCGACGATGAGCAACGGCCAGAGAAATTTTACCGGAAAAAATTCGCCCGGCGACTGCCTGCGAAATCTCTTCACGCCAAACCACGTTCCACGAACGGCTAATCCCGCCAACGCGAAGACCAACAGCACATTGTCGTGCAGCGCGACCGAAAAGTTGCCGTGGAGCAGCGCGTAGAGCGCCCGCGTCATACCGCAACCGGGACAGTTCCAGCCGGTAAGCTGGTGAAACTGACACGTGGGATAAATCTTATGCGTCGAGGGATTAAAGAAAAACACCACGGCGGCGATACCCAAAACCATGACCGCCACGATGACGCCCGCAAAGCGCGTGTTGGTGGCGGCAATTGGGGACGGCGCGGGGTTCATTCAAATGGCGTCGAAATGCCAATGCACGTTGGCCGGCGTCATCGCGAGTTGAAATAAGGCCAAGCCGAAACTCACGAGCAAACTCACCACCGAACAAATTAAGCCGGCCAACGCCAATCCCCAGCCCGATTGCTTGTGCACCTGCCCGTTAATCTGCACCAGCGCCACAATGGAAAAAATCAGACCAAGAATATTGAAGGGACAACCGCAGCAGCACGTCAGCGAAATCAAGCCGCAGATAAATCCCGCCGTCGCAAAACCGTTGGTGCCGTTTGCTGAAACGGCGTTCGCTTTCAGCGGCGCGATGACCGGTGGCGCGCCAGCCAGTTCGCTGGAAAATTCCGGCAGCAGGCCGAGGAACGTCCATTCCGCCGCGCCTTCCGCAACCACGGCCGTGCGCGCATCCACGCGGCCTTGCGCAATCCATTCGCGGATTTTTTCCGCGCCGACGGGACCATAGGTCTGGCCGTCGTTGCCGATGATTTTATACATGGTTCAATGATGTCCCGGTTTTTTAGGCCACAGCCAGATTAATTCCAAAATCAAAAGAATGACAACGAGCGTGACGCTCGCCAGCGCAAACCAAAACTTGGGCGGCCGCGGCTCGGTTGGCAGGGGCGGCAGCGGAAACAGGTCGGCAAATTCCGGCACGGATTCGAGATACACCCAGTCTTTTGTGCCGACGGGCAGCGTCGGCGTTTTTTTGACGAGCCGGCCTTGCGCGACCCACTGACGGATTTGTTCGGCGGAAATCGGCCCGTATTCTTTGCCGTCCGCGCCCATCACTTTGTAGGTTGACGAGGTAGTCATGCTTCATCGGCGGCGGAACTTCCGATGCTGCTGTCGGAACACACGCCGCGTTTGGCGCTGGCGATAAACGCCAGCATGGTTTTGGCCGCCGCCCCGGTGAACGTCGCTTGCGCTTCGGCCACCGCTTCCCGCGTATTTTTTCCGCTGCGAAACAACGCGCGGTAAAGCCGCTTCAATTCTAGCCGTTCGTCAGCGCTGAATCCGGCGCGGCGCAGGCCGACGATGTTCAGCCCGCAAATCTCGTTCAAGCGACGCACGACGGTGAATGGTGGCAAATCTTTGCTGATGCCCGAACCGCCCTGCATCATCGCCAGCGTGCCGACGCGGCAAAATTGGTGCACAAGACAGCAGCCGGAAATAAACGCGCGATCTTCCACAACCACATGGCCCGCGAGAAAACAGCCACCGCCGAGAATGACATGATTGCCGACGACCGTGTTGTGGCCGACGTGCGCGTGCGGCGTCAGGAAATTATGCGAGCCGATGACGGTGTCCTCCGTCAGCGTGTTCGAGCAATTCACCGTGACGTGTTCGCGGAAAATATTATGGTCGCCGATGCGGAGGCGCGTCGGTTCACCCTTGTATTTCACGTCCACCGGCGCATCGCCGATGACGCAGCCGGCGTGAAAGCGGTTGCCCTTACCGATGGTCGTCGCGCCCAGCAGACAGACTTGCGGCCCGATGATGCAGTCGTCGCCGACCACCACGCCGGCCTCGATGACGGCGCACGGGCCAACGGAGACGTTGGCACCGAGCTTGGCCTGCGGATGGATGACGGCACTGGGATGGATCATTTACCACAGATAACCATAGATGGCCCCGAATGAAAAATGATTTTTCCGTGCCGACGGGTCGTTGACAACGACTCTGGCCGGCACCTTTTTCGTGTGTTTCGTGTGTTTCGTGGTTAAATTGGTTCTGAAATGTCTGTCGCGCCCACAGTTGAAAAAACCTGCAACTTGCCACCTGCAACTTGCCACCTGCCCGAATTGCTCGCACCCGCCGGCGACTGGGAATGTGTTCGCGCCGCCGTGGAAAACGGCGCGGACGCGATTTACTTCGGCCTCGAAAAATTTAATGCGCGGATGCGCGCGCATAATTTTACCGAAGCCGACTTGCCGAAGCTCATGGAATTTCTCCACCGGCGCGGCGTGAAAGGCTACGTCACGTTCAACACGCTGGTTTTTGAAAACGAGCTGGCTGAGGCCGAACTATTTCTCCGCGCCATCATCACCGCCGGCGTGGACGCCGCGATTGTGCAAGACGTGGGTATTTGCAAATTGATCCGCGAACTCTCGCCGGATTTTCCGATTCATGCCTCGACGCAAATGACCGTCACCAGCGCGGCGGGAATTGATTTCGCCCGCAACCTCGGCTGCAACCTCGTCGTGCTCGCGCGCGAATGTTCGATTGCGGAAATCGAGAAAATGAATGCAGCGCAAGGTGGGGCGGGCAGTCCTCTGCCCGCCGCCTCACAGACCAACGACGGCGCGCACGGAGTGACGCGCCCTGCCATGCCGCTGGAAGTCTTTGTCCACGGCGCCTTGTGCGTCGCGTATTCCGGCCAATGTTTGACGAGCGAATCGCTCGGCGGCCGCAGCGCGAATCGCGGCGAATGCGCACAGGCGTGCCGGATGCCGTATGATTTGATTTCCGACGGCCAGCAAGTTCCGCTCGGCGACAAACGCTATTTGCTCAGCCCGCAAGATTTGTCCGGTCTGGAAGTTTTGCCCGAACTCGTCCGCGCCGGCGTTGCGTCGCTGAAAATTGAAGGCCGGTTGAAATCGCCGGAATACGTCGCCAGCATCACGCGCGTCTATCGCGCGGCATTGAATAAAATTGCCGAAGGCCAAGCCGCTACAGTTCCACCCGGTGACCGTTACGACTTGGAAATGTCCTTCTCGCGCGGCCTGTTCACTGGCTGGTTCGGCGGCAATGACAATCAAAAACTCGTCCACGCGCGCTTCGGCAAAAAGCGCGGCGTCTATCTTGGCGAAGTGCGGAAAATTGTCCGCGACGGGGTCATCGTGGATCTGGTTGCGCCGCTGAAACCGGGCGATGGCATTGTGTTTGATGCCGGCCGGCCGGATGAAAAAGAGGAAGGTGGCCGGATTTACGAGATGGAAATTCCCCGGTTTACGATTCCCGACATGACCCTGACGGAACTGCGTTTTGGCAACGGCCAGATTGATTTTCTCCGCGTCCACGTCGGCGACAAACTTTGGAAGACGAACGATCCAGAACTCGACAAGCGCCTGCGCCAAAGTTTCGCGGGCGATGCGCCGAGATGTCAGCGGCCCGTCAGCATGGAAGTTTATGGCGCTACCGGCGAGCCGTTGACGCTGATCATCCGCGACGCAGCGGGCGACATGGCGAAAGCCGAATCCACAATGCCGCTGGCCCAGGCGGAAAAACTTCCGCTCACCGAAGAAAAATTGCGCGCGCAGCTCGGTCGCCTTGGCGGCACGCCGTTCAAGCTCGGCGAATTGAAAAATTTTCTATCCGGCGATGTGCTGGTTCCCGTGAGCGAATTAAATCGCCTGCGCCGCGAAGTCGCAGCCGAACTGGAAAGCCTCCTCGCCCAGCCAAAGCGGTGGCAAATGAATAGCCACAGAGTCACAGAGGCACAGAGTTTAGTCGCGCCGATTTCTGAATCCTCTGTGTCTCTGCGTCTCTGTGGCAAATCCGATCCGCAATTGATCATCCTCGTCCGCAGCCTCGCGCAACTTGACGCCGCGCTGAAATGCGGGGTGCAAACGGTTTATTGCGAGTTTGAAGACCCAAAAAAATATCGCGAAGCGGTGACGACGTTTCACACCGCCTACGGCTGTGCGGTTGGCGGGCCGGGCGGAGAACGACCGAGCATCTTCGTCGCCCCGCCGCGCATCACCAAGATGGGCGAGGAATGGATTTTGAACCAAGTCCAATCCTGCAACGCCGATGGTTATCTCGTCCGCAACTACGACCATCTGAAATTTTTTGCGGACACGCGGCGCGTCGGCGATTTTTCGCTGAACGTAGCCAATCGCATCACGGCGGACTATTTCAAAAATCATTTCGGCCTCGAACGCGTCACGACCAGCTACGATTTGAATGTCGTGCAGCTCGACGCGCTTTTGTCCGCCGCGCCGCCGGAATGGTTTGAGGTCACGATTCATCAGCACATGCCGATGTTTCACATGGAGCATTGCGTGTTCTGCGCGTTTTTGTCGAAGGGCAAAGACTTTCGCGACTGCGGGCGTCCGTGCGACACGCATGACGTGCGCCTGCGCGATCGCGTGGG
>CAIOUK010000293.1 GCA_903861445.1 uncultured Verrucomicrobia subdivision 3 bacterium
GAGAAACCGCCCGGCCACGGCCGGCAATGGCGGCTCGTCGGCACGATGGCCGAGGGCACTTTTTGCCACAAGCCCTGCACGGTTTCCGGCGGCGGCAAATCGGAGATTTCCAAGTCCATCACCGACGCGGTGCTCACCGGCCCGGTGTTCGTCGCGGATTTGAAAAGAGATTTCGACCGCGTGGCCGAGCTGATTGACCGGGATTATTTCGACCGGTTCACCGATAAATCCCGCACCGACCGGCGCACCGTGTTGGACTCGGCCCGCTCGCTCGGCTCGGTCATCAAGCTGCTCACGCCGGACGAACAGGATTACACGGCGGACTACAACGCCTGGCTCGCCGGCATTCCGCAATACGTCAAGGAACTGGTCTTCGTCGTGAAACGCTATTACAAGCCGGAGTGGAACGGTAATTGGCGCGACCATTTTAGTGTGGACATCATCAACGGCACGCCCGGCAACGAACTCAAGTGCGATGGCCGCAAGCTCGTCACGACCTATTTACGCGTCGGTTTCGACGACGACGGCGCGTGGCGCACGTTTGGTTTGCGCAAAGATTTTCATCCCGCCGTGAAAGTGCAGATGGAGGACGACATCACGGCTTCCACCGTTGTTCCCGCCGCCGCGTTGGAAAATCTGCCCGAAGGCACGGACAAAAAGCTGTCGCTGAAATTCGCGCAAAACTGCGAACAGCGTTTGTTCCAGCGGCCGGACGACGCGATTCATCCCGGCTACGACAAGCAGGCGGAAAGCGATTTCGTGCAGCCGGAAAATTTCTTTTCCAACTACCAGCCGCTCACGCCGGCGGCGGCGAAAGCCATGGTGGCCGACACGCTGGGCTTCTGCCAGTTCACCGAGCCGATGCAGAAATTCATCGGCGAAGTCGCCGAGACCGGCCGGCCGGATTATTTTGTCTGCACCGCCAGCCCGCGCCTCGTGGACGGCAAGCCGACGAAAAATCCGCGCTATCTGCAGAAGCGTCCCGATCTTGTTCGCGCGAGCGAAACTTACCTCGCGGAAATCGCCGCGCGGCTGCGCCGCCGCGTGCCGATGAACCAACCGTTGCACACGCCCGTCACCGCCGTGTTGCCGGGTCGCCGCAACAATCCGCCGGAAAAAGGCGTGCGCGCACTGGCGTGCTACAATCCGGTGCATTACATGGAGCTGCCGGAATTTTTCATGGAAGTGATCTGTAGCATGACCGGCAAATCGCCGTCCACCACCGGCGCTGGCTCCGAAGGCGCGCTGACGAAAGGCCCGTTCAACGCGCTGCCGCCAATCATTGACCTGAACAACGCGCTGGTGTCGTTCATTCTCACCGGCTACCAGCCGTTCATCACCGCCGCCGGTTATGTCGGGCCGCAATTGCGCGTGGATCACGACGTGAGTTTGATCGTGCCGGAAATCTGGTCGCGCATGAGCGCGGAGGAGCGCGATCCGAAATTTCTCATCGCGAACAGATTTTTGGAAAAATGCGCGGACTTCGAGCAAGCCGGCAAAAAAGTTTTAGCTTCGCGCCTCGGCTGGCGCATCAACGCGCGGTTCGTCCACGCTTTTTTTGGCCGCGTGTTCAATCATCCGCACGCCGTCTTCACCGAGGCGATGCTCAAGCCGGAATTGCAGTCGAAAGATATTTTTGCGGACGGCATGGACAACATTCTCGCCACGCAAAAGCGCGTCGCGAAAATGTATTTTGACGACGGCAGCATCGCGCAGGCGATCCCGCCGCTGA
>CAIOUK010000294.1 GCA_903861445.1 uncultured Verrucomicrobia subdivision 3 bacterium
GGTGCAAATCCTCGCGTCGCTCGGCGCGCAGGTGAAATTCGAGAACGGCACGCTGACCGTCCGCGCCCAGAAAATCAAGGGCTACGCCGATTACGAACTCGTCCGTAAAATGCGCGGCTCCATCTGCATCGCCGGGCCGCTGCTGGCGCGGCTGCGCAAGGCGCGCATTTCCCTACCCGGCGGCTGCATCATCGGTGCGCGGCCAATCAATCTGCACCTGAAAGGTTTTGAGGCGCTCGGCGCGAAAATCAAAATCGAAGGCGGCTATGTGGATGCGACAGCGAAAAAACTTTCCGGCAGTTCACTTTTCCTCGGCGGTCGCGCCGGCCCGACGGTGCTCGGCACGGCGAACGTGATGATGGCGGCGACGCTGGCCGACGGCGTGACGGTCATCGAAAGCGCGGCGTGCGAACCGGAAGTCGTGGATCTGGCAGATTTTCTCACCGCGATGGGCGCGAAGATTTCCGGTGCCGGCAGCCCGACCATCACCATCACCGGCGTGAAAAAACTGCACGGCGCAGAGCACGAAGTGATTCCCGACCGCATCGAGGCGGCGACCTTTTTGATTGCCGCCGGCGCGACCAATGGCGCCGTGACGCTGAAAGGCGCACGCGCTGATCATTTACGCGCGGTGATTGACAAGTTGAACGAGGCGGGAGTTTCCGTTGAAAAGCGCAGTGGCAATCTGGTGGCCCGCCGCAAGGCGAAATTAAAGCCGGTGGACATCACGACGCTACCGTATTCCGGGTTTCCGACGGATGTGCAGGCGCAGATGATGGCGCTGCTGGCGCTCACGCCAGGCATCAGCATCATCACCGAGCGGATTTTTGAATCGCGCTTCATGCACGTCAGCGAGTTGGCGCGGCTCGGCGCGGACATCGAGATCGAGGGGCCGAGCGCGATTGTGAAAGGCGGCAAACCATTGAGCGGCGCGCCGGTGATGGCAAGCGATTTGCGGGCGAGCGCGGCGCTGGTCATCGCGGGGCTGGCGGCAAAAGGCGAAACACAGGTCAACCGCATCTACCATCTGGATCGCGGCTACGAGCAAATGGACGTGAAGTTGCGAAAGCTCGGCGCGCGGATTCAACGCGTGGAGGAAAAATAAAAAGGCGCGGCGAGAAGTCGTTGGTGCGGGCGCAAATTAATTTGCCCACACGAACGACTTCTCGCCGGCCTGTTTCCCCACTTTAAGGCTGCGTATTTTCATGCGGCGATGATTTCGCGGCTGTTGGCGTAGATGCGCGCCTGCCGGGCGGCCTGACGGACAGCGGCGCGGCTCTTTTCCTCGAACAGCGCGGGAAAGACAAGCAGCGGGTAGAACGTCACCCACGCGAGCGCGGCGGCTTCGTTGGCGGCGCGGCGGAGCGGAGCGTTCAATCCGGGTTGCTCGGCTTCATCAAGCGTCTCGGCAAGTAGACGGCTCTTGAGCCGCTCGAACTCGGTTTCAAGGTTGGCGCGGAACGGCGCATTCGTGGCCGTTGGCAGGGTGAACCGCGTTTCCGGCGCGAACCGGGCGGCCACAGTGGTTTTATTGTTCATATTTTTCTCTTTCGGTTGATGGTTAAAAGCACAAAACCCGCGACTGCTTGGGCAATCGCGGGTTTTGAAAAATTGTTAATCAGTGAATCAATCATTCATTCCCACGCTGCCCAAAAGACGGGAGCCGCGCTGCCAAATGGCGACATAGCCATTGACCGGCGCGTGCGTTTTCATCGTTTTGGTGAACGTGGTGTTCATTTAATACGCGTAAAAGGTAGCAAATTCCGGCGGTTTGTCAAATGATTCGCCGCTTGTCGAATTTGCCGGGCGTGGTAGTTTGGCGTTACGAACATGAGCGACCGACCCTTGAAAATGGTGACTTGTCCGGGCTGCGACGCGAAGACGTTCATCCCCGGCGACCTGCCGCCGCTGGCCTCCGAACCGTGCAAGAAGTGCGGCCACGCCATCATGATGCCGATGCAACTGCGGCAATTTGAGTTGCGCAGCAAGATCGCCTCCGGCGGCATGGGCACGGTTTATCGCGCGTGGGACACGACGCTGGAACGGCTCGTCGCGGTGAAGCTGATGAAGAAGGATCTGCTCGACGATCCGAAGATGCTCGAAAGTTTTTATCTGGAGGCGCGCGCCTGCGCCAAGCTGAACCACACGAACATCGTCCACATCTACACGTTTGATGAATGGGAAGGCGAACGTTACCTCGTGATGGAGCTCGCGGATCAGGGCAGCTTGGACAATCGCATCGAAAAACTGCACGCGCTGCCGGAATTGCAGGTGCTCGATGTCGGCATCAAAATCGCCTCGGCGCTGGACATGGCGTTGAAATACGATTTGCTTCATTGCGACATCAAGCCGGGGAATATTTTGTTCAACGCCGACCACGAGCCGAAGCTGGTGGACTTCGGCCTCGCACGGAAAACGGATGCGGAAGCCGAAGGCGGCGAGTTCACGCGCGGGACGCCGTATTACGTCGCGCCGGAAAAAATCAAGCGCGAGCCGGAAACTTTCCTATCCGACATGTATAGTCTCGGCGCGACGCTGTATCACGCCATCACCGGGCAGGTGCCGTTCGACGCGCCGACGGTGGAAGAAGTGGTGATGGCGCAAGTGCAGACTCCGCTGACGCCGCCGAACCTGGTGGTGCCAGAAATCTCCGCAGCCACGAGCGACGCGTTGGCGCGTTCGCTGGCGAAAGATCCCGGTGCCCGGTTTTTGAGCTATGATGAATTCCGCATGGCGCTGGAAGCCGCGCGCAGCCAGTTGCTCGTGAGTCAGTATCAAAACAGCGGATCGTTCCAGCCTAAGCGCACCACCAGTTGGTGGCGGCGCATATAAATAAAAAAGGCGGACGTTGCCGTCCGCCTTCGTGAGAATTTTTCAAAAACCGGTTATTCGGCTTTCTTCTTCGGCTTGCCAATCATGATTTTGGTAGCGGTCATTTTGTCGCCATCCTGCTTGTAAGCGCCATAAATAAGTTCGCCAACCGTGATGTCAGAGAACTGCGCGGGCGCGCCGTCTTTCACAACCTTGGTGGTGGAGGTGCAAGTGTAGGTCTTGTCGCCGTCCTTGCCGGCAACTGTCACGGTCATGGCCGTGGCATCAACAGCGCTCACCTTGCCGTGGAGTGTCAGACCGTGGGGTTTGTGTGCGGGGGCGCTCGGAGCAGCCGGAGCATCCTGGGCACTGGTAAGCGCGGGCACGGCCAGCAAAGCCGTTGCAGCAATGACGAATAATACGATTTGTTTTTTCATGGTTCGTTTAACTTTTGTTTGTTTTTTGTTTTGCTCGGAGTTTGGATAGACGCCATGGTCCACCCAAAAATTTCAAATGATTACCAAGTGCCTTCGGCCAGCAGGCTGACAATGTTTTGCGCCAGATCATCGGCTAACAAGGGCAACGCCTGCCGCTCGGCACTCGCCAAGTCCGACCCGATGTGCACCAGCGTGTGCCCGGGCACGTCGCGCTCGAACAGCAGTTTGCCGGTAGCGCGTTCGCGCGCGGTGACGTGGGCGACGATGCGCACCAGATTATTTTCCGGCGTGGCCACGTCGGTGTTCAGAAAGCCCAACCCCTCGCGGTTGTATTGGCGGATGACACCCGAGAGGACAATGTCGCCGGTGCCGCTGGTGGCGAGGCGATAGGTCGCGTCCACCTGCAACCGTTCGCGCAACGACTGCGTCAACGCGTCGCCAAGGCGCGGCTGAAGCGTCTGGTTGTTGAAGGGTAATACTTGAACCGATTTTTCACCGGCCGGAATGCCGTTGACCGAGCCAAGGTGGTAACTGGCACAGCCGGCGAGCAGGACGACGGCGAGGCCGGATAAAATGATTTGCAACGCGCGCATGAAATTATTTTCCTGCCGGTGTTTGCATCAGCGGTTTCAAGACCTCAATCCGTTGGCGCGCCTGCGCGGCCAGCGGGGAATTGGCATCCAACCGGAGCACGTCGTTGTAATAAACCACCGCGCCCGTCCACTTGTGACCCTTCTCGTAAAACTGGGCGATTTTGAAACTGCCCTGCACCTGTTCGGCTTTGAGCTTGGTGATGGACTTCTGCACCTCGGCCACACGTTTGTCATCCGGATAGAACGCCATGAAATCTGAGTAAGCGGCAATGGCCTGCGCCGCTGCGCTCTGGTCGTATTCGGCGGTGTCCGCCTGTTTCTGCCAAGAAACTCCGGCACGATATAAAGCATCAGCGGCAATCTCCGGCTGGTTGTGATAACGATCCGCCGCAGTTTCGTAGGCTTTCACGGCGGCGGCATAATCCTCCTGTTTTTCGCGCGCCGTCCCGATGCGCAGTTGTGCGTGCGGCGCGACTTCGCTGTAAGGGCCGTTGGCGACAATTTTTTCGTAGAGCTTCGCGGTTTCATCCATGGACGGATAAAGTGGAATCGTGTTCCACAGCCGGAACCATTCGCCGCCAAGGAAGCGGTTGGAAATTTCGTATTGGCGCCAGAGAACTTCGTTGTATTGGCCGCTCTTGGGATATTTTTCAATGATGCTTTGGTAGGCGTTGAACGCCGCCTCATCCTTGTGTTCGACTTCCAAACAGCGGCCCACGAGATAGGCGGCGCGCGGCGCGTAATCGGACAACGGCCAGAGCCGCAGAACGCGATGCGCGGCGTGCAGGGTGATGTTGTATTGCTTGTTGGTGAAAGCGGTCTCGGCCACATCCAATTGATCCTTGGCCCGGGGGCGCTGCCACGCGGCCTTTTCACCGTAGGGTTCGTAATACCAGCCTTCACCCGGCACATACATCAAAGGTGCCGGCGAGCGTGATGGCAGCAAAACCACCACGGCCAGCATTATCCAGAATCCCAACCGAAGCTTCATGCGCGCACGTTAACGACGAATTTATACCAAGTCAAAATCATTCAGCCGCGATACACAATCAGGACGCCGTAGTCCGTCATGATTTTTTGCACCCCCACGTCAAACATCTCGTAACTGACGGTGTGGATGGCAACCAGATTGGTCTCGGTGACCTCGCTCAAAAATGCGGTGACCTTCTCGTCAAATTTATCGTGGCCGGATTCAATGCACGCCGCGCGGCGAATGGTGCAAATCCGCAGGCGTTTGCCCGCGCCTTTCTGCACGACTTCCAGCGGCGGCTTGGGTTTGGCAATCAACAGCTCGCCCGGCTTGTCGCGCACCGGCACTTTCAAATGCATTTCCACTTTGGCGGCGGCGGAAGTATTGATGGCGCTCACCCCGTGCGCGGCGGGCGCAGCCGACACTGGCGGCAACGAACCGGTGGAGGCTTTCCCAGCATGGGGGATAGTGATGGCTTCGCCGCAAGCAGGGCAATCAATCTGCGAGCCCGCACCGGAGGTATCCACGGCCAGTTCCTGATCGCAGTTCGGACAGTTGAAAACGATGTCCATAAATTATTGGAATTTGAATCTGCGCCAGCCTAGTTCCCTCCCGCCCCACAAACCAGAAAAAAACAACGCTAGAGCATTCCGAGATTCGACAGATTCTCCGGCGGTGGCAGAGACACCGGCGGCGGGGCCGGCGCTGCCCGCGGCGGCACCACGAACATGGCTGGCTTCTGGGTATTACCCGCATGGTGGTTGGGCATCCGACTGCGCGCGGTGTCAATCAATTGGCGCATCGAGGGCTTGCTGCTGGAATAGAGCATCGCCGTTTCTTCCGTAATCAAATTTTGCTCGTAGGCTCGCAACAACGATTGCTCGAAGCTGTGCCAGCCGGCGTGCTTGCCCAGCTCAATGATTTCAGAAAGCCGGCGGCTTTCGTTTTCGCCCAGCGAAATGGTTTCGCGCGTGCGGAGATTGTGGCCCATCACTTCCGTGATCAACATCCGCCCGCCGGCCTTTTTCGGAACCAACCGCTGGCCGACGATGTAACGCAACGAAGTCGCCAGCCGTTCCCGAATCTGATTTTCCTCCTCCTTGGTGAACATGCCCAAAATCCGGTTGATGGTCTGGCTCGCGCTGATCGTGTGCAGCGTGCTGTAAATCATGTGGCCGGTTTCACTAGCCGTCAGCGCGATTTCCAAGGTTTCACGGTCGCGGATTTCGCCGACCATGATGACCTTGGGTGCCTGCCGCATCGCCGAACGCAATCCCTCCGCGAAGGTGAAAAAATCATTGCCCAACTCCCGCTGACTGAACGTGGCCTGTCGGTCGGGATACAAAAATTCAATCGGATCCTCCAACGTGACGATGTGGATTTTGCTGTCGTGGTTGACCTCGTTCAGCAACGCCGCGAGCGTCGTGGATTTCCCGTTGCCCGAAGCCCCCGTGATGAACGTGATGCCATTCCGCTCCTTGGTCATCTCGCGAAAAACCGGATCCAGCCCCAGCGCCTCAATCGAGGGCACCAGCGGTTTAAGCAACCGCAGCACCATCGCGTATTTTTTATTTTGCCGGTAAATATTGACGCGGAACCGGCAGTAATCCCGCAACGTGTAACTGCAATCACAGGAACCCCGCTCTTCCAAGTCCTGCAACAATTTCGGACTGCCGTCAATAATCAGCCGCGCAAATGCCTCGATCTTCGGCGCGTCTTGCGGCGGAGCCGGCCATTCGAGCTTCGGCGTTTCTAACTCGCCATACACCTCCACCTGCGGCGGCTTACCAGGGACGAAAAGTAAATCGGAAATATTTTCGTAACTTTGAACCATCACCTGAAGCAAGTGATCCAATTCAGCAGTGGTCTGACTATCCATGGTCTTACCGTTCTACGCCGAAACCCTGAATTATCAAGCTGTTTTTTTGCGGAAGAATTCCTGCGGATCGGCACGGTTCAACTCGGACAAGTCCAAGCCCGCGCCCGGCGCCCGCGCAACGGCAGCGGCCAATTGCGCGGCAATTTTCGCCACTGCGCCCGCCGCGTAGTATTTCACCACGCCGATGCCGGACGCCGATTGGAAGATAACCACGAGCAGGCAATGTTCATCCACGTCGTTCACAAACAGGCTGAAGCGGTCGCCCTGCTGATAAA
>CAIOUK010000295.1 GCA_903861445.1 uncultured Verrucomicrobia subdivision 3 bacterium
CCAGCAGCGAGACGAGGCGCTCGATTTCGCCGACCGCATTTTCGTAGGCGTCGGCGGGCGATTCCGCGTCGTCCAAAATCGCGTTCACCAGGATCGTGATGGTCTGCGCCACGCGGTCAAAAATCAAAAGCTGGTCGGCGACGAGGAAATACATCACCGGCGTCTTCAGTTCATCGTGCGGCGGACGCGGCACGGACGGCTCGACGTCGTGGATGAATTCGTAGCCGATGAAGCCGACCGCCCCGCCGGTGAAGCGCGGCAATCCCGGCACCGCCACCGCGCGGTATTTTTTCATGATGCGCTCGACGATTTCCAGGCCGTCCTTCGCGTCGCGGCCGACGACGGCGCTTTCGATGATGCGGCCGTTTTCGATGACCTGCACGTGCTGGCCGTCCTGCCGGATGACCGCGCGCGGATTGCAGCCGACGAACGAGTAGCGGCCAAGGTGCTCGCCGCCCTCGACGGATTCAAAAAGGAACGATTCGCCCTGCCCGCTGATTTTGCGGTAGGCGGAAAGCGGCGTTTCCAAATCAGCGAGGATGCGGCGCGTGACGGGAATCAGATTTCCCTGCGTCGCATACTTCAAAAATTCTTCCGGCGTCGGCGAATACATACCAAGGAAGAATGAAGAATTATGAATGAAGAAACAATCAGATTGAGCGCGCTACCGCCAATTCTTCATTCATCATTCTGCCTTCTTCATTTCGTTTTATACATCTGCTCTGGCGTGAGGATTTGTTTCTCGGTGGTCTTGAACGTGTCGCCGTTGCCTTCGATGGAGCGGAAGAAACAGGAATTGTAACCTTCGTGGCAGGCCGGGCCTTTCTGCTCGACCTGGATGAGCAGCACGTCGCCGTCGCAGTCGAACGCGATGTCCTTGACGGTTTGCGTGTTGCCGCTTTCTTCGCCTTTCATCCAGTATTTCTGGCGCGAACGGCTCCAGAAATGCGTCTTGCCGGTCTTGATGGTGTCCGCCAGCGAGGCGCGGTTCATCCACGCCATCATCACGACGCGGCCGGTTTTCTGTTCCTGAATAATCGCGGGAATCAGGCCGTTGGCGTCGAATTTTAATTTGTCGTAGAAACTCATAATCCAAACATTTAACCACCAAGGCCCGAAGACACAAAGACTGAATTTGCCGAATCCACTACGGCGTTTGCTCGCGCAGCGGCGGCGGGGCCAGCTCCAGTGCGGGCAGCTTGGGCGCAACCGGCGGATTGGTCGGCGCGGAGAAACTATTCGTGGGGACAGGTGGCAAAGCGGCCACCACACTGGCATTCGTCACGGTGACGGAAACGGCGTTGGTCGGCGGGTTCTTTTTGCTGGCCAGATTTTGGGCGAGCAGTTTTTTCAAACCCAGAAAGGCCGTATTGGTAACCGCGTCCAGATGCGTCTGCGCTTCGTCCAGATTTCCGGCGGCGATTTTTACCCGCGCCAGATGCAGTTGCACGCCCTCGCGCTCGTTTTCGTCCTTGGCGATATTGAAGCAATTCGTCCACGCCATCAGCGCGTCGTTCGTGCGCAGCGGTTTAATGCCGTAATAACTTTCCGCATAGTCGGTGGCGAGCACCAGATTGGCCGGCGCGAGTTTCATCGCCTGCCGGTAAAGTTCCAGCGCCTTGTCGAAAACCTGCGATTCGGTCAGGTGAAAATATTCCCGCGCATCCTTGCGATATAAATAAACCGTCGTGGCGAAATTCTGGTAATACACCGGCTCATCGGGTTGTAGCCGGATGGCCTCGGCGTAATCTTTGAAGGCCGTCGCCTGCGGGCCGTGTTCGCCGTAATAGTTCGCCAGATTGTTCCACACGGCGGGATTTTTCGGGTCGAGCTGCTTGCAGTTTTCATATTGCACCTTCGCGCCTTCTTCGTCGCCGGTATCGTTGAGGAAACTGCCGTAGGCGAGATAACCCTTGGCGCTGTCCGGATGATTTTGCAAAAACCGCCGGTAACCTTGCCGCACGCGGTCAAAACGCTCGCGAATACGCCGGGTCAATTCCGCCGAGGCCGACGACGTCTTGTTCGTCTCCGGCTGCGCATCGAAATCGTGAAGCCAGACCTTCACCTCGTCCTGCGCCGCGTCATCGGCGAGCATGACCTCCTGCAATTCCCGCGCCACCGGATCAGCGGCAACTTCCACGGCAATGCCGGTCTGTTGCTGGACGACATTACTCACGGCGAGCGGCTGGTTGGTGGCCAGCAACGCGCCGAGCAAGCCGAAGGTCAGGTCAAACATGCGGGCAAGTTAGCCCAAAGAAATCAACGCAGCCAGTCCGGTATTACGCCGCGTTAACCTCACGGAACTTTTTCGTCGTAGGGAATGCCCTTAGCGTCCCTGAGGTTCAATTCGGCTTTTTTCAGGAAGACTTCATCTTTTTCAATGGCACCCCGGCTGGCGACGGAAGGTCTTTTATTCGGATTCAACAGGAAGTTTTGCATCCGTTTAACTTCCCCTTGGATATCTTGGGTAAAGTGACCTTGCAATGCTTTTATAGCAGGCAGATAAGGCGCAGTATCCACGCCCATCCAATCAATGACATTCAACACCCGGAGTGCGGCATAGGAATTTTGCTGGAGCAATTGAATCAAACACGCCTGTCCGTCTGGCTGATTGCCCGCCTTGATCAAAGCCCACGCCGCCATGGCGCGCACATCGTGAGATTCGTCGGTCAAACAACCTTTCAACGCCTTCACAGCCGCCGCATCCAGCTTGTCGGCCATCACCAGCCCGCACGCGCCCCAGTAGCGCAAGCCGGAATCCGGGTCGTTCAAATAACCGGTGAGCTTGGGCAAATTGCCGTCATCTTTGGCAAGAGCCACGTCCGCAGCCGCCAGATATGCCGGCAGATTGTAGAGCTTGGCATCACGCACCAGTTGGTAAATCGTGGTTTTATTGGCGGTCACTCGCCGGAGCATTTCGCTTTCCGGCAACAGCCCGGCGTCATGAATTTTCAACTGCCAGTCCGTCAGCGCTTTTCGCATCCGTTCCAAAACCGGCTGGTATTCTTTGCTGGTGGCGAGATTCGTCACGCAATCCGAATCGGTCTGACAATCGTAAAGCTCTTCCACCCACGGCTTGGTTTTGAAAAATAGCCCGGTGACGTCGTTGCATTTGCCGGCCTTGAAATAATCTTCCCACGACTGCGTGGCCGCCATGCGCCATAAATAATCCGAGTGCTGCCCCCACTTGGTGTAAGGCAGATAATTTTTGATGTAGATAAACCGCTTGTCCCGCACCGCCCGGCTTTCGTCATAGCGTTCGTCCATCCGACCGCGATAGGAAAAACTATATTCCGGCTCCGGTTCGGCTTGCGGGCCGAGAAAAACTTTTCCCTGCATGATTTCCGGAATCTTCGCCTGCGCCAGACTCAACCAGGTTTTCGGCATGTCAATGAAGCTCACCAGCCGGTCCACCGCCATGCCCGGTTTGGCCGCTGGCCAGAGATTTTTATATTTTTCGGGAATCCGGATAATCAGCGGCGTATGAATGCCGTCCTCATAAACCCACCGCTTGGTGCGCGGCAATACGCCGCCGTGATCGGTGCAGAAAATTACAATCGTATCGTCCGCTAGGCCGGCCTGCTTCAAGGCGGCCAGCGCCAGACCAATCCGCTTGTCCATGTTTTCCACGGCGTCCTCGTAGAGCGCATAATTTTTGCGGATGGCGGGAATGTCTGGATGATATTTTGCTAGCTCGATTTTAGCCGGGTCGTGCCGGGTATTTTCCACGGAACCTTGCGCACGGCTCTCGTGACTTTCCATGTAATTGATCACGCAAAAAAATGGCTGGCCCGGCGCGCGCAATTTCCAGCCGTATTCCTCCGAAGTATTCCAACAAGCCGTGTCCGGCCGGCCGCCGATGTTGTAATCTGTCTTGGTGTGGTTACTGCAAAAATAACCGGCCTGCCGCAGCGCGTCGGGATAATAGTGAATCACGTCATGCGGAATCGCATAGCGGCTCCGCATCTGGTAAGTCCCCGTGGACAGCGAATAAAGCCCAGTAATCCAACTGCTCCGCGACGCCGCGCACACGGGCGCGGTCGCAAACGCGTTGGCGTAGCGAAAACCTTCCGCCGCGAGCCGGTCGATATTCGGCGTCGTCGCCTGCGTGCTGCCGTAGCAGCCGAACCATTTCACGTTGGCATCCTCCGCCACCAGCCACAGAATGTTGGGCTGATTTTGCGCCGCCGGCAGGCGGCCAATCCCGTAAAGCACCAGGCCAAAAAAAATTAAAATCCGTTTCATTGATATTTTATTGTCTTTGCCGTTGGTGGAAATTTTTTACAACCGCGCCGCCTTGGCCAAAGCCACGATGCCACCGCCGCAGACGAAACTCAACGCCACATCCGCGTAAAACGGAAACGGGCCGATGCCCGCGCGCAGACCGGACACCAGCAGGAGAACGCCTTCCGCAATCATGATCCAGCCGAAGAACGGGATGGCCACGGCGAACTTGCGCGGCCAGAGCGCCAGCGCCAGATACCACGCGCCAACCAGTGTGAACGCGCCGCAGACCATCCGCAGCCAGTAATCCAGCATCGGGTCATAGGCGATGGCGTGCGCGCCCATGCCCTGCGCGATGGAGTTGATTTGCGGCCACGAGGCGAACACGCCCACAATGCACACGCCCCAGCCGATGGCGGAGAAAATCAGGAACAGTCTGAGAAGACGGAGGGGCATGACCGAGAAATTTAGCAACGAGATTCTTAATTGCTCAACGACGGCTGGGAATCTGCGTCTCGAAGTTTACAGTGACAAAAAAATGAATAAAGTCGGTCAAAGGAATTTGGAATTCTCCCCCTCTGGTAGTGTAACCATTTTGCAAACTATCTGGGCCATTCGGAATTGAATCTTGTCCATGCGGATTCCAAGCATGAACCAAATCTTGATTTTTATCATAGCCCAGAACAGCAAACGCGTGTTTGGCTTTGCCAGCCTTTATTAATAAATGATCGCGTTGTGCAGCGATTAAATCTCTACGCAAGTTGGAAAACTGCTGGCTATCGGGACGCATCCCATTAAGTTTTACAGAGCGAATTTCATGTCCAGCAAGTATCTCTATCGTCGGCCCGCTAAATTTTTCATATATATTTGGGCGACTTTCTCCATTCAGATGTAATCCTTTTGTAGATGTCTCATCTGAATGTTTTGTTTTTACGAGGCTTTTCCTGTAAGCCTTTTCCAAGGCAGTTAACCATAGTCCGTTTGTCTTGGCACTCGTCCACAAAGCAATATCTGCATCAGTGACGAAGATTTTGATGTTGTCTCCATTACCCAAATGAACAGTAATTGAACCATTATCATTTTGCGAAAACATCGCTTTTACAGCGGCAGGGTTGCGGTAAACCAGTGCTCCAACGGTCGAAACAAAAGTGCAATCGCCTAACCCTTGGTGGATCCCTTTTATTGAAGGCGCGTTTTCAGGAAACAAATCGCGCGAAGTGCTCTGCAATCTTTTCAAGGCTACCAGATAGAATGGTTGGAAGGATGGTGGTGATTTCGATCTCGCTGGTTTAGAAGCGTCGTCTTCAGAATCTTCATCTTCATCGGATGACTTTTGAGTTTTTAAGGGGCAGTTAGCGAGGTAAGTTGCTGTTAAAGGTGGAAGGTCATATTCGTCGCCACGCACAATTTTGGCAATTGCAACGATGGCGGCGGCGGCTTCGCCCTGAATCTTTCGGTTAGATAGTGCAGCTACGATTTCATCCTTCGAGAGCTTGCCATCGCCATCAGTGTCCCACTGGCTGAAATTTTGTTTGACCACCTGCGGGAACGGGATTGGCGCAGTATCTTCTGCAAACGATTTGGCGAATGCTCCGAAAGTTGCCATGAAAATGAGAGCTAGTCGGAGGAAAAATAATTTTTTCATACCATCAATAGTTTAATTTCCCCTCGGTCTTCTAACAACGACTTCAACCTCCGCCTTGTTCTTGGCGATATTGTTCGCGGGCAGGAAGCCGCGCCAGTTCACGCCGGGATAAATAATCGCGCCACGGCCAAGGATGCTGCCGGGGTTCAGCACGCTGTTGCAGCCCACTTCCGCGCCGTCGCCCACGAGCGCACCGAACTTGCGCAATCTGGTGTCCAGCGGCACGCCGTCGACCATGATGCTCACGTTGCCCGGCAGCGATTTGAGGTTGGAGCAGATGACGCCCGCGCCGAGGTGTGCCTTGTGGCCAAGAATGGAGTCGCCGATGTAATTGAAGTGTGGCACTTGCGCGCCGTTGAAAAGCAGCGCGTTCTTCAGCTCGGAGGCATTGCCTACCACGCAGTCGTCGCCGATGATGACGTTTTCGCGGATGTAGGCGTTGTGCCGGATCTGGCAGTTTTTACCAATGATGGCAGGGCCTTTGATCATCGCGCCGGGTTCCACCACGGTGCCAGCGCCGATGATGACGCGGTCGCCGATGCTTGCACCGGGAAAGCGCGGCGGCGGATTTTGCTTCGCGACTTTGGCGAGATACGGCTCAATTTTTTTGAGCGCTTCCCACGCGTGGTTGCAGCCGTCAAAAATCGCGGCGTGTTCCGTCTGGGCCAGATCGAAGAGGTCGGCGGCTTTGAACATGACCGCAGATTAGGCCAGCCCGCGCCGCAGGAAAAGCGAATTACCAGCCGAGGACGTGCGCGAAAATCAGCGGCGCGACAATCGTGGCGTCGGATTCGATGATGAATTTGGGCGTCTTCACGCCGAGTTTACCCCAGGTGATTTTTTCGTTCGGCACCGCGCCAGAATAACTGCCGTAGCTCGTGGTCGAATCGCTGATTTGGCAGAAGTAACCCCAGAGCGGCACGCCGGTGCGGCCCAAATCCTGATGCAGCATCGGCACGACGCAGATGGGAAAATCGCCCGCGATGCCGCCGGCAATCTGGAACATGCCGAGTGAACTTTTCTTCGTCGTGCGCGTGTAAAAATCCGCGAGCCACGTCATGTATTCGATGCCGGTGCGAACGGTGTGGACGTTCTTCACATCGCCACGGATGACGGCGGCGGCATACATATTGCCGAGCGTGGCGTCTTCCCAGCCGGGCACGACGATGGGCAGATTCTTTTTTGCGGCGGCGAGCATCCAGGAATCTTTCGGGTCAATCTGATAATACTTTTCGTATTTGCCGGAGAGCAGCACCTGATAAAAAAATTCGTGCGGGAAATAGCGTTCGCCTTTTTTGTCGGCGGCGGTCCAGACTTCGAGCATGGCTTTTTCCATGCGGCGCATGGCTTCGCCTTCGGGAATGCAGGTGTCCGTCACGCGGTTCATGTGACGGTCGAGCAGTTTTTGTTCGTCCTGCG
>CAIOUK010000296.1 GCA_903861445.1 uncultured Verrucomicrobia subdivision 3 bacterium
CCACAGCTTCGTTCTCGGCCTCGAACTCGAGCTTGTCAATCTGTTCTCCCCAGAGGAACTGGGTATCGCCGGTCTCGGTGACACGAATCTTGCGCAGCATTTGGCGCACGATGATCTCGATGTGCTTGTCGTTAATCGTCACGCCTTGGAGACGATAAACTTCCTGCACTTCGCTGACCAAGTGTTCCTGCAATTCCTGCGGGCCGCAAACGTCGAGAATTTCGTGCGGATCCATCGGGCCTTCGGTGAGCTGCTGGCCTTTCTTGACCAAGTCGCCCTTGAAGACGATGACGTGCTTGCCGATCGGGATGAGATGTTCCTCTTCCAAGCCGGTGACCACATCTTTGATGAGCACGCAGCGTTTGCCGCGCACAGAAGCACCAAAGTCCGCGATGCCGTCAATCTTGGAGATTTCCGACGCGTCTTTCGGACGACGGGCTTCGAACAATTCCGCAACACGCGGAAGACCGCCGGTGATGTCGCGAGTCTTGGCCTGTTTACGCGGCGTCTTGGCGATGAGCGTGCCGGGAACAATCGTGTCCTTCTCGTTGACGACGACGTGCGCGCCCGACGGAATCGGGTAGTTCGCGACGACTTCGCCCTTCTCGTCAGACATGATAATTTGCGGATGCAAATCTTCCTTGTGGTCAATGATGACCATGGATTCTTCGCCGGTGGCTTCGTCAACTTCCTGTTTCATCGTCACACCTTCGATGATGTCATGGAATTTAACTTTACCAGCCTTCTCGGAGAGAATCGGCACATTGTGCGGATCCCATTGGACGAACGTGTCGCCCTTCTTGATCTTCGCACCGTCTTTCACAGAAATAACTGCGCCGATAACGATGGTGTGATTTTCCAGTTCGCGACCGTCGGGTGAGAAAATCTGGATGGAACCGTTCTTGTTCAAAACAATGTTGTTGCCGTCTTCCAATTCGACGGAACGTAAGTCGGTGTATTTGATAACACCGTCGTTCTTCGACTTGATTTGCGGCTGCTTAAACACGCCCGCCGCGACACCGCCCGTATGGAACGTGCGCATCGTGAGCTGCGTGCCGGGTTCGCCGATGGATTGGGCGGCGATGATGCCGACCGCTTCACCGAGCTTGACCAGCGCTCCGGTCGCGAGGTTGCGACCGTAGCAATGGCGGCAAATGCCGTGCTTGCTTTCGCAAGTGAGCACCGAGCGAATGCGAACGCGATCCAAGCCAGCAACGTCAATGCCCTTGGCCTTGATCTCGTCAATTTCTTCGTTCGCTTTGATGAGGAATTCCTTCGGGCTGGTCGGATTGACGATGTCGTCGCAGGCAAAACGGCCAACCAGACGGTCGGAGATTTTGACCACTTCGTCTTCGCCTTCAAACACGGCGGAAACCCAGATGCCGTTCGTCGTGCCGCAATCCGCTTCCTGAATGATCACGTCTTGAGAAACGTCCACGAGCTTGCGCGTCATGTAGCCGGAGTCGGCGGTCTTGAGCGCCGTATCCGCCAAACCTTTGCGCGCACCGTGCGTCGAGATGAAATATTCCAAGACAGACAGACCTTCGCGGAAGTTCGCGAGAATCGGCTTCTCGATGATTTCGCCGGACGGCTTGGCCATCAAACCACGCAGACCCGCCAACTGGCGAACCTGTTGTTTGTTACCACGCGCGCCGGAATCCACCATCAAATAGACGGGGTTGTATTCGTCCTTGTCCTGGTTCTTCTTCAACGTGTCGAACATCACGCTGGAAATCTTGTCCGTGCAATGCGTCCACACGTCAACAATCTTGTTGTAACGTTCACCAGAAGTAATGACACCCTTGCGATACTGTTTCTCGACTTCCTTGATCTGTCCGTGAGCGGCGCGAATTTCTTCGTCGCGTTCTTTCGGAACAATCATGTCGTCAATGCCGATGGACACACCGGACTTGGTCGCCTCGCGGAAACCGATTTCTTTGAGCTTGTCCAACATGACCACCGTCTTGTCGTGGCCGGCAAACTTGTAACATTTCCAAATCAAATCACCGAGGTCGGATTTTTTAACCGGCTTGTTGTGGAAGCCGAGTTCCGTCGGCCAGATTTCGCTGAACAACACACGACCCACCGTCGTATCAATGATTTTCTTTTCGGAATTGCCGAAAGCGGTTTTCTTGCCGAGGTCAGGATTCGCCAGGCGAATACGATCGTGCGTTTTCACGCCATCGTCGCTGTAAGCGTAAATGACTTCTTCCTTCGAGCCGAACAACGGCAGGTCGCTGGAATCCGCCGGAGCCGCCTTGCGCGGTTCCGCCGTGACGTAATAGCAACCAAGCG
>CAIOUK010000297.1 GCA_903861445.1 uncultured Verrucomicrobia subdivision 3 bacterium
CGGAAACAGTCTGGTGAGTGCAGTGTTAGTCGGACAGTAAAACATCAATGAGCAACAAATTATTCGTGGGAAATCTTTCCTTCAATACCACCGAAAACGACCTGAACGACGCTTTTGCAGCGCACGGCACGGTCACGGAAACCAACCTGATGATGGATCGCATGACCAACCGCCCCCGTGGCTTTGGTTTCGTGACCATGAGTTCAGCGGAAGAAGCGCAGAAAGCCATTGCCGCCTTGAACGGCGCGCAGTTGGATGGTCGCGCTCTCACCGTCAACGTCGCCCGCCCGCGTGAAGAGCGCGCTCCCGGTGGCGGCGGTGGTGGTGGCCGTCGCGAATTCGGCGGTGGCGGAGGCGCTGGCCGTCGCGAACGTTATTAATCCTTTTTAGGATTTTTTCAGGGCGGGGTTCGGGTGAACCGAATCCCGCCTTTTTTATTTTCCCCGTTGCTTCGTCTGCATGAGAGCCCCGACCAAAGAAGAACACATTGAAGTAGAAGGCCGTGTCCAAACGGTTTTGCCCGGAACCATGTTCCGCGTCGAACTGGACAACAAACACGTCGTCCTCGCCACCATCTGTGGCAAGATGCGTAAACGCTGGGTCCGCCTGACCGTCGGCGACCGCGTCAAAATGGAGATGTCGCCCTACGATTTGAACAAGGCGCGCATCACCTGGCGGCTGAAATAAATTTCAGCCTGCGCGCGACACTTCGTTGCGCCGCAAATTCGAGCGTGCCAAACCGCTCCCCGATTTTACACTTTTTCCGTTATGTCATTTGAAGTCCTCGGCCTCGCGCCGAAAATTCTGCAAGCCGTCCAAGAAGCCGGTTATACCGAACCGACGCCCATTCAGACCGCTGCCATTCCGCCGATTATCGCGGGGCACGATCTCATCGGCATCGCGCAAACCGGCACGGGCAAGACCGCCGCGTTCACGCTGCCGATGCTCACGAAGCTCGCCGCCGCGCAGGCCGCCGCTGGTCCGAATCGCCGCACACGCGTCCTCATCCTCGCGCCCACGCGCGAACTTGTCGTGCAGATTGAGGAAAACATCCGCGCCTACGCCAAACATCTTCCGCTCACCATCGCCACCGTTTTCGGCGGCGTCGGTGAACAGCCGCAAATCCGCGCGCTACGTTCCGCAACTGACATCGTGGTCGCGTGCCCCGGACGCTTGCTCGATTTGCTCGGTCGTCGCAACGGCGATTTTTCCGGCCTCGAATTTCTTGTGCTCGACGAAGCTGATCGTATGTTGGACATGGGTTTTCTTCCGTCCATCCGGCAAATCGTTCGCCAACTCCCGAAGCAACGTCAGACGCTGATGTTCTCCGCCACGCTTTCAAAAGAGATTGAAGGACTCACGCACGAATTTCAACGCGCACCGAAAATTGTCCAGATTGGTCGCCGCGCCAATCCCGCCGAGACCGTCACGCAACTCGTTTACGAAGTGCCGAGACATCTCAAAACTTCGTTGCTTATCCATCTGTTGAAAGAACCCAACATGGACATGGTGCTGATTTTTTCGCGCATGAAACACGCCGCCGACCGGCTCGCGCGCCAGTTGGAACAAGCTGGAATCAAGACGGCCACACTGCACTCGAACCGCTCGCAGAACCAGCGTTTGCGCGCGCTGCAAGATTTCAAGTCCGGCCATGTGCGCGTGCTCGTGGCGACGGACATCGCCGCGCGCGGCATTGACGTGGACGGCATTTCGCACGTCGTGAACTATGATTTCCCGATGCACGTCGAGGATTACATCCATCGCATCGGCCGCACCGGCCGCGCGAATCAAATCGGCGACGCCATCAGTTTCGTGACCAACGAGGATCACGGCGAACTCCGCGCTCTCGAACGTTTCATCGGTCGTGGCCTCGTGCGAAAAAAAGCGGAAGGCTTTAATTACACCGCCGCCGCGCCACCCTACAATCCGGCGGAGGAAGGTCGTCACCCGCGTCATCAACAACAGCGCGGTCAGCGTCCGCCGCGCAACGACCAGCGCGGCCAGCAAAATTCTTCACGCCCGTCAGCCGCGCCGCGCCCGCCGCAGGGTGGCCGCCCGCAGTTTGGCGCTCGCCCGCAAAACGCCCGTCCCCAATTTGGCGGCGGTCAGCGCCCGCCGTCCGAGCCAGCCAGCGGCAATCGCGAAGGCGGCAACGAACGCCATTTTCCCAGCACCGCGCCAAGACCGGGCGGTTTTCGGCGGCGGTTCGGTGCGCGTTGAAGCAGTCCAATTTTTTTGACGACATCGGAGCGCACCTCCTTGTGTGACTTTAAGGACTGAAGTTCGCCAAACCGATAATGTTGCGTGCGAAATCAGGATTTGGCCGTTTTTCAGCTTGAAACAGAGGGTGAAATTATTATTCTATCCATGAAGTTTTTTAGAAACAGGTTTTTAGTTTTGTAGTTTGTCATTCCAAGCGCGCTTAGCTCAGTGGTAGAGCATTACCTTCACACGGTAGGGGTCGCAGGTTCGAAACCTGCAGCGCGCACCATCCTTTGTTTTCAATGTTTTGTTAATTTTAGTGCAATGAAATCCGCGCTTTTTAGAGCAACCGTCGTTCTACTGACCTTGTCTGCTTCAATTTTATTCGCCAACGAAAACAACTCTGCCACCACCGATACCCACGCCGAAAAATTAAAACAACAATTCGTGTCTCCGCCCACCAGCGCTAAACCGTGGGTTTACTGGTATTTCATGGACGGTAACCTGACGCGCGAGGGTATGATGGCGGATCTGGCGGCGATGAAAAAAGCTGGCATCGGCGGTGCAATTTTTCTCGAAGTCAATATCGGCATCCCACGTGGACCGGTGAATTTCATGAGTCCGCAATGGCAGGAACTGGTTGCGGACGCCATCCGCGAGGCGGATCGGCTGGACATCCAGATCGCGCTCGGTTCCGGGCCGGGCTGGTGCGGCACGGGCGGGCCGTGGCTCAAGCCGGAGCAAACCATGCAGCACCTCGTCGCCAGCGAGACCAATGTGGTCGGCCCGTTAAAATTTTCGGCGTCACTGTCGCAACCGCTTCCGCGCAAACCGTATTTCGGCGAAGGCAAGTTGACGCCGGAGCTAAAAAAAATGTGGCGGGAATTTTATCGCGATGTCGCAGTGCTGGCGTTTCCGACGCCGGCGGGCACGAACCGGATTGCCGGCGTGAACGAAAAGGCGCTGTATTATCGCGAGCCTTTTTCCTCCAAGCCGGGCGTCAAACCGTTCCTGCCGGCGCCGGCGGAATTTCCGGCGGTGTCGCCCGCCGCCTGTATTTCGACAACGAACATCATCGAATTGACTTCAAAAATGTCAGTCGATGGTCAACTCGTTTGGGACGTGCCACCGGGCAAGTGGACCATCCTGCGGCTCGGCTGCACCCTGACCGGCCAAACCACGCGGCCCGCGCCGAAGCCCGGCCTCGGCTTCGAAAGCGACAAGTTTGATCGCGCGGCGCTGGATGCGCATTTCACCGCTTACATTCAAAAGTTGCTCAATAAAATTGGTTCGCGCACCAACCAGATTGGCGGGCTGACGATGCTGCATTTTGACAGTTGGGAAATGGGTTCGCAAAACTGGTCGCCGGCGTTCCGCGCGGAATTCAAAAAACGGCGCGGCTACGATGCGTTGAAATTCCTGCCTACGTTCACCGGCCAGATCGTGGACAGCGTGGAAGTGTCCGAGCGGTTTTTGTGGGACGTGCGGCAGACCGCACAGGAACTGGTCGTGGAAAACCACGTCGGCTACCTCGCCGAACTCGCGCATAAAAATAATCTGACATTTTCCCTCGAACCGTATGATTTGAATCCCTGCGGTGATCTGACACTGGGCCGCGTGGCCGACGTGCCGCAATGTGAATTCTGGCATTTAGGCTTTGATACGGCTTACAGCGTCATCGAGGCGGCCTCCATCGCGCACACCTGCGGCCGGCCGATGGTGGCGGCGGAAGCGTTCACCTCCGAGCCGGGCGAAAATTGGCAAGCAGATCCCGCCGCGCTGAAAACGCAGGGCGACTGGGCGTATTGCGCGGGTGTGAACCGGTTTGATTTTCACCGCTTCCAGGCGCAGCCGTGGACGAATCGCTGGCCGGGCATGACGATGAAAGATTACGGTGTGCATTGGGACCGCACGCAAACCTGGTGGGACATGGTGCCGGCTTATCACGATTATCTTTCGCGCTGCCAGTTTCTCCTGCAACGTGGCGTGACGGTGGCCGATGTGTGTTTTCTTGCCGCCGAGGGTGCACCGCATGTTTTTCGTCCACCGAGTTCGGCAACGACCGGAAATCCGCCAGATCACGGCGGCTATAACTTTGACGGCTGCGCGCCGGAAACCTTGCTGGAACGCGCCACGGTGAAGGATGGAAAACTCGTTTTCCCCGGCGGCACGACGTATCAAATTCTGGTATTGCCCGAGCGTCAGACAATGACACCCCGGCTGCTGCGCAAAATCAAATCGCTTGTCGAAGCCGGTGCCACCGTATTCGGCCTACCGCCAGTGAAATCCCCAAGCCTGGAAAATTTTCCGCAGTGCGACGCCGAGATAAAAAAACTGGCGAACGAAATCTGGAGCGACTGTAATGGTAAAAAAGTTTTCACACACGCCTGCGGCCAGGGCCGGGTTTTGTGGCGGGAAACGAACGTGCAACCGGGCGAACAATACGGCGATTTTGCCGCCGTCACCAACTGGCTTGGCACACAAAAACTGCCGCCCGATTTTTCATCGGATGGGCCGGTTCGCTTCACGCATCGGCGCGATGGCGACACGGAAATTTATTTTGTCGCCAACCGTGAGGCGAAAGTGGTCGAGGCGGACTGTGTGTTCCGGGTGGCGGATAAACAACCGGAACTTTTTGACCCGTTGACCGGCGAAACGCGCCCGCTGCCGCAATTTTCAAAACGAGACGGCGGCACGGAGATTTCCCTGCGCTTCGATCCTGGCCAGTCATATTTCATCGTGTTTCGCAAACCGATGGCGCTGGAAAAATCCGCCGCGCAAAATTTTCCGGCGTTGATACCCGTCCTGGAATTGAGCGGCGCTTGGCAGGTGAGTTTCAATCCCCGCTGGGGCGGGCCGGAGAGCATCATTTTTGAAACGCTGACCGACTGGAGTCAGCAGCCCGAAGACGGCATCAAATTTTATTCCGGCACGGCCGTTTATCACAAATCGTTTGAACTGCCGGCATTCGGCCCGTTGTCCGGTCAAAAATATTTTCTGGAATTGGGCGATGTGAAAAATGTGGCCCGCGTTAAATTGAACGGTCGCGATCTCGGCGTGGTTTGGTGCGCGCCCTGGCGTGTCGAAATGGGCGACGCCTTAAAAATCGGGAGCAATCAACTTGAAGTCCAGGTCGCCAACCTGTGGCCCAACCGCCTCATCGGCGACCTGTCGCTGCCCGCGGAAAAACGATATGCTTGGACGACGCGGAATCCGTTCAAGAAAGATTCACCCCTGCTTCCGTCCGGCTTGCTGGGGCCGGTCAGAATTCTCAGCCAATAAACCAGCAGCCAGAACACCGGATTATTTTGTGTCCGTCTCCGCGATCGGTTCGATACGCACATTGTCGAACCAATAAACACCCGGCGGATGATACGCGAACAGCATCACTTTCATCTCGGTCACATCCTTGCGGAATTTAGTCGGGTGAAAAATCTGCGACTGGGTCGTCCAGCCGTCGCCCTTGCCTTTGCAATCAACGAACGTCTCCCAGCGCCGCCGCCTTTCGCCCGCAAAAATGCCGTAGCCGCGCACCCAGACTTTGGCACCGCCATGCCCTTTAAAATCAAACGTGATGCGATACGCCAACCCCGGCTTCACCGGCATCGGCGCGGAATACAGCGAAAGACCGTAAGTTTCCGCGATGGCGTTTTTCTCCGGCTTGGGGATGCTCCAGATGTTCGTCAGGCCGGTCTTAATCCACTGCGCCTGCATCGCCTGCTCGCTCAAACTCGTGTCCATGCGGATGGCGCGGCCATGCGCCGCGTCCGGCGTCTGCGTCCATTGCACGCCCAAACCATCCACGCGATCCCAACCGGACGGCTTGGCCGAATTAGTGGGATCCGCTTTTTCAAAATCCCCATTCGCCAAAATTTCTTCGGCGCGAACATTTCCAGCCCCTTGAAAAAAAATTAAAGTTGCGACTGCCAAAATCGTAAATCGTAAATCGTAAATCATAAATCTCATTGCGTCTTTCCTTCCGCCATCGCGCGGAAATACTCGCCGGCCTGCTCCTCGTAGCCTTTCGGAATGCCGTCCTGCACGCCCACGCGGATTTCCTCGCGCATCCACGGCGGCAATTTGTTCTGCTCGCGCCGCACGGCAACTTGCTGCGCCACGGATTTCTTCGCCGCATTCAGCGTCGTCACCGCCTGGCTGAACGCGCGGCGCACACCCAGGCCGTCGTTTTTGCGCGTTGCAGCTTCCATTTGCTGCATCGCGTTCACCGACGTTTCCAGTTCGCCGCTGGAGACGTGATATTTCCGCAGTTGCAACGCCAGCGCTTCCGCCTGCTGGCGGATTTTCGCCTGCTGCTCCGCCAGCCGGGGCATTTTCTGATTCGAGCCGGGCGCGGTCGGTCCGCGCAAACCTTCGCCCGCGAAGCCGCTTAATTTTCCGCCGCCCGTCGCGCCGCCGTGATCACTCTTGTCTGAATCTTTCACGCTGCCTTGCTCAAACGGCTCCGGATCGAGCCGCGTCGGCGTCTCGCGTCCACCCTTGCCTTCCGCCGTGTCAGAAACCATCTGCCCGTGACTGCGACCGGAACGGCCTTCACCGGAACGCCCGCCGACTTCGTTCTGGTTCGGCAGCAGATTGCCCGTCACGCCCTTCGCGCTCATGTCGGAAATCGGTCCATCGCCGGCACCCCAGCCCGCGCCTTTGTCGGCCGAGTCCATCCACGAGCTGGTCACGTCCTCCACGTCCGGCTTCATCTCGTCCTCTTTGTCGAGCAACTCGCCGACGATGTCCTCCAGTTCCTTCGGCAGCTCCGCCAGCGCGATGTCCGCCGGCGCGGGCGGTTCTTCCATGCTCCATTTGGTATCGTCCGGCTTGGTCGCCAGCCAGCGCTCCAGATTGTTTTCGAGCTTCTTCGCGTTTTCCAAACCCGACTGTGCTGCCGGCACGGCCATCTCCGTGCTTTTTTGCGCCAGCGCGTTCGTCGCCGCTTTCACTTCCTGATAAACAGAATTCAACTCCTGCGCCAGCGACGAGTCGGCAAAATCCTGCGATGGCAACTTGCTGAAATCCGTCAACTTCTCCTCGAAATACTTCGCCCACTTCTCCTCCTCACGCGCCATCTCGCCGAGGATGTCCTTCTGCTCCTGCGTCAAATCCTCCGGCCCCTTGTCCGCGAGCGGCTTGCTCTTTTCCAAAAGCCGCTCCTGCTCTGCCTCAAATTTTTTCACGTCGTCGAGTAACTGCTTGGCCTGATCCGCCATCGTCGGCGGCTGCTTCACGTCCTTGCCGTTGGCGGCGTCCTTCAATTTGTCCGCCCGCGCGTCCGCCACCTGGCCCAGCAGACTCAACAGCCGCGCCAAAATTCTTTGTTGCCGCAATTCAATGTCCTTCACGCGCGCCGGCAAATCCGCTTTCGCCATCGTTCCCAGCGCGCGCAAATCCGTTTGCACACCGGCCATGTCTTTGTAGACCAGCGGCGACAGCGCAGCGGAAAATATTTTTCCATCCGGCTGCTGATCAAACAGCACCACCGCCTGCCGTCCATGAATAATCGCGTCGTTTTCCTCCGCGCCAATCGCCATCGCTTGATTCGCGACGCCGCGCTTGGCGATGACTTCGTCGAGATACGTTTTGAGATTGGACGTGAGCCGCGTGGATTTTTCCTGGTTCGCCACGGCGCGCTTGAGTTCCGCGAACGCCGGCGCCAGCGGATCGCCGTCGGGCAGCGCGATGTCGTCTGCCGATTTCACGCGCAGCACGATGGGCCGCGAGCGCGACGGTTTGCCGCCGGGCCGGAAATCGTTCGCCAGCGCTTCGAGATAATACGTCGCGCCCGACTCAAATACGCGCGGATCAATCGTCAGCGCCAGCGTTTCGCGCACCGGGCCGGGATTGCCGGGCGGACCGAGGTAAGTCCACTTTTTCACGACCGTGCCGGCGTCTTCTTTTTCCGCCGGCCGGGCGACCACAAAAATATCCGCCAGCCCGAAATCGTCGCGCGCCGCCACGTCGAGCGACAGCGTCTGGCCGAATTGCACGATGCGGTTGCGGTCTGTCGTGACAAAATCCACTTCCGGCGGATTGTCCGGCAAAAGCTGCACGTCTCCGCGCGCCAGCGTCACCGCGTCCGCGCTGCCGCCGGTGTGCGCGGAAATTTCATACGCGCCGGCGTTCGTGACGGTTGTCGTCGCCGTCCAAACTTCGCCGCTGTTTTTGAATTCACCTGTTTTTCCAGATTGGTTCCACGTCGCCGAACCAATCGCTGGCTGCACGCGGAAGGAAATTTCTAGTTCCGACCCCGCCAGCGCGCTGACCGGCGCGGGCGGTCCGGAAATCGTCTGCGCCTTGCGTCCGATGTAAGCCGGCGGCGTGATGCGAAACAGTGCGTCCTTCAAATGCGGCAGCGGCTGCACTTTCACCTGGATGCTGCGCGTGTAGCTGTCGCCGGCAAAAACGCGAAATGCAAACGGCGTCTGGATGTTGGCGAACGTGTGGACAAATTTCTTCTCGCTCGCCGTCAGCGGAATATTTTCACCGGCGCTTTGCAGCGGCTGCACAAACTCCGCGCGTTCCCGCCAGACCAGCACTGGCGTTTTTGCAAGTGGCTGGTTGTCGGGCAACCCGACTTCCAATACCACGTTGAGGCTGCCGCCTTCCGGCACGACGACGTCGCTGGCTGGCGTTAGTTTCAGCAAGCAATTTCCCGGCGGTGGCGTGTCACCGAGCGGCAAAGCATAGCGCCCGAACGACGCGTGAAATTGCCGGGGGAAAAACACCACAAAGCCGGCCCACAAAACCAACACCATGGCCGCCGCGCCGCCCCAAACCCGCAACGTCCGCCAGTCCCAAAGCTCGCCAAAGCGCACGCGGTCGGCAAATTCGCCCGACATCGCGATGGTCTTGCCGGCGAAGGTCATTTCCTCCGCGCGCAGTTTCTGGCGCTGGAATTGCACGGCGTTGATGAGCAGGTTTTCTCCGATGCCGTAGCGCTGTTCGAGCATTACCGCCGTGCGTTCCGCCGTCTGCTTGCGCCACGCGGGCCGGAGAACTTTTTTGAAAAGATGAAACGCGCTGAACACCGCGCCGCCGAGCGCGAGCGGCAGCCGCAAACCGGCCGGCAGGTTCAAAACATTGTCAAGCACCAGCAACGCGAGCCACAGGCCGAGGCAGACCGCGAACCACCAGCACAGGCCCGCGAGCAGCGCCGACCACTTGAGCCGCGCGCCCGCCGCACCGACCATCGCCTCCAGATTGTTACGGGTGGGATTCATTGGCTGTCATTCGACCAGACGCCGCCGTCCGGATGAAGGTTCCATAGTTTCTCCGACAACTCCACCGCCGGCGGCGGCTGATTTTTCCCAACCGTGCCGCGAAAGAAATAATCCCGCCCCGCCAGCATCACGCGGCCGTCGTCATCCTGCTTCCACCGGTAAATCTCCAGCCGCCAGGTCTGGTCGCTGGTGCCATGCGTCTGCCCCTTGCGCATCGCCAGCACCAGCGAATAAATCTCCGCATTCGCCGCGTCTTGAATCGCGCCCAAAACTTGGCGGCTGTCGAAAAAATCCTCCGCGTTCGTCAACGCGCTTTGAACCAGCGAAACCAATTTTTGATCCGGCGATGACGGCCAGCCGACGGTCATTTTTGTTCCGCTCTTCGCCGCGAGGAAAAACTTTTCGCCGAGCGCCGACGGCATTTCAAACTCACCGTTCGCGCCGTGCGCCTTTGCCTCCAGCCGCACCAGCGCGCCGCGCGTGATGCCGACAACCTGCGCCTTCGCGGGCAAGCCGGACAGTTTCAGGCGAATGGTCGCCTCCGTTTTCGCCGCAGCATCTCCGAACGAAATGACTTTCGGATAAAGCACCGATTCAAATTTTTCACCTTCCTTGCCGCGCTGTTTCGCGAGCAAAATTACTTTCCGCACGTTGTCGCCGTCCGCGACGTAAAGCACGGTCGTGTAAAGATGACCGCTGATTTTTTCGCCGTCGCCGAGCGTCACCGTCGTCGCGAGATACAGCACCGGATACGGGTCGCCGAAAAATTCCTTCGCGGTCTGCCCGGCCTCCTTGAACCGCCACGCGCGCTCCATCTCCGAGCGCTCCGGCGCGAACCGCATCTCCACCACCCGCTCCAGCGCGAGCACGCGGACTTCCTTGCCGGCTTGAATTTTTAACTGACTGCCCGGCGTGAGCGAAATGACGCCGGACAAAACATTGCTGTCGGAAAATTCCACCTTGCCCGGCCGCTCCTGCGCCGAAACCGCGAAGCCGAGCAGCAGCAAGGCGAAAATAATTTTAAGGCTCAAAATTTTCATGACTAAAACAAACCCAGCCTCCGGCGCAAAATCCATTCAAACACCAGCACGCCGAGGAACACCACCAAAAACCACGGCCCGGCCTCGGCCAGCGATGATTCCTCCACCGTCACCTTGCGCGAACTTTTCCCGGCGAACTGTTCCGGCAACTTTCCCGCGTCGCGCTCACGGAAATAAACGCCGTTGCCGGTTTCGGCAATTTTTTTCAAAAACAATTCGTCCGTTTCCAGCCGCGAACCTTCCGGCAGCAGCGGCGCGACCGGGAAATTTTTCTCGTAAGTTTCCAGCACCCGCGCGCCTTGATACGCCACGAGCCGGAAATTGTAATCGCCGCGTTCGCGCAGGCGGAATTTCACCACGAACGTCTGCGACTGGCCGGCCACCGGCTCGACCGTCACCGGCGCAGCTTGATTTTTTGCCGCGAGCGTGGCGTTGAATTGCAGCGCTGCCGCGTCCGGGCCGAGCGCGCGGATTTCGCCGGCGGCTAGGTCGCCGGGCCGGTAAAAATCCTTGTCCCAGCGCACGGCGAGATTTTGTCCACCCTCGGTTTTGCCGGTGAGAATGCGCACCGCCTGCCGCCAGAAAAGTCCGTAAGCCGGGCGCACCGGCTCCGGCTGCATCGCCCATTTCCAAAGCGTGCTGCTCGCGATGGCCATGACCTTGCCCTTGCCGAACGGCTGCGTCGCCACGACCGCCAGCTCGCGTTCGCCGGCGCGCGTGCCGAGCAGCGCCTGCGCACCGGGCTTCAGTTCGTCCACGAGATTCACCGCGTCGAGCGCCACGCTGCTGCGCGCGACAATGTCCTCGACGCCGGCGAGAATCGGATTGCCCGTGCCCATCGGCGGCACGCGCACGGGAAAAATTCCGTGCGCCTGCTCCGGCTCACGGTCGGAAATCCGCCACGGAAACAGCGCCGCCAGCGGCGTGCCCGCGTAACCGCCGCGGCCAAACGATGCGTCGCCGCCGAGAAAAATCACCGTGCCGCCGTTCTCGCAGAATTGCACCAGCGACTGCATCTGTTGCGCCGAAAAATCCGCCGCCGGAAACGAGCCGAGCACAATCGCGTCGTAGGGTTCGAGGCCTTTTTTCGCGGCGGGAAATCCGTCGGCCAGCGCCTCGTCGCCGGGCTGCCGGTCGCCTTGCAGCATGTAGCGGCTGGCGGTCGTGCGAAACAGTGCGGTGAACGCGATGCCCGGATCGTGCGCAAGTTCGTTGCGCAATACTTTGAATTCCTGGCCGAGTTCTTCGGCAAAAAACAAAACGTGCAATGATTTTTTCTGGACGTTCACGGTGACGATGCGCGAGTTGTTCAACGACGAAAGTTCACCGGCAACGGGCTCGACGCTGACACGGTAGCGCTGGATACCGACGACGCTGCATTTAACCGGCAAATGAACGAGCCGATGAAGATTGGATAAATCCACGGTCTGCCCGTTGAGTTTTTCCCAGGTGTTTGTGCCAGTCGCGTGTTCCAGCACAACGTGGACCTGCGCAAGCCGCGACGCGAAATCGCCGCCGTGCCCAGCGCGTGCCTGCAAATCGGCGCTGATTTCAAAATCCACGTCCTTCTCCGCCGTCGCCGGACAATCCGCGCCGACCATCGCGACATCGTTCCACGCCGCCGGATCGGTTCCGAGGCCGACGACATAAAGCGGCAGCTTCGGCAGTGCCGGATTTTCCAGCACCTCGTCGCCGCCGTCGGTGAGCAGCGCGACGCCGAGATACGACGCCAGATCATTCCGCTCGGACAACGCCAGCAGACAACCGCCGAGATCCGTGCCGCGTCCCACCGATGCGGATTTTTCGCCGGGCGGATGAATCGTCGTGTCGAATTCCAATTCGTCCACGCTCACGTCGCGCGGCAACGCGCTTTTCCACGACGCGACAATGTTCCGGGCACGAGCGACGCGCGGCTGGCGATAATCGTCCGCCACGTCCATCGAAGCAGACGAATCCACGAGCACGAGCAATTTGCCTTTGGCTGCTTCGTTTTTTTGCACGGCGGAAACCGGATCGAACAGCACGAACAGCAGCGCCAGCAACGTCAGAATTTTCGGCAGCAACAGCCAGCGCGCGCGGTTTGGCGTAACCCGGCGCAGCATCCGCTGATGCAGAAAATAGAGCCACGCCGCCGCCGCGAAAATGATGACGCCGCACCAGACGCCGCTGAAGCGCGGATGCCACTGGATCATCGCCAGGAAAAAATGGTTAGCGCACGGTAACATTTTTCTCCTCAAAAACAGGTTTCGGTTTTGCCGCCGGCTTCGCCTTGAGCGGCGGCGGGTTGGCGAGCCAGCCTTCCGCCGCCAGCGCGGCCAGCGCGAGCAGCAGCAGCCACGGACTTAAATCGAGCGATTTTTCCAGCCGGCGAAATTCGGACACCAGCGATTCGCCGCCGCTGAAATCTTTCACCACATACGCCAGCGAGCCAAGTGCCGGCAGCGTGTCGCTGGAAATAAAATTTTGTTTGCCTTCCTTTTCAGACGAGCGAACGGCGATGTAGCTGGTTTCTTTTTCGCTGCGCGCCGCATAAACGCCGGAGCGCGGCAGCGTGGCGAGCTGTGCCGGCGTGCCTTTCCAATCAAGCGGGCTGCCGCCGAGCGACTGGACTTGCAACGCGTCGTTGATCGGCAACGCGAGCCGCAGCGGTTCACCGGCGACCAGCGAAATGATGTTTGTCTCCGCACCGGTTTGCGCGAGCGCGAGATTTTGCGCCAGCGCGATGAAGCCGGGTTTCAGCGTCAGCGTGCTCCACGCGGAGTCGAACGCGAAGCCGCTGGTGAACAAACGGCCTTTGCCAACTTTTTGTTCCGCGAGCAGCGCGCGACCGTCTTCCAAGCCGAGCACCGGCGTGTCGTTCGGCGACGAGCACAGCGGCAGGAAGCGGAACACTTTCACATTGCGCAGCGCGAGGTCGCCTTTCTCGTCGCGCAAATCGCTGAAAATGGAATTTGCCTTGTCGAGCGCGACGAGGGCTAGGCCGTTGGACGCGGTTTGAAAATTGCCGGGCGCGGCGGCGAGCCATTCCGGCGGCGGATTGAAACCGCCGGCTGCCGTTGTGGCCGGCACAATCAGCGCGCCGCCGCCGGCCTCGAGAAATTTTTTCAGCGCGGCCCAGCGCGTTGGCGAATCGGTCACGAACGAATCCCACGTCAGCACCAGAAAGCCGCCGGAAAAATCCGGCGCGTCCACGAACGACGGAACCAAGCCGGACAATTTGCCGTCACCGGTCGGCGAAACGGCCAGCGGCAACTGGCCGAAGCCGGCAGCCTTGCCCGCGAAGACGACGCTCTTTTTTTCCTGGCAGTTGAAGGCGATGAAGGCGTGATTATCGGCGTCGAAATCGTCGCCTTCGATTTGCAAGCTGACCCAGCGCAGGCCGGAAGTTTGCGATTCAAGCGTGACGCGCGCGGTTTTGTCGGACTTCGCCGGCACGATGATTTCGTCGCTGCCGCGCGTGCCGGCATCGGTGAGCCAATTCAGACGGACACGACTTTCGGTCGTCAGCGCGTTGGCGAGCTGGACTTCCAGCGGCAACTTGCGACCGGACAAAATGACTTTTGTCGGCAGCCGCACGCCGGTGATGGCGACATTGGATTTCGGGAGGTTCGGCGACGGCAGGCGATGAACGACGAGGCTCGTGCCGGCGCGCGGCGCGCGGAGATTCACCGGCGGCTGGCTCCATTTTTCTTCCTGCAAATCCGAGAGGACATGGATTTCAAAATGCGTGGCGTCGCTTTTTTCAAAAAGCGCGTTGGCGTGTTCGATGGCATTGGCGATGCTACCGCTAGCCTCGGTTTCGCTGATGCGATCCAGCGCGTTGCGCAAGGCGGATTTGTCGAAAGTCAGGCCGGCGGGCAGCGGCACGACCGGATCGTCCACGAGCAAAATAATTCCCGCGCTGTCCTTGTCGCGCAGTAGTGCCACAAGGCCGCGCGCGGCGTCCACGGCTTCCTTGAGTTTGGTGCGGCTGTCCGCGCCGGTGCCGCTCATCGAGCCGGAATTATCAATCACCAGCGCGACGGCGACGGAACCTTCCTTGCCGATGCCAAACCAAACCGGTTTCGCAAGCGCGAGCAGCAGAAATAAAATGAGCAGCGTGCGCAGCAACAAAATCAGCCATTCGCGCAGGCGGCGGCGGGCGTTGAGCTTCGGGTCAATGCGGTCGAAAAACATCAGCGTCGAGAACACGCGCGGTGATTTTTTTAGCCGGAAGAAAAGATGAAACACCACCGGCAGCGCCGCGAGCGGCAGCAGCGACAGGAAAAACGGGTTGAGCGCGGTGAGGCCGGTCATGGCTGGCCGAATTTGGCGTGCAGCGCCTCCTCGACCGGCGTGCGCGTGTCAATGAGTTGATAATCCGCGAGGCTGCCGAGACAGCCGCGCCGGAGTTCGTCGAGAAATTTTTGCACCTCCGACGCGTAGGCGTCGCGGATTTCGTCGGCCTGAACGGGCAGCCGCGCGCCGGTTTCGAGTTCGCGCAGCTCGGTGAAGCCGCTGAAATTCAAACTGATTTCCGCCGCGTCGAGCGTGTGCAGCACGAGGACTTCGTGCTTGTTGTGCTGCAAATGGCGGATGCCGCGAATCGTGTCCGCCGGATTTTGCAGCAAATCGGAAATCAAAATGACGAGACTGCGCCGCTGGATTTGTTCGGCGAGCGTGTGCAGCGCCTGGTCAATTTTGCTGTGGCCGGACGGCTTGATTTCCTCCAGCGCGAGCAGCATCGGCCGCAGACCGCCGAGCGAACCGACCGGCGGAAACTGTTTTTGCACCGCGTCGTTGAACAGCGTCAAGCCGGCGGCGTCGGATTGATTGACGAGCGCAAACATCAACCCGGCGGCGAGGTGGCAGGCGTAATCTATTTTGGAAAGTTTGCCGGCGTCGCGGAACGCCATGCTCTCGGAAGTATCGAGCAAAATGTAGGCGCGGACATTCGTCTCCTCCTGATAGCGGCGGATGACGTGGCGGTCGGTGCGCGCATAGACCGCCCAGTCAATGCGGTTCGGCGGATCGCCGCGCGTGTATTCACGGTAGTCGGCAAACTCGACGGACGCGCCGTGATGCGGCGATCGGTGCAGGCCCTGCAATCCACCTTCGACCGGTCGCCGCACGCTCACGCCCAACCCGCGCAGCCGGTCGGCGAGTTCGGGCGGGAGAAATTTGTAGGCGGCGGTCATGAAATTACGAAATTTGAATTTCGAATTTCAATATTGCGGCTCCTTCACCGTCTCCAGAATTTTTTTCACGATCTGATCCGTCGTGACGCTTTCGCTGGCGGCGGTGAAGTTCGGGAAAATGCGGTGGCGCAGCACGGGCAGTGCGTGTTCGCGCACGTCGGCGCAGGAAACGCTGAAACGGCCTTGCAGCAAAACGTGCGCTTTCGCGGCGAGCAAAAGATATTGGCCGGCGCGCGTGCCGGCGCCCCAGCGCACCCAGCGGTTCACGAAATCAGGCGAGCTGTCGAGGTTCGGACGCGTCGCACGAATGAGATTCATCGCGTAGAGCGCGACGTGTTCGCTCACGGGCACCTGCCGGACGAGTTGCTGGAGCTTGAGCACGTCGGCGGAATTGAGTGCGCTGGTGATGCTCGTCTGCAAATCGCGCGTGGTGTTCAAAATCACCTGCTGTTCTTCCGCCGCGCTCGGATAGCCAAGGTGGATGCAAAACATGAAACGATCCAACTGCGCCTCGGGCAGCGGATAAGTGCCTTCCTGCTCAATCGGATTTTGCGTGGCGAGCACCATGAACGGATTCGGCAGCTCGTAGCTCGTGCCGGAAATCGTCACGCGCTGTTCCTGCATCGCCTCGAGCAACGCGGCTTGCGTCTTCGGCGGCGTGCGGTTGATTTCGTCAGCGAGCAACAGGTTGGTAAAAATCGGCCCGCGATGAAAACGGAACACGCGTTTGCCGGTGCTCGGATCCTCTTCAAGAATATCCGTGCCGGTGATGTCCGACGGCATAAGGTCGGGCGTGAACTGGATGCGGTTGGAGCCGAGGTCAACCGCGCTGCCAAGCGTTCGCACCATGAGTGTCTTGGCCAGTCCCGGCACGCCGATGAGCAGACAATGGCCGCGCGCGAACAGTGCGACGAGCATCTGGTTTACAACCTCGCGCTGGCCGATGACGACCTTGCCGATTTCAGCGAGAACTTTTTCATGCGCGGCTTTGAACCCGACAATGGCGGCCAACGAATCATCTTTGGGCGCGCCAGCGGGCGGCGCTTCAACCGCTTCTGCCTTTGCGGAAAAAACAAATTCCACGTCGCCGAGCGCAAACACCGTGCCGTCGGCCAGAGCAAATGAATTCACTTTTTTCCCATCCACCAAAATGCCGTTGCGGCTGCCGGTGTCGGTGATTTGAAAACCGGCACCGTTGCGGGCAATGACAGCGTGATGCGACGATATGGAATCGCACGGCACGCACAGGTCATTGTCCTCCGCGCGGCCAATGCGGGCGCGGTCGGCCAGCGGGAAACGGTGCGACTGTTTCTGGAATTGGTAAGTGAGGGCGGGCATAATTTGAATTAAGAATGAAGAAGGTAGAATGCGGAAGCGAGTCCGTTTTGCCGGAGTTCACTTCATCATTTGTTCAGTGCGTCATGGCATACATCACGATGTTGATGCCGAGTTTCAGCGCGGAATCCGGCGCGTAGGCCTTGGCGAGCGGATGCTCCATGCCCTGCCAGCCGGCTTCCAGATCGAACGGGCTGTAAATCACCTTCACGTCGCCGTGCAGCGAGATGCCTTCGAGCCGTGGCGCGGTGAGGTCGGGCTTTTGCGCGCGGGCGGCGGCAGTGTATTCGGCGTCGCTGATTTTGAAAACGGAAGCGAATAGCGGACTCGACGCCGGCAACGGCGCGAATTCACTTTCCGGCAAAACTTTTTTCAGCTCACGCCGCACCGCCACGTCAAACGTGTGCAGGCCGAGGCTGTTGTTGATGAGCAACGTGCCGCCAGCATCCAGAAAACGCCGCAGCGCCGCCACTGCACCGGCATCCCAATGAAAATCATCCAGCCCGGTC
>CAIOUK010000298.1 GCA_903861445.1 uncultured Verrucomicrobia subdivision 3 bacterium
CATCATCCGGCTGGCGTATGTCGGCACAATCATTTCCGAAAATGATTTTCTGGCCACGCTCGCCGCCCTGAAAAAAATCTGCGCACAGGTTCCGCAAAAAGTCGTGCTGGAATTTTTCGGCGGACGCAATTACCGCAGCCGTGCGTGGTTCGAACCGGACTGGATGACGGAACATGGCATGTTCACAGATGACGGACTGATTGCCGCGCTGCGGCGCTGTGCCTGGGGCATTGTGGTGATGGATTCAGCGGGCGAAGATTTACGCTACAGCCGTTTCAGCTTTCCGAACAAGGTGGGCACTTATTTGTCCGCTGGCGTGCCGGTGCTCGGCTTCGGCCACTCCACGAGCAGCCTCGCACAAATCATGCAGGAACACCGATTGGGGAAATTCACCAACGCGACAACGGGCGATGATCTGGAAAAGTTTTTGCTCGAATCGCTGCAGCTAGCATCGCCGCGAACCGCTTTCCGCGACGATATTTTGCGCTGTGCCCGCACCGAATTTAACGCCGCCGAAATGCGCGCCCGCCTCTGGCGGCTGTGGGGCGTGACAGGCTAACGCGTTGGCTGCTCGCGACACGTAAAGACAACATCTGACCACATGATTTCGTGCTTGGCGTTCCGCGCTGGCTCGCCAAATGATACGGGCACATAGCCCATTGCAGTCAGAAACTGGAGGATTTCATAAAACCAGCCCTGCGACTCATACTCCGCAACAAATAAACTTTCACACTGAATTACTTTAACGCGGCGTTCAGATAATAATTTGGTTGCCCCCTGCAAAACACGCAGATCAAATCCCTGACAGTCCGTTTTCAGCAGGTCAATCGTTTCAATTTTATGCTCCAAGCAAAACTGGTCGAGCGTGGCAACAGTGATTTCTACTTCGCCAATTTTTTATGCGCTTCAGATTTCATCGCGGCAACGGCGGGCAAGAGCGAGTTGCTCATGGAAAAAGCCGTTTTGATTAATTTCGACTTGTGCGAATGATCTCCCATCGCCAGCGGATAAAGCCGGGCTTGAGGAATGTTCCCGACAGCTTGCTGTAATGCGGCAAAATTATCTGGGTCGGGCTCAAAAGCGTAAATACTGGCATTGGGAAAATATTCAACCATGAGTTTGACGGTTTCGCCTTGATGCGCACCCACGTCGAAACAAACCGGGGCAGGGATTGATTGCAGCAAAATCTGGATATCCCGCCAGGGATCACGACCAAATTTTTTCATGTCGTGCAGACGATAACCAAACGGACGCAACAAGCTTTGAATGATTTGTTTCATGTTATGTTTTGTTTTCAGCCGACAACTTTGCCAAACACGCGCGCTGAACTTCTTCCACGCTGATTTCCTTCATGCAACGAATGTCGTGTGGGCAATTCTTTTCCCAATGCAAACGTGGGATTCGATGATGGCAGCCTTGGCATTCGGCATGGCTCGTCACAAATGATTTTATGAAGGCCGGCGCGAACCGCAGGTGCGGCGAAGTCGGGCCGAAAATTCCTACTGCTGTCGTCTGCACGCACGCGGCAAAATGCAGCAATCCTGAGTCAATACCGATAAACAGCCGTGCCAGCGAAATTAGCGCGATGGTTTCCTCCACGCTCAACTGATCCACCAACGATTGTGTTTCCGGCAAGCGCGGAAATTCTTCGGCGCCGACATTGGTATAGCTACGAATGCCCGCGCCAACTTGAACGATGTTGGTAAAACCTTGTTCGCGCAGATGGCGCAATAGTTCCAACCACTTTTCGTGCGGCCAAGTGCGCACGGGCCAACTAGGCCCAGGATGGATGAGGATGAGATTTTCCGGTCCGCTGCCGATTCGCGCCAGATGCGATTTCACCCGCGCAACGGTATCTGCACCAATTGTCAGGCGTGGATGGGCGTCGCTGATTTCCAAGCCAAAGTTGCGACCGTATTCGCGGATGACAATTTCCGTGGATGCCGTTTGGCTCCCTTCATCGCCATAACTAAAATGGTAAAATCCACCCAGCAACCAACGATACCAATGCCCGACCACACCGATTGAGCGCAAGCAAGTGATGCGTTCCGTCACGCCAGCCATGCGGGGCAGGCAGGCAAAACTGGCGGCGCAATTGTAAATATAGATCACGCCTGGATGCCGCTTTTTTAATTCCAGCGCGGCGGGAAAGGTGGCGATGATATCGCCCATGCCGGCGAACCGCGAAAAAATTACCGGACGTTTGCCAGTGCGAAGGATGATGGGCAGGATAACTGTGAGCACATACCAAAATGCCAGCGCGTGGCGGTGGATTAGAGCAAACAGATTTTTCATCAGGCTTTTACCTATGTTGCCGGACGCACCGCTACGGACTCAATTCATTTTTCGTCGGTCAAGCGGGACGAACTTGTATAACTTTGTTTCTTCATTCGACCCAAGCCGCATCAATTTAGGTCATCCTCGCTTGTAAGATTTAAAAAAGGGCGTTGGGTTAAAGTTGGGTGTGTCCTTCACCCTGCGCCATCAGTCTCCAATGCGCGCACCTACGCTGGTTTCACAACATTTTCTGGCGGAACTTTGGGTGGTGCTGGAACTATCGCTGAACCAGTAACTATTTTGCCCGGCGCAAGAAGTCTTACGCCATCCGCATCCCTTAATTTCATCGCTGGCGAAATAAATGGCGAAATTACAGCGTTAAAATCGCATTACTTGGTGACAGCCTGAATCAATCTGATACCGCGTAACAACCCATTTTATCTAGTCCTGATTCCGTGATACTTTGAGATGACCATGAATTCCCGTTTTTGTGCAGCGCGTTGGCTGTTAGCGGTGGCGGCGTTGCTGCCATTGGCCGCGACGGCGCAAACGGCCTTGGTCATCACCAATGGCGTGCAGACTTACGGCGCGTTGACCAATTTCACGATCACGATGAGCAACCGCTGTGAGTTGCGCGTTACGGCCACGACAAATCCGATTCCGAGTTGCACCGTTAATCTGACTTCCGCTGATGCGTGGTTTTTTCTGCCGAACATCCGGCCTTCAGTCGTCTCGGCCTATTATCTTTCGCAAGTGCTCGTGAATGGTTCGGCGGCGGTCGCGGGCAGCAATTGTCGGCTGGACGAATACGCGATGGGTTCGGTCATCGTCCCACAATCCCCGAGTTACACGCCGTTGCAAGTTTTCAGCGGACAAAATTTTCTCGGCACGTCCGCGTCGCTCGCGCTTTACACCTATTACAACACCACGGCCGCACTCGGCGGCATGATGGATAACATCAGTTCGTTCAAGTTGAAGCACGGTTACTCCTGCACCTTCGCGCAGAACGCCGACGGCACGGGTGCAAGTCAGGTGTTTGTTGCGCAGGACGGTGATTTGGAAGTGAGCGTGATGCCGACGAACCTCGCTCATCAATCCAGTTTTGTGCGCGTGTTTCCGTGGCGTTGGACGGGCAAAAAAGGTTGGGTAACTTCCAGCAACACCGGCA